>NZ_JBIUAQ010000041.1:33600-72503 GCF_044547565.1 Amycolatopsis sp. NPDC052450 | reverse complement strand
CTACCCACCCCAAACAATCACGCCCCCCCCGGGGTGGTGTCGCGAAAGCCACTTTCGGGACATCTGACGTCGCGAAAGTGGCTTTCGCGACACGCCTTCACGACATCCCCACGACCGCGAACCCCAAAGACGCCTCACGAGAACGCGCGGGACACCTGCGAAAGAACGATGAGCCCGCAGAAGACCAGGTTCTTGTACTTGTGGTCGACCAGGATGGCGACGAATTCGCGGATGGTGGCGCTCGGCCAGAAGTACCATGCCGTCGGCGACCCGATGACCTGGCCGTTCACCTTCGCGCGGCGGGCGATGAGGGCGGCGCGGAGCACGTGGAAGTTGTTCGTGACCACCGTGCACCGGTAGTCCGGCTTGCGCTGCTCCATGATCTCGGCGCTGAAGGTGAGGTTCTCGAAGGTCGTCCGCGACCGGTCCTCCAGAAGGATCCGCTCCCTCGCCAGCCCGTTCTCGACCAGATAGCCGGCCATGGCGTGGGACTCGGGCAGGTCCTCGTCAGGCCCTTGCCCGCCCGAGGTGACCACCATCGGCTCTCCGCCGCGGCGGGCTTCCGCCTCCACGACGCGTTTGGCCCGCTTCAGGCGACCGGCCAGCAGTGGTGGCACCTGGTGACCGTCCAGCAGTCCCGAGCCCAGGACGACGACGAAGTCCACGCCTTTCTCGGTGCGGATGCGGCCGTAGACGATCGAGTACAGGAGAAAGCAGACGAAGAGGAACGAGACGTAGACGACGATTCCGTTGAGGCTGCCGCGAAGGATGTCGAGAGGCTCCCACGCCAGTTGCGTGACCGTCGCGTTGAACACGATCAGCGCGCAGATGCCGACCCCGGTCAACAGCGACAGCACGTTGGCCAGCCTGCGTCCTTCGCGGCGGAGCATGGTGATCCCGTTGAAGATCAGGAAGACCGTCAGCGCGAGGACCGTCGGGACGATCAGCAGGATCACGCCGACCGCCACGAAGCCCGCCGCCTCCGGCGACACCGAGGCGAGCAGCGCGATGAAGGTCACGCCGATGAACAGAAGCGCGAAGAACAGGTAGAAGCCGTTCCGCAGCCGGCGCCGGTCGCGAAGGAAGCTCACCAGGAAAGCCGTGCAGCACAAGGCCGCGATGGCGAAGGGAATTGCGGCGGCTCTCACGAGATCTCCAGCCTTCGGACGATGCGGCGGCATTGAACCATAGGACGTGGACACCGGTGGTGCCGTCGGAGGGTGTGTCGCCTTTCCTTGCCCGACGGGGTATTACCGCGCCCGCTGCACCGGCCGCTCGTCCCACACCGGTTCCGGCGTCTCCCGCACCCGCCCGTCCGAGCCGAACACGAGGAATCGATCGAACGAGCGCGCGAACCACCGGTCATGCGTCACCGCGATAGTGGTGCCTTCGTACGCCTCGAGCGCCAGTTGCAATGCTTCCGCCGAGGCGAGGTCGAGGTTGTCGGTCGGCTCGTCCAGCAGCAGGATGGTGGCGCCGCCGATCTCCAGCAACAGGATCTGGAACCGCGCCTGCTGCCCGCCGGAGAGCTTCTCGAACCGCTGATCGCCCTGGCCGTCGAGTTCGTAGCGGCGCAGGATGTTCATCGCGGGCCCGCGGCTTCGCGCGTAGCCGGTCCAGAGGATGTCGACGAGCGTGTGCCCGAGCAGTTCGGGATGGGCGTGTGTCTGCGCGAAATGGCCGGGGACGACGCGGGCGCCGAGTTTCCACAGTCCGTCGTGCGCGACGTCCTCGCCCGCCAGCAAGCGCAGGAAATGCGACTTGCCGGAGCCGTTCGAGCCGAGCACCGCGACCCGTTCGCCGTAGAAGACCTCCAGGTCGAACGGTTTCATCAGGCCGCGGAGTTCGAGCCCTTCGCAGGTGACCGCGCGGACACCGGTGCGGCCGCCGCGCAGGCGCATGGTGATCTTCTGTTCACGCGGGGGAGCGGCAGGCGCTCCGGCCTCTTCGAACTTGCGCAAACGTGTCTGTGCGGCGTGGTAGCGCGAAGCCATTTCGTCGCTGCGCGCGGCGTACTGACGCATGTCGGCGACGAGCTTCTTGAGCTGGGCGTGCTTTTCGTCCCACCGTCGGCGGAGTTCCTCGAAGCGTTCGAAGCGCTCCGCGCGTGCCTGGTGGTAGGTGTCGAAGCCGCCGCCGTGCACCCAGACGTCGCCGCCGGCGGGCCCGGGTTCGACGCTGATGATCTTCTTCGCCGCCCGCGCGAGGAGCTCCCGGTCGTGCGAAACGAACAACACGGTCTTCTGGGTCTCACGCAGCCGCTCTTCCAGCCACTGCTTGCCGGGGACGTCGAGGTAGTTGTCCGGCTCGTCGAGCAGGAGGACGCCGGAACCGCCGAGCAGCAACGCCTCCAGCACCAGCCGCTTCTGCTCGCCGCCGGACAGGGTGCGCACCTCGCGCCAGCGCGCCTTCTCGTACGGAAGGTTGAGCGCCGCCGTCGTGCACTTGTCCCACATGACCTCGGCCTCGTAGCCGCGCGCGTCACCCCAGTCGCCGAGCGCCTGGGCGTACGCCATCTGGCTCGCTTCGTCGTCGCGTTCCATCAAGGCGAGTTCGGTCTCGTCGACGGCGCGGGCGGCGGCGCGAAGCGCTTCCGACGACACGGACACGAGCAGGTCCCGCACTGTCCGTTCGTCACGCACCGATCCGACGAACTGGGGCATCACGCCGAGCCCGCCGCTGATGGTCACCGAGCCGCCGTCGGGCGTGATCTCGCCCGAGATCAGCCGCAGCAAGGTCGTCTTGCCCGCCCCGTTGGCGCCCACGAGCGCGCAGACGCTGCCTTCCCCGACCCGGAACGAGACGTCGTCGAGGAGCAGGCGCCCGTCGGGTAGGTAGTACTCGACGTGCGCGACTTCGACGTGACCCATCTCGACAGCCTGCCCGCGGCCGCCGGAATCACGCAACGCAATATCTCCGGTAGTGTCGGTGACGTGGAGCGAACCTACTTCGGCGTGCGGCTCAAGCTGATGCTTGCGCTGTTCCTGCCCGAGTTGTTCGTCGTGCTCCCGGTCGTCGGCGGGGTCAACCCGCTGAGCCTGGCCACCGCGCTGACGGCGTCGGTGGCGGTCGCCAACCCGCTCGGGCTGGCCGCCGCCCTCACCGCGTCGCTCGCCGTCATCCTGCTCGCGCTCGCGGCACACTTCCGCCTCGAACCGGCGGCCGCCGCGATGAAGGTGCGCGCCATCAGCCTGCGTGAACGCGCGCAGCTGTACTTGAGCCTGCGCGATCCCGACGCGCGTGGCCGCGTCCGTCCCAGGGCTCCGTCAGTGGGCATCGCGGCTGCCTGACCTTCCGTTCGAAGGTGAGGCAGTCACTCCTGCCCACACACCTTCGACCGACGGAGTGACCTGGTCATGTTCGATGTCTTCCTGTACCCCGTTTCCGCCATTCTCTGGTTCTGGCACAAGGTTTTCGGCGCCCTTTCGAGTCCTGACTCCGGCGTGGCCTGGGTGCTGTCCATCGTGTTCCTCGTCTTCACCCTGCGCCTGCTGCTGGTGAAACCCGCTCTCAGCGCACTGCGGGCGGGCCGCCGCATGCAGGCGCTCGCGCCGCGGATGCGGCAGCTCAAGGAGAAGTACGGCAAGGATCGCCAGCGGATGGCGAAAGAGATCCAGAAGCTGCACGCCGAAAGCGGTGTGAGCCCGCTGGGCGGTTGTCTCCCGGCGCTGATCCAGCTGCCGGTGTTCCTTTCCCTGTACTGGGTTCTGCGCGATTTCACCCCGGGAGCCACGTCGAACCACGTCTTCGACCGGGCCGGGGTGGAGTCGTTCTTGAACGCCGACCTGTTCGGCGCGAAGCTCGGGAACTGGCTTTCGCAACCGGCGGCGGAGCTGGCCGCGTTCGGCACGGATCACGTCCACATGATCGCCGTCGGCGTGCCGCTGATGCTGATCGCGAGCCTGGCCACGTTCTTCTCGCTGCGCTCGGGACTCACCCGGCAGACCGCGACCGCCCCGGAGACGGCGGGGATCACCAAGCTGATGATGTACCTGGCGCCGGTCGGCATGCTGGTCTCGGGAGCGTTCTTCCCGGTGCCGATCGGCGTGCTGCTGTACTTCTTGGCCACCAACGTCTGGACGCTGGGACAGCAGCATTTCCTCACCAAGGTCGTCGACAGGGCGGAGATCGAGCAGCGGGGGACCGGTCCCGCGTGAGCTGTTTACCCTCGGCCGGATGAAGATCCCGGCGGCAACGCGTATTCGAGTGACCATGGTGCTTGCCGCCGGCTGCCTGCTGGCGGGGTGCGGTGCGGATCCGGCGGCGCCGTCGCCCGCCCCGTCGACGGCGGCGCCGTCCCCGACCGGTCCGGATCCCGCGCTCGTCTCCTGGGCGGGCGGCTACTGCGGCGCGGTCAAGGACATGCGACTGAGCGTCTACACCCTGGCCAAGGGTTTCGAGATCAAGACCGAGGCGGATCTGCCGAAGGCGGCGGCTTCGCTGAACAAACTGGACACCACGCTGGCGGCGGCGATCGGAGGGCTGGAGAAGCTGCCACCGGCGGCCCCGCCGGCGCAGGAGGCCAACACGCTCGCCGCCGGCGAGCTGACCTTCTACCGGAAGCTGCGGAAACAGGTCACCGAGTCGCTGGCGCTGCTTCCGAAGGGCGGTGTCGACTACGCCCAGTCGTCCCTCCACGTGATCGGGATCGACTTGGTGTCGCACCGGTCCGTCGTCGAGACCGGCAAGATTCCCGGCCTCGACCCGGCGATGAAGGCCAACAAAGCGTGTGAGCTTGTCGGCTAGTAACGCGAATTCGGGTGAAGAACTGTTCGGTACCGGCGTGTCGGGCGAAGCAGGATCGGGAATCATCGCGCTCGCCCGGGAACTGTTCCCGGGCGGGTGGGTGTTCCCGGCGCCGTCCGGCGCCGGGAACGCGTTCGCAGATGACGGCCGGTGAGCGACGCGGAGTCCTCGGCCAGAGCCGACGGCGTGCCCTCGAACACGACCGTCCCGCCGTCGGCGCCCGCACCCGGTCCGATGTCGATGACGTGGTCGGCGTGCGCGATCACCCGTTGGTCGTGTTCGATCAGGACGAGCGTCGCGCCACCGTCGACCAGCTCGTCGCAAAGGGTGAGCAGCCGGTCGACGTCGCTGCCGTGCAGTCCGGCGGTGGGTTCGTCGAGGATGAGGCGCAGTTTGTCTGCGGGGCCGGCGTCCGCGAGATGGCGGGCGAGCAGCAGCCGTTGCCGTTCGCCGCCGGACAAGGTGTCGAGGCTCTGCCCGATGGTCAGGTAGCCGAGCCCGACCCGGACCAGCCAGCGCAATCGCCGCGCGATGGGGGATCCCTCGCCGAACAGGGCGGCGGCGTCCGATGGGCTCATCGCCAGGACGTCGGCGATGGTCCGGCCGTTCAGGCGCGCGTCGAGCGCGGCAGGGTTGAACCGGGTGCCGCCGCAGGCGTCGCAGCCGGTCTGGACGTCGTCGAGGAACGCGAGATCGGTGACGATGACACCCTTTCCCTTGCAGACAGGGCAGGCTCCCCGGCCGTTGGCGCTGAACCACGACGGGTGTTTCCCCGTGGCCTTGCCGAAGGCTTCGCGGACGGGTTCGGCGACACCGAGCACCGTGGCGGGCGTGGAGCGGATGCCACCGCGCAGCGGAGCCTGTTCGACGACGAGGAAATCGGGATGCCGCCGGGGCAGTTCGCCCGTGATCAAGGTGCTCTTTCCGGATCCGGCGACACCCGAGACGACGGTCAGGACACCGAGCGGAACGTCGACGGTGATGTCACGCAGGTTGTGGCTGCGCGCGCCGGAGATCGTCACGGCTCCGCGGGCGGTGCGGGTCCGCTCGCGGAAGTGAAGCGGGGCAGCGAGAATCCGTCCGGTTTCGGTGCCGGCCGCGGCGAGTTCGCGAGGGGCGCCCTCGAACTGGACGCGTCCGCCGCCGTCACCGCCGGACGGCCCGAGATCGATGACGTGGTCGGCCGCGGCGATGACCGCGGGATGGTGTTCGACCACGAGGATCGTGTTGTGCGCGTCGCGGAGTTTGGCCAGCAGTTCGAGCAGCCGGTGCACGTCGTGCGGATGCAGACCGGTGCTGGGCTCGTCGAACACGTAGCAGACGTCGCTGAGCGCGCTGCCGAGATGGCGGACGATCTTGACACGCTGGGCTTCGCCGCCGGAAAGCGTCCTCGATTCCCTGGAGAGGCTGAGGTAGCCGAGGCCGACGGAATCCAGCGCGTCGAGGCGTTCCTTGATCGCCTGCAGCAGCGGCGCCACCGACGGATCGCGTACCGCCGCGACGACGTCACGCAGATCGCCGACCGGCATCGCCGACCAGTCCGCGATGGACCGCCCGTCGATCAGGCTGCCGCGCGCGGCCTCGGAGAGGCGGGTTCCCCCGCACTGCGGGCAGACGCCGCGGCTGACGACCCCGGCGAGCCCTTCCTGTTCCTCGGCGGTGAGGCGTGACGGCGTCTTGCGCAGGTACGAGTCCCGCAGCCGCGGGACGATGCCGTCGAAGACGCCGTGCTTGGGGTAGTCGGAGCCGGGATCGTCGAGGCGCAGTCCTTCGGCGTGCAGCAGGGTTTCGAGCTTCGCCGCAGGTAACCGTCCCAACGGCACATCGGGGTCGACGAGTCCGGAGTGGACGAGCCGTTTCCACCGGTAGGTCCCCGGCGCGAAGGTCGGGAAGCGCACGGCGCCTTCGCGCAGGCTCCGCGAGCGGTCGAGCAGCCGGTCGAGATCGATGTCGTCGACGACGCCGAGCCCTTCGCAGCGCGGGCACATCCCGGCCGGATCGTTGAACGAGTAGGCGGGCGAGAACCCGGCGCCCGGCTTGCCGAGGCGGGAGAACAGCAGGCGCAGCAGCGGCCCGATGTCGCTCGCCGTGCCCACGGTGGACCGCGCGTTCCCGGTGAACCGCCGTTGATCGACGATCGTGGTGAAGACCAGCCCGTCGATCCGGTCGACGTCGGCGGGCGGATGCTGGGGAAGCCGGTTCCGGACGAAGGCGGGATAGCTCCCGGTGACCAGGCGCTCGGCTTCGGCCGCGATCGTGTCGAACGCCAGCGACGACTTCCCCGACCCCGACACGCCGGTGAACACGGTCAGCCGATGTTTCGGCACCCGCACCGACACGTCGCGGAGGTTGTTCGTCCGGGCTCCTTCCACTGTGATCCACCGGCCACGCTCATCGTGAACTTTCGCCATGAACCGAGGCTACGATGAGATGTGGCCGGTTTACGGCCACAATTAGCGGGAGGCGTCATGACGGCACCACGAGAACGGATGCTTCGGCTGTTGTCGCTCCTGCAGTCCGGCCGCCAGTGGCCGGCTGCCGAACTCGCGACGGCCATGGAAGTCCCGCCCCGGACGCTTCGCCGCGACATCGACCACCTCCGCGGCCTGGGCTATCCCGTCGAGAGCAGCCGCGGCCCGGGCGGCAACTACCGTCTCGTCGCGGGCACCGCGCTGCCGCCCCTCATGCTGGAACACGACGAGGCCATCGCCACCGTGCTCGGGCTGCGGCTCGCCGCGGCGGGCGGAACAGGCGTCGACCTGACCGCCGAATCGGCGGACCGCGCCGCCGCGAAACTCCGGCGTGTCCTGCCCTCGGCGCTGCGAAAACGAACCGACGCGATGCTCGCCGCGGTCGAGTTCGGGACCGGTGAACCACCGCGGGTAACTCAGGACGTCCTGAACGTCCTCGCCGCGGCGATCGCGGCTCGCCGATGCCTCGAGTTCGCGTACACGGCGAAGGACGGCCCGTCGGCACGGACGGTCGAGCCGATGCGCCTCGTCCAGCTCGGCAAACGGTGGTACCTCTACGCGTGGGACCTCGGCAGACGGGATTGGCGCAGCTTCCGCCTCGACCGGATCGCCGAGCCGAAGACGACCGAGGTGGCCTTCGAGCCCCGCGCCCTGCCCGTCGACGACGTGGCGGCTCATCTCCAAGAACGCTTCCACAGCCCGAAATCGCTCCGGATCACGCTGACCCTGGACGTCGGCGCGGAGGAGGCCGCGGCCCGGCTCCACCGGATCGACGGGAGTTTCGAAGCCCTCGGCGACCACCGCTGCCGCTATGTCGCGTACGTCGATTCCTTCGAATGGCTGGCCGTCGTCCTCACCCTCACCGACATCGGGTTCACGGTGGAGGAACCGCCTGAATTCGGCGAGTACCTCGCGCGGACGGGAGAACGGCTGATGCGGGGAAACACGGGGCCAAGCGGCGATCACGCGTGATCAGAAGGCGATCACGCGTGATAGGAGGGCGATCACGCGTGATTGGAGGCGGAACTCGCGTGATTGGAGGGCGAACACGCCGGCTCAGGTGTCGCCGGGGTGGGGCCACTGCTGCCCGCGTGTCCAGGAGTCCAGCACCATCAGGGTCTTCGTGCCCGTCACCTGGTGGTGCCGCCGGATCTCGTCGATGGTCTGCTGCAGGTGGCCCATGTCCCGCACCCGCAGCCAGACGAGCGCGTCCGGGTCGCCCGCGATGGTGAACACCGCCTGGGCTTCGGGCATCCGGGTGGTGGTGCGGACGATCTCGCCGACCTTCGTGGTTCCGGTGAACCGCAGTTCGGTGAACGCCTCGATGGCCCAGCCGAGTTTGGCGTGGTCGATCTGGACGGTGTAGCCGACGATGACGCCGGCCTCCTGCATGCGGTCGATGCGGCGTTTGACCGCCGCGGTCGAGAGCGTGACGCGGGCCCCGATGTCGCCGAGGGTGCGCCGGGCGTCCTCCCGCAGCAGTTCGAGGATTTCGCGATCGGTCTCGTCGATGAGCTGGTCCGCCATGAGCCAGGATGGTACGCAGACGCAACGGATATCGGCCAGCGGTGAGGATGGGCCGTATTTTTTGCGTGCTGGGGGTCAATAGACTGCCGCTTGTTGCGGCGGCCCGCGCGGTCGGGTCTCCTGTCGTGACGTCGCACGGGGGTGCCGAAGGAGGCAGGTCTGGTGGAGCAGTTCACGTTGGAGGACCGGTATCTGCGGGAAGACGGCACCGTCTACCTCAGCGGGGTCCAGGCCCTGGTCCGGATGTTGTTCGACCGGGTGCGCCACGACCGCGCCGCCGGGGCGTCGCCCGCCGTGTTCGTCTCCGGCTACGAGGGTTCCCCGCTGGCCGGGTACGACCTCGAGCTCGGCCGCCGCTCCGTCCTGCTCGAGAAGCACGACGTCGTGCACCGCCCCGGCCTCAACGAGGAACTCGCCGCGACGGCGGTGATGGGCAGCCAGCTCACCGCGTCGGTCGGTTCGTCGCGCGGTGGGGTCACCGGGTTCTGGTACGGCAAGGCACCCGGTCTCGACCGGGCGACCGACGCCCTGCGGCACGCCAACCTCGCGGGTACCGATCCGGCGGGCGGCGCGGTGGCGCTGGTCGGCGACGACCCGAACGCCAAGTCCTCCTCGGTGCCGTGCGCCTCCGAGCTCGCGCTGGCCGACCTGGCGATGCCGGTGTTCTTCCCGGCCGATTCCCAGGACGTGCTGGACTTCGGCCTGCACGCGGTCGAGCTGTCCAGGGCGAGCGGGCTGTGGTCGTCGATGAAACTCGTGGCGAACGTGGCCGACGCCGCGGGCACCGCGCACGTCCGGCCGCGGTGGACGGCGCCGGAGCTGGCGCTGCCCGCGTACCGGCACAAGCCCAGCTCCCGACTGCTCGGCACCACGTTGATGGCGCTCGAACGCAGCCTGTACACCGAACGCCTGCCGCTGGCCGTCGAGTACGTGCGCGCGAGCGGGGTCAACCGGATCGTCCAGGAAGGACCCGCGGACCACGTCGGCATCGTCACCGCCGGAAAGTCCTATTTGGACCTGATGCAGGCGCTGCGGCTGCTCGGCCTGGACGCCGACGCGTTGTCCCGGCACGGGATCCGGATCCTCAAACTCGGCGTCATCCACCCGCTCGAACCGTCGATCATCCGCCGGTTCGCCGACGGCCTGAGCGAGATCGTCGTGGTGGAGGAGAAGCGTTCCTTCGTCGAGTCGGCGATCAAGGAGGTGCTGTACGGCACCGCCGGCGCGCCCGCCGTGCACGGCAAGACCGGTCCGGACGGCCGCACCCTGTGCACCGAACTCGGCGAACTCGACCCGGACGCCATCGCCAGGGTGCTGGCCGCGCGGCTGAGCGAGCACCACGAGATCCCGTCGGTGACCGCGTGGCGGCAGCGACGACGCCGTGAGCGCATCTCGGTGCCGTTGCTGACCAGGACGCCGTACTTCTGTTCCGGCTGCCCGCACAACTCCTCGACCAAGGTGCCCGAGGGCACGGTGGTGGGCGGTGGCATCGGCTGTCACGCGATGGCGTTGTTCATGGAACCGGAACAGGTCGGGGACGTGGTCGGCCTGACCCAGATGGGCGGCGAGGGCGCGCAGTGGCTCGGGATGGAGCCGTTCGTCGACGCCTCGCATTTCGTGCAGAACATCGGCGACGGCACGTTCACCCATTCCGGCAGCCTGGCGGTGCGGGCCGCGGTGGCCGCCGGGGTGAACATCACCTACAAGATCCTCTACAACGCGACCGTCGCGATGACCGGCGGACAGGACGCCGTCGGTGGCCTGCCGGTGGAGCGGCTCGCGTCGCTGCTGCTGGTCGAAGGCGTCGCCAAGGTGGTCATCACCAGTGACGAGCCGAAGCGGTTCCGCGGCGTCCGGCTGCCCGACGGTGTCGAGGTCCGGCACCGCGACGAACTGCTGAGCACCCAAGAGGAACTCGCGCTTGTCCCCGGGGTGACCGTGCTCATCCACGACCAGGAATGCGCCGCGGAAAAGCGCCGCAAACGCCGTCGCGGCAAGCTGGAGACCCCGGCCGCCAAGGTCGTGATCAACGAGCGGGTGTGCGAAGGATGTGGCGACTGCGGCGAGAAGTCGAACTGCCTGTCCGTGCAGCCGGTGAGCACCGAGTTCGGCCGCAAGACCGCGATCCACCAGTCGTCGTGCAACGTGGACTATTCATGCCTGGCGGGGGACTGCCCGTCGTTCATGACGGTGCTGCCCACCGGGCGCAAACACCGGGCGCGGCTCGCGGAGATCACCGCGGCCGAGCTGCCCGAACCCGAGACCTCCGGCACCGACTTCACCGTGCGGATCACCGGCGTCGGCGGGACCGGCGTGGTCACCGTCGCGCAGATCCTCGCCACGGCCGCCGTGATCGAGGGCAGGCAGGTCCGGACGCTGGACCAGACGGGGCTCGCACAGAAGGGCGGCGCCGTCGTCTCGGATCTGAAGATCACCGCCGAGCCGACACCGCAGGCCCCGAAACTCGCGGCCGGGGAATGCGATCTCTACCTGTCGTGTGACGTCCTCGTGGGCGCGGACCCCGCGAATCTGACGGTGACGGACCCCGGCCGGACCACCGCCGTGGTCTCCACGACCGAGGTGCCGACCGGCCGGATGGTCGTCGACACCACCGTGTCCTTCCCCGATGCGGCGGCCGTGCGGGGCGCGATCTCGGAGAGCGCGGCGCGCACCGTGGCGCTCGACGCGCGGGCACTGGCGGAAACGCTGTTCGACGACGACCAGTTCGCCAACATCCTCCAGCTCGGCGCGGCGCACCAGACCGGCGCCATCCCGCTGGACGCGGCCAGCCTGGAACGCGCGATCGAACTCAACGGCGTCGCCGTCGCGGGCAACCTCCAGGCTTTCCGGCGCGGCAGGCAGCTCGTCGCCGATCCCGAAGGATTGCACGCCGCTGTCGCCCCTCCCGCCGTCGCCGCGACCCCGGCTCCGTCGGCGGCCGCCCTGCGTGCCCGCGCGCTCGTGCACGCGGAGCCTGGTTCGGAACTGGCGCGCCTGCTGGACATCCGCGTTCCCGAACTCGTCCAGTACCAGGACGCTCGCTACGCGCGGGCCTACGCCGAGTTCGTCGAGCGCGTCCGGGTGCTGGAAGGGGAGTCGACCGCCGTCACCGAAGCGGTGGCCCGCAACCTGCACAAACTGATGGCCTACAAGGACGAGTACGAGGTCGCGCGGCTCTCGCTCGATCCCGCCGTGCTCGCCGGGATCGAGGCGGAGTTCGGGGTGGGCAGCCGCTACGCCTACCGTCTGCACCCGCCCGTGCTCCGCGCGCTGGGAATGAAGCGGAAGATCGCGCTGGGCCCGAAGTTCCGCCCGGTGTTCGTCGCGCTGCGTGCCGCGCGGAAACTGCGCGGCACGCGCTGGGACCCGTTCGGCAAGGCACACGTCCGGAAGGTGGAGCGGGAACTCGTCACGCAGTACCGGGAAACGATTCTCGCCGCTTTCGGTACCGAGGACGCCGATCGCGGCAGGCTCCTGGCGCTGGCCGAGCTGCCCGATCTGGTCCGCGGCTACGAAGACGTCAAACTGGCGAACGTCGAGGCGTACCGCCGGGAACAGTCCGCGCTCCTCGCCGAGCTCGTCCCGGGGGATCGGCTCGGCGTGAACGGCTGACGGATTCAGGCCGTGCCGCCGACGCCGGCGGGTCGTGAGTGGCGATTCGGGTTCTGGCGAGCCTCTCTTAGGTACCTACTGCGTGACCTGCGGCGTTTCTTGTGTGATGCCGGGTTTGAAGTACATGAAGGACCCCTTCCGGTACCTGGGCGCAAGGATGGGGCCCTTCACGACATCCCCACCGCCGCGCGACCACTCACGCGAGCGCCCGACCGGAGACCTTCACGTACCTGGGGAAGGTGTGAAGGTCGAGTTTCCTCGGCTCAGCCGAGGGAAGGGGGCCTTCACGTGCCACTGTCGTGACTGTTGGTGCCTGGGAGGCGAACGTGGCGATACCGAGTTCGAGGCCTGACATCAACCGCAGCCTCAACCATGTAGGTACCTAAAACACCCTTGGATCTAACCCGAATCGCCACCCACGTCCCCTCGCGCCTGACCAGGGCTGCAGGCTCCTTTCGCCGTATCAGACGCGGCGAAGGGAGCCTTCACCCCACCGCCGGCCGTAACCGCTTGCGATCAAGACCTGCCCAAGATCAACTCAAGCCACGTGGCATTGGGCTGCAACCCGCTCCGGCGGAGAAGAACAGACGCATGATCGAAGATCAAGGAAAATCGCGGACTTTGTCACCGTTTTATGTTTCCGGCGACGTTTTTCGGGCTCCCCGCGCTTTTCGTATCACGAACTTGCGTGGTTTTCGAGAGCGGGCATCCGGATAGCACTATTCGCGTACCGGCCACAAGGGTTGACTTCCCAGGCGGAATCGGTCGGCTGTTCGTGTGTAACGACATCACGACGCGAGCAATTCGTGAAGAAAATGCATTACTGTCGCACCGGGGGCTGCACATCGCACACCACCGGATCGGGATTGGGGAGTCATCGTGACGAGAAATCGTGTGCCCGCGGGGCGAAGACGGATGTTGTCGCTGGTAGCGGCAGTTGTGGTGATCACGGGCGCGGTGACGGGGACCGCGCAGGCCACCACGGTGGGGCCGGTGGATCTCGGGACGTTGCCCGGCGACGACGAGAGCACGGTCCTGGCGGTCAACGAGGCGGGGGAGATGATCGGCCTGTCGTTGTTCGGCCCGACCCCGAAGCGCAGTCATCCGGTTCGCTGGAGCGCGGACGGCCAGATCATGGCGCTGCCCACGCCGGGCGGCACCGAGGGCCAGGTGCGTGACATCAACGGTCACGGGGTTTCCGTCGGCTACGTGCTGACAGCGACCACCGCCGTGCCGGTTCGCTGGGACGCCGCGGGCCAGGCGACCGCGCTGCAGCTTCCGCCGGGCTACCACAACGCCACCGGGTGGGCGATCAGCGACACCGGCGTCGTCGTCGGCAACTGGCTGACGCCGGACAACCACTATCACGGCTTTCGCTGGGATCCGGATGGCGTGGCCACGGATCTGGGTACGTTGCCCGGCGAGACCTGGAGCATGGCCGAGGGCATCTCCGCCGACGGCACCATCATCGTCGGCAGCGCCGTCCGCGCCGCGGCGAACCAGGCCGTGCGGTGGGTGAACGGAGGGCCGATCACCGAGCTGGTGCCACTGGGCGCGAGCAGCGGGGCGAGCCGGATGAACGAGGCCGGGGTCGCCGCGGGAACCATGCGCCAGGCAGGCGGGACGCCGATTCCGGCGAAATGGGATCGGGACGGTGTGGTTCACCCCATGGAATGGCCCAGCCCGCACTCCGTCTGGGTCTACGGGGTCGGCTCCACCGGTTACGTGGTCGGCACCGGCTACCTCAATCCGCCTCGCCGCTCGGCGGTGATCTGGGATCCCGCCGGTGACGTCGCCATCCTTGCCGACGACGGCCTCGGCGCCGACGTCGAAGCGGTCAACGCGCAGGGCACCGCGGCGGGCACTTTCCGCAGTCAGGCGACGGTCTGGTTCCAGAACGGGGAACGCAGGCAACTCGGCAAGCTGCCCGGCGGCACCCGCAGCCAGGCCTACCGGATCAGCGACAACGGCCGCGTCGTCGGTGTCGCCGGCACCGCTGCCGGAAAGTCCCATGCGGCTTACTGGACACTCGACTAACGTCTCGACGGTCCCGGTCGCGTCTGCCGAGCTGTGATTCGGCGGGCGCGACCGGTCAAGACTTCGTCGAGCGAGGATGTCGTGTTGAGCAGTACGCCGGATCTCGGCCCGATGCCGCGGCGAGTCGCCGTCGAGGTGGCGCAGGTGCGCGGATTGGTCGCCGAGCAGTTCCCGTGGTGGGCCGGGCTCCCGATTCGGGCCGTGGCCGAATCCGGTTGGGACAACGTCACTTTCCGGCTCGGCGAGGAAATGGTGGCGCGCCTGCCGAGTGCGGCCGAGTACGCATTGGCGGTCGACAAGGAACAGCGATGGCTTCCTTCTCTCGCGCCCCGGCTGCCGCTGCCCATTCCCGTGCCGCTGGCGAAAGGCCGGCCCGGCGCGGGCTATCCCTTCCCGTGGTCGGTGTACCGGTGGCTCGACGGCGAACCCGCGAGCGCGAGCCGTATTTCCGACCCTGTCCGGTTCGGTCTCGACCTGGCCGGTTTCCTGGCGGCGTTGCGGAAGGTCGATGCCGCGGACGGCCCACAGCCGGGCAAGCACAACTGGTTCCGGGGTGCCACCCTGCGCACCTATGACGCGCAGGCCGAGCGCGCACTCACGGCGCTGGACGGCGACATCGACGTCGGCTTGGCCCGCGAGATCTGGCAGACCGCGTTGGACGCTCCCTGGGACGGTGTGGACTTCTGGTTCCACGGCGACGTCGCACCGGGGAACCTGCTGCTCGACGGCGGGGAGCTGGCGGCCGTCATCGACTTCGGGACCTGCGGTGTCGGCGACCCGTCCTGTGACACGGCCATTGCCTGGACGTTGCTGAGCACCGACGGCAGGCAGGCGTTCCGCGACCGGCTTTCGGTCGACGACGCGGCGTGGGCGCGGGGGCGGGGTTGGGCCCTGTGGAAGACGCTGGTCGCCTGCGCGCGGACAAGAGGCCGCGCCGGCGAGGAAGCCGCGGACGCGCGGCGCGTTCTGGGCGAGATCTTCTCGGAGTACTCGACCGGTTCGTGACCGCCGCCGGTCCGGGCTCACCGTGACGTGTCCTTTGTGGACGACGCTCGGGTGCCCCCAATGTGGCATTGGAGACGCTCAGCGTCCCCAATGCCACATTGGGGGCACCGGCCGAGGGTCGGTTACATGCGGCGATAGGCCCCTTCGGTCCCGAGCGGGCGCCCTGGCACCCTCGCCTCTTCCGACTTGATCACGCTCCTGTTGGCGAGTAACCACCTTCGGCGATGTGATGGCGGACGTTTTGGACGCGCGGCTGACAGATTCGCGAAGGGCGAATCGGTCGCGTGTGACAAAGACATCGAATGGTCTCACGGGCTTTGTGATTTTGCTTGCCTGGTGTGCCCGGCGGGTGTGTTAATTCCCTGTGGCATAACCGTGAACTGCACACGCGCCCGCCGAAGAAGAACCCCGCGGAAGCGGGTGACATTCGTTTTCGGCGTTTTCGGCGAGCGTGGTCTATGTGTTGGAGAGGGACCTGTGAAACACAGAAGACGTAGTCGAAGACTGGCCACTGGGGGCATCGCCGTCGTCAGTACGGCGGCCTTGGTGGCGCTGGGTCTCACGATAGGCTCGGGCACCAGTGCCGCGGCTCCGGGTGAGCTCACCCAGAATTACTCGTGCCCATTTCCGTTGATCGGTGATCAGAACGTTTCGGTCACCATCAAGACCACCCAGCCTTCGACGATCGAGGCCGGGAAATTGACGCCCGCCATCGAGATCACCGCCGTGTCCAATGCGGGCAAAACGGCGACTGAGGGCCTTCGTCTCGTCGGCGCCGAAACCATCAAGGGCACCGCGAAGGCGACCTCGACCGTCACGATGCCCGGCAGCCAGGGCACGATGACGGTGAAGGTCGACTCCGACGTGCCGAACCAGCCCATTCCGCCGGTGGGCAACGACCTCGTCGTCAACGCCACGGGCAGTGCTCCCGCGCTGAGGTTCGACCAGCCGGGCACCGCATCGCTCGCCGTGACCGGTCTCCAGCTGGTGATGACCCCGCTCAAGGCCGACGGAACCCCGACGGGCCTCGGCACCTTCACCTCGGACTGCGTCCTCGCGCCGGGGCAGGAGACCGTTCTCCAGACCTACACGGTGACGGGTTCGCCGGTCGCCCCGGAAGCCGTTGTCGGCACGGGTAATCACCCGCCGCTGCGGCAGATCTACAGCTGCCCGTTCCCGTTGATCGGCAACCAGGACGTGACGGTCGACGTCAACGCCACGCTGCCCGACACGATCCCGGTGGGCCAGTTCACCCCGAAGATCGACATCACGGCCGTGTCCAACGCGGGGAAGACCGCGACCGAAGGGCTGCGGCTCGTCGGCGCCGAAACCCTCAAGGGCTCCGCGCTGGCCACTTCGCTGGTCTCCAGCCCACAGGGACATCTCGCGGTCGGCGTGCCGACGGCCATCCCGCAGCAGCCGATTCCGCCGAAGGGCAACGACCTGATCGTCAACGCGAGCGGTTCCGCGCCGGCGTTGCGGTTCGACCAGCCGGGAACGGCGACGCTTTCGGTGCACGATCTGGTGCTGACCATGACGCCGTTGACGGCTTCGGGTGCGGAGACCGGCCTCGGTACGTTCGTCGCGGACTGCACCCCGGCGAACGGCCAGGCCAACGTCCTGCACACCTTCACCGTCACTCCCGCCGCCGACACGACCGCTCCTTCGGCGCCCGGTGCCGTGACGGTCGGTGAAGTGACTCAGAACAGCGTCGCGTTGTCCTGGGGTGCCGCCACCGACAACGTCGGCGTGGCCGGTTACGACGTCTACGCGGGAGCCAACCTCGTCAAGTCTGTGACCGGCACGTCGGCCACGGTCGACGGCCTGACCCCGGACACGGAGTACGCCTTCACCGTCAAGGCCAAGGATGCGGCGGGCAACGTCTCGCCTGCCACCGCGCCCGCTACCGCCAAGACCGCGAAGGCTCCTGACACGCAGGCGCCGACGACACCCGCGAACGTGCACTCGACCGGAACGACCCAAACCAGCGTGACGCTGGCCTGGGACGCTTCGAGCGACAATGTCGGTGTCACCGGTTACGACGTTCTGAAGGGCACCGAAGTCGTCAAGTCGGTCACGGAACCCCTGGCCACGATCGACGGTTTGACGGCCGATACCGAGTATTCCTTCACCGTGGTCGCGAAGGACGCCGCCGGTAACGCGTCGGCCTCCAGTGCCTCGGTCACGGCGAAGACGCAGGCCGCGCCCGACACCCAGGCGCCCGGTGTGCCGGGCAACCTGCACGCGACCGGTACCTCGGCCTCCAGTGTCGGCCTGGCATGGGACGCCTCGAGCGACAACGTCGGCGTTGTCGGTTACGACGTCTACAACGGCACCACGCTGGTGAAGTCGGTGACGGAGGCCAATGCCACGGTCGACGGTCTCACCGCCGACACCGAGTACAGTTTCACCGTCGTCGCCAAGGACGCGGCCGGGAACAAGTCGGAACCCAGTGCGCCGGTGACCGCCCGGACGGCCACGGTTCCGGACACCGAAGCACCTGGTGTCCCGGCAGGTCTCGCCGCGGCCGATGTCACCCAGTCCAGCGTCGCGCTGTCCTGGAACGCGTCGAGCGACAACGTGGGCGTCGTCGGTTACGACGTCTACAACGGCACCACGTTGGTGAAGACGGTGGCCGGGACTTCCGCGACCGTGGACGGTCTGGCGCCGGACACGGAGTATTCCTTCACCGTGGTCGCGAAGGACGCCGCGGGCAACGCGTCGGCCCCCAGTGCCGCTGTCACGGCGAAAACGCAGGCCGCTCCTGACACGCAGGCTCCTGTCGCGCCGGGCAACCCCCGTTCCACCGGGACCACGCAGACCAGCGTGAGCCTCGAATGGAACGCGGCGACGGACAACGTGGGCGTCACCGGTTACGACGTCTACAACGGCGGCACCTTGGTGAAGTCCGTGACCGGGACTTCCGTGACCGTGGACGGTCTCACCGCGAACACGGAGTACTCGTTCACCGTGGTCGCGAAGGACGCGGCGGGCAACATGTCGACCCCTAGCGCCGCCATCACCGTCCGGACGCAGGCCGCGCCCGACACGGAGGCGCCCGGTGCGCCGGCCAACCCGCGGTCCACCGGGACCACGCAGACCAGCGTGAGCCTCGCGTGGGATGCCGCGACCGACAATGTCGGTGTCACCGGTTACGACGTGTACAACGGCAGCGCCTTGGTCAAGACCGTGACGGGGACTTCCGCGACCGTGGACGGTCTCGCCTCCGACACGGAGTACTCGTTCACCGTCGTCGCCAAGGACGCCGCGGGGAACAAGTCGGCCGCGTCCTCGCCGGTCACGGCGAAAACCCAGCCGAACACGTCCCCGGTCGTCAAGTACAGCTACGACCTGACCGGCAAAACGCAGCTGAAGAAGCTCGCCGGCCCGATCGACCTGCGTGGCGGTATCAACGCCGCGATCACCCTGGCGAACGGGACCTTCGACGCCGACCTCACGCTGAACCCGACGAGCGCGAAACTCACGCTCTGGGGCTTCGTCCCGGTCAACGCGAAGATCGAGTTCGCGTCGGCGGGCAAGACCACCGGCACGCTGGCGGCCGGGGTGCTCAAGTCGACCTCGGCGGTGACCGTCAAACTGCCGCGGATCAGCGTCTTCGGCTTCCCTGTCTCGGCGAGCCCGGCCTGCCAGACGAAGACGCCCGCCCAGATCCCGCTCCAGTCGAAGGCCGGCTTCGATCCGCTGGCCGGTGGAAAGCTCACCGGTTCCTACACCCTGCCGCCGTTGCAGGGCTGCGGATTCCTCAACGACATCGTCAGCGGTGTCGCCGCCGGTCCGGGCAACACGGTGGAGGTGAACCTCAAGCCGCGCCCGGTCGGCTGATCCCTCGGAAACCCTGATCCGGCCCCGTCGCACCTCGCGGCGGGGCCGGATCCATGACCGGACCACCCCCGCGATTGGTCCGGGTTACTCCGATCGGCCCTGCCGGTGAAGACGGACAGCGAATAAGTTGCCGCTAACAACAAATCCTGCCGTCGATGAAGCCTGTGGGAAGGATCGACATGAAATCTCCGAAGCGGCGTCGCGCGACGATCGCGCTGGTGACCGCGGCAGTCCTGGTGGCACCCGTACCGGCGAGCGCCGCGCCACTGGCGGACGCTCCCGGCGCGCCGGGCACCGGGGCGGCCTGGACGACCGGGGGCAAAGAAGGTTTCGGGACCGCCACCGCCGCCGCGTCGAAGGTGTGGTTCACCCTCGGCCAGGGCATCAGCCACGAGATCTACTACCCGACCGTGGACGTCGCCAACGTCCAGGACCTGCAGTACGTGGTGTCCGACGGCGCCGGTTTCACCCAGCTCGAACGCGATCACACCACCAAACAGCTGGTGCTCACCGATCCGCGTTCGCTGAGCTACCGGCAGATCAACACCGCGACCAACGGCCGTTACCGGATCACCAAGACCCACACCGCCGATCCGGCCCGGTCCACCGTGCTGATCCAGACCCGGTTCGAGGTGCTCAGCGGAGGCCCGCTGCAGTTGTACGCGCTGTACAACCCGTCCCTGAACAACAGCGGCATGGGGGACACCGGCGCCACTTCCGGCGGGCAGCTGGTCGCTTCGGACGGGCCGGTGTCCAGCGCCTTGGCCGCCTCCACCGGTTTCCTCAAGGCGACCAGCGGCTACAGCGGATCCGCGAGCGACGGTTATGCCGACCTGAGCGCCGATCACGTCCTCGGCACACAGTACGACTCGGCCTCCACTCCGGGGAACCTGGTGCAGCTGGGGCAGATCCCCGTGGGCACCGACACCACCTTCACCCTCGCGATCGGTTTCGGCGGTGATCGCGGCGCCGCGTCGGCGAACGCGTCCGCCTCGCTCGCCGGCGGTTTCGGGGCTGCGGAAACCGCCTACCGGTCCGGCTGGAACGGCTACCTGTCTTCGCTGGCCGCGGTGCCTCGTTCGATCACCGGAGCCGGCTTGACCACGCAGTACAACGTCGCGCTCATGACCCTCAAGGCCCACGAGGACAAGACGTATCCGGGAGCGAACGTCGCGTCGCTCACCAATCCGTGGGGTGAGGCGAAGGACGCGAACACCACCGGGGACTGCGGATACCACGCCGTCTGGTCCCGCGATCTCTACCAGGTTTCGACCGCGCAGATCGCGGCTGGCGATTCGGCGGCGGCCAACCGTTCGGTCGACTATCTGTTCACCGTGCAGCAACGGCCGGACGGCTCGTTCCCGCAGAACACCCGGCTCGACGGCACCAACTGCTGGACCAGCCTGCAGATGGACGAGGTCGCCTTCCCGATCGTGCTCGCGTGGCAGTTGGGCCGGTTCGACGCGGGGATGTGGGCGAAGGTGAAGAAATCCGCGGACTTCCTCGTCGCCCGCGGCCCCTCCACCCCGCAGGAACGCTGGGAGGAGAACGGCGGCTACTCGCCGTCCACCATCGCCGCGGAGATCGCCGGGCTGATCTGCGCCGCCGACATCGCCGAACGCAACGGGGACACCGCCGGCGCCGCTCGTTACCGCGAAACCGCCGACCGATGGCAGTCGCAGGTCAGCGCCTGGACGTTCACCAAATCCGGGCCGCTCGGTGACGGCCGGTACTTCCACCGCATCGACGGCAACGGCAATCCCGACGACGGCCAGAACATCTTCCTGCAGAACGGGGGCGGCAACCACGACGAACGCGCCATCATCGACGCCGGTTTCCTGGATCTCGTGCGCCTTGGCGTGAAACCGGCGGCGGATCCGGACGTCGCCGCCTCGCTGCCCGAGGTGGACTCGACGCTCAAGGTGAACACCCCGAACGGTCCGATGTGGTACCGGTACAACCACGACGGTTACGGCGAAACCGCTTCCGGCGGCCCCTACACCGGTGCCGGGGTCGGACGGCTGTGGCCACTTCTCACCGGTGAACGCGGCGAGTACGAACTGGCCAACGGCCGCCAGGCGACAACGCATCTCGCCGCCATGGCCGCCGCGGCGAATCCCGGCTACCTGATCCCCGAACAGGTCTGGGATCGGCCGAGCACGGGCGGCTTCACCTTCGGCGAAGGCACCGGCGGGGCGACACCGCTGGCCTGGTCGATGGCGCAGTTCATCCGGCTGGCGCACTCGATCGACGCGGGTGCCCCGGTCGAGACACCGTCGGTGGTCAAGCAGCGGTACAGCACCGCCTGCACCGGTGTGTCGGCGAAGTTCACGGTGAACGCCACCACTTCATGGGGCCAGAACATCTTCGTCGTCGGCGACCGCGCCGAACTCGGTGCGTGGAATCCGGCGAACGCCGTGCCGATGGCCTCGGTCGACTATCCATTGTGGACGGCGAGCGTCACGCTGCCGAAGGATGCCGCCTTCCAGTACAAGTACATCCGCAAGGAAGGCGGCAACGTCGTCTGGGAATCAGGGGCGAATCGTGCCGGCGCCGCTTCGGGTGGCTGCACACTGGCGCTGAATGACACCTGGCGGCCTTGACTCTTTCGGTCGCCGGGTAGCGGGTGCCCCCAATGTCACATTGGAGACGTTCTGTGTCTCCAATGTGGCATTGGGGGCGCTGTGCGGTCCTCTTACCCTTCGGCGGGGTCGGGCTCGTTGGGCGGGAGCATCTTCACACAGTCCGCGGGGGACTTGATCTCCTCGTCGGCGGCGCCGGCCACCTGCTCGAAGTTCTTCACGAAACTCTGGTAGATCCCGTCGTTGTCCAAGATCCGGATGACGTTCTCGTCGTTCTCGTGCAAGGACGGGTTGTTGAAGTTCTGGCTGCCGGTGAAGACGACCTTGGTGCCCGGCTTGAGGTAGTCGCCCTCGATCATCATGTTCTTCTCGTGGATGCCGTGCTCGTTCCCGGCTTTGAAGCCGCGAAGCCGCACGCGATCCGGCTGCCCCTTCATCAGCGTTTCACAGGCGCCCGCGGTCATCCGCAAAGCGACGATGTCCACGGTGCAACCCATGGCGGCCAGGAGTCGCAGCCGTTCGATGATCTTCATCCGGGTGAGTGACCACACGCCGATGCGGATCTTGCTCTTCTCCGACAAGCATCCGACCTCCTTCAAGGAGTTCTCGACCGTGTCGTTCCCCTCGTCCTTGAGCCTCGGGTAGAAGTAGCTCTTGGTGTTCCCGGTGATGACGGGTGGGTTGGCTTCGTAGTAGTCGGGGTTCGCCGTGGCCCCTTCCGCGACCTTGCGCAAGTCGGTGAAGTAGTCGTTGTACCTGGCGAACAGGGCGGCGTTCCCGACGTCGGTGTAGTAGCTGTTCCAGCCGCCCTTGCCGCCCGTCGTGTTCTCGCTGAGGTTGGCCGATCCGGTCGCGACCACGGCCGCCGCGTCCAGCGTTCGGTCGAACAGGAAGAACTTGTTGTGCATCGCGTTCCCGCCGTTGCACCCTCGGCCGTCCGCGCAGCTCTTCGCCCACGATTTCTTGTCACCGGTCTTCTTCAGCCGGTTCTTCAGGACCTGGTAGTTCGGATGATCCGTCGCCCGCCCGTCGACCAGGACCTGGACATGCACGCCACGTTCCGCCGCTTCCGCGAGTGCGTCCGCGATCGGCTCGTCCCGCAGAAGGAACTGCGCGGTCCTGATGGTCGAGTTCGCGGGTGCGCCATCGATCAGCTTTCGCAGGTGCTCGACGATCTGCCCGCCGCCCGGAGTGTTGAAGTCCGCCCTGGTCGTCAGTTGTGGCGCTGCGGACGCGGCGGCGGCCGGGACGCCTGCCGCGCCCGTCATCAGCAGCGCGGCCGCCAGCGCGCCGATCCGTTTCCCGTGCGATTTCATGCCGATTCCTCCCCTGTCTCGCCTCCGGGTCCACGCTGCTCAGCGAGAGGTGCCGAGGCAAGCGAAAACGTCAGGAACGAGACGGTGGGACGAAACCCGGCCTTTGACCTGCGGTGACGTCGGAGCCGGGAGACGCGATCACGTGAACCCAGGGCGACGAGAGGCAGGCGGTGGGACACTGTTCTCCGTTCAGGGGCTCCCGGCAGGCGGCTGAATCGGGAGACCGATACGTAGCGCGGAGGGGGCTCAGCGGTATGGCGAGCGAGGCGGTTGCCGCGCTGACGGCACTTCTCACCGAGCGGAAACAGCGGAGCGGGCTGAGCTACGAACTGCTCGGACGCAAGGTGCATCTGAGCCGGTCGACCGTGCACCGCTACTGCACCGGGCGGAGTGTTCCCACGACGTTCGCGCCGATCGAGGCGATCGCGACCGCGTGCGGGGCGAACCGGGAGGAACTCGCGAAGCTGTACCGGTTGTGGGAGCGCGCGGACCTGGGTGACGCCGCCTTTCCGGACACCGTCGTCCGGCACGCCGACCCGCCGTCGGATACGCGGACGTCGCCCGATCGCAGGCGGCCGCCGTCGAACCTCGCGCTCGTCGCGGTCCTCGGGGTCGTCCTGCTCGCCGGGGGCGCCATGGCCACCCCGACCGATCGGCAGGCGCCGGCCCCGATCCAGGCGTCGATGTGGACGAACGCGCCACGCGCGCTCGATCCGGAATTCGTCGGGGTGACGGCGAATTCGAACACCGGGCAGATGCCGTCCTTCGAGGTCGGGTCCGTCCGGTTGTGGAACACGCGCACCCGGTGGCAGAACCTGGAGCCCGCTCGCGGCCGGTACGACTGGAACACGCTCGAACGGCTCGTGACCGGCGCCCGCGGCGCAGGCCTCCCGGTGACCCTGACCTTCGGCGGCACCCCGTCGTGGGCGAGCCCGAACAGCCCGAAATCGGTCTACACCGACGACTCTCGCTCCGGCCCGCCCGACGACCTGGCGGATTGGGAGCGTTTCGTGCGCACCGTCGCCGAGCGGTACCGCGGCCGGATCGGCGCCTACGAGCTGTGGGACATGGCCAATCACCAGGACTTCTTCAGTGGTTCGACGGCGCAACTGGTGGAGATGACGCGCCGGGCGAGCCAGGTGATCAAATCCGTCGACCCGGCCGTGACCGTGGTGTGCCCGTCCATGGGCGAGCTCTGGGATCCCGTGGCGTTCGACGAATTGCGGCGGTTCGCCAAGCTCGGCGGCTACGACCATTGCGACGCCGGCGCGGTGAAGCTGGCTCCCCGCAACGACTCCGACCCGCCGGAGACGATGCTGCCACTGGCGAACGAGATCGAGAAGGTACTGCACGAGGCCGGCGCCGGCATCAGGCTCTGGAGCACCGGATCGGCGTACGACGTGAACAGTCAGCGGCCCGTGGACGCCGAACGCGGCGCGCAGCACGCGGTCCGGTTCTTCCTGTCCGGGCTTTACGCGCAATACCGCCGCATGTACTTCTACAACTGGGGCAGCGCCAAGATCCCCATCGTGTTGCAGCCCGTCGGCGGCCCGCACACTAAGGCGGCGCGCCACGTCGAGGGCCTGCACCGGTGGCTGGCGGGCAGCCGGATCCATTCGTGCGGGCAAGGTCGCACGGCCGGGCTCCCCGATCACCTGTGGCAGTGCCGGTTCGATCAGGGCGGCCGGACGTTCCTGATCTGGTGGACCATCGACCGGTCCGCTCGGCTCCCGGCGGCCCACGGCACCACCTCGGTCGAACAACTCGACGGCACGAGCGCACCGGTCACGCCCGGTGCCGACGTCACCGTCACCGGGAGCCCGGTCCTGCTCAGGGTCGCCTGACCGCCGCCTGGCCGAAACTGGACGAGTGGCAGCGCCCGGCGCTGAGCCAGACACGCGCAAACGCTGTAGCGCTGACGGGAGTCAGTGACGCTTCGTAGTGAAGACGACGCGGATCGTGGTGCCCTGCGGGCCGGTGTGGACGCGCACGAGGTCGGACAGGTGGTTGACCAGCAGGAGCCCGCGGCCGCGTAGCTGACCGGGGGAGGCGGGCCGCCGTCCGGCCAGCGGGTCGGTCAGGCGGCCGGTGTCGTGGACCTCGCAGACCAGCCCGCCCGCCTCGGACCAGATGCTGAGCCGTCCTTGCCCGCCGCCGTGGTCCACGCTGTTGGCCAGGAGTTCGGCGACCACGAGCTGGACGTCCGCCACTTGATCGTCGGTGAGGCCGGCACGCCGGGCCTGGTCACGGGCCACGGCGCGGGCGTGAGCCAGGGAAGCGGCCTCGCCGGTGACGGCTTCGAGGACGCTGTATCCGGCCGGCTCGGTCGGGGCCGGTTCGGGCAGCGGGGTGTTGTACCCGGTGATGATGCGGTCGGGGTCGTAGCCGGTGCTGGCGCGCTCTCCGGTGGAGTCGATCAGGACCGGGTGGGTGACTTCGGCGTCGGACAGCGCGCGGGCGTCGAGACGGGTGACGTCGTAGGGGCAGAGGATGGTGACTTCGCGGCCGGTGAACGCATGGTTGATCAGCGCCTCGTGCTGGGCGCACGCCGGGTACTCCAGCTCGGACCGTTCGGCCCAGATGGGCTCGCCGATGATGCGGACCCGCCGGGTGGTGTGGTCGTCGGCGAAGGCGCGGAGGACGCCGGGGATGATCCGGCCGGGGTTGCGGCCTTCCTCGGTCATGTCCAGCAGCAGTACCCGCTCGGCGTCCCGGCCCAAAGCGGCCCGCAGCAGCTCCAGGTTGGGGCCGGGCACCGAGACCGCGACCGGCTCGCCGCTCTCCAAACCCCGCTGGATGAACGGGACAGTGCCCGCCAGGTAGTCGTCCGCCCCCTGGTAGAACAGCGCCGGGTGGACGAACGGGTCGGTGCCCGCCGCTGTCGTGGTCGCCTTCACCATGACCGGGTACCCCCGTTCAGGAGGTTGACGCACGGCGCGCCACCGGCATGTCCCAACCCTGTTCCCACACTGACCCCGTACTGCCGGCTTCTTTCGTACCCAGTCTAGTGGCGGCGATACCGGGGTGCCTCCACCCTCGGTTACGGGAACGGTCCCATTCACTACGTGCCCTCACTTATTGCGCACAAGCTGGCGACCACTGTGGTCCGGGGTGATGCTTGCCGGGCCGGGGTCGTTCACGCTGAAGTAAGGGGCGCCGTGGTGGAACTGTCCTGGGTGGAACGGGAGATCGCCAAGCCGTTCGCCTTCGTCGTGGTCGAAGGCGAACCCGGTTCCGGTAAGACGGACCTCCTCCGCCGGGTGGCGCGTTCCGCGGCTGCTCAGGAGCGGACCGTGATCGAGCTCCGTTGCGTGCGGGAGCCCGATCCGGCGCCGCTCGCACCGCTGCTCGACGCGCTGGGAGCCGTCGCGGGCAGGTGGACGGGGATGGCCGGTCGGCTGTCGCCGCTCGCCGGGGTCCTGCACCCCTTGCTCCCCGAACTCGGCGCCGTCCTGCCGGCGCCGATCGGCTCCGATCGCCACCTGGTGCACCGTGCGCTCCGCGAACTGCTGACCTTGCCGGAGCGCACCGTCCTGATCGTCGACGACGCGGACGAGGCCGACGAGGAGACCCAGGACTTCCTCCGCCTGCTGGCGGCCCGGCCGTCCGAACGGCTGGCCGTCGTGACCGGCTCCTCGCTCCGGCTGCAGCAACGGACCGTTCGCGATACCTGGTGGCCTCCCCGCTCCGGGGTGACGGCGCGATGCACGCTGAAGCCGCTGCGGATCGCTGACGTCGAGGCGAAGGCCGGTTCGCGCGAGCTCGCCGAGCGGGTCCATCGCCGAACCGGCGGGGTGGCCGCCGCGGTCACCGCGGTCCTGGAAGCGATCTCCGGACTCGACACGCAGGCCGGCATGAAGCTCTCGGAGAAGGTCGTCCCCGCTGCTTGGGCGGCGGAACTCGCCGCGAGGTTCGCGGTGCTGGAGCAAGGCGCCGCGGCGGTCGTGGCGGCCGCGGTGATCCTCGGCAGGCCGGCGGGCGGCAAGGCGCTCGCCGCCGTGGCGGGTTCGGACAGCGCCGGAATCGTCGACGACCTGCTCCAGGCGATGGCCGCGGGGTTCCTGCGCGACCTCGGAAACGATCGCTACGCGGTGCGCAGTCCGCTGGTCGCGGACGCGGTCCGCGCCGCCATCCCGGGCCCGCGGCGCGCTCAGCTGCACTCCGGCGCCGCGCGGCTGCTGGCCTGTTCGGAGGAGCCGGAACCGCGGCGGGTCGCGTACCACCACCGGGAGGCCGGTGAGCTCGACGAGTGGGCGAGGTCTGTCTCGGAATCCGTGGACCAGGCGGCGGCCGAGGGCCGGCCGGACGAAGCCGTGCGGCTGCTCGAGGCCGCGCTCGGGGACTCCGCGCTCACTCGGGCGCGCAGGGAGAACTTCGCCGTCCGGCTCAGCCGGGAGACCGCGTACGGACTGGTCGGCGAATCCACGCTGCGGCTGCTGCGCACGGCGGCGCACGACTGGCCGATGAGCAAGGCCGCTCGCGGCGAGATCCGGATCAACCTCGGCCGGCTCCTGATCAACCAGGTCGGGCAGATCGACGCGGGCCGTTCCGAGATCGAGCTGGCCATCGCGGATCTCGACGGCCGGCGTGCGCTCCTCGCCCGCGGGCTGATCACCTTGGCGCTTCCGCATATCGGGCCGGTGCCGGTCGAGGAGAACCTGCGCTGGCTGGACCAGGCCGAACAGGCCAGCAAGGGCACCCGCGACGTCGAACTGATCGCCGCGGTGACCGCGAATCGGGTGTCCGGGCGGATGCAGGTGGCCGATCCCGGGGTCTGGCAGGACGTCGGCACGCTTCCGGTCTCGCCCCGGTCCGCCGAGGTCCGCAGGCAGGTCAGCCGGACCTACATCAACCTCGCCGACGCGGCCGCCTGGAACGGGTACTACCCGGTGGCGAGGACGTATCTCGCCACCGCCCGCCGGCTGGTCCACGACGAGGAACAGCCCTACCTGGAAGCGCTCGCGGCCGGGACGGACCTCCGGCTCGACGTCGTGATGGGCATCTGGCCGGAGGTGGAGGCCGAGGTCCTCGGGCTGGTGAGCCGCGTCGGCCGGGACAGTTCGCTCGCCGCGGAACCCTTGCTCGCGCTGGCTTGGTACCAGCTGGGCAACGGACGTCGCAAAGAGGCGTCGCGGAACTTCGACACCGCCTTCGCGCTCGCGGCCGGGAACGTGCCGCAGCGGGCGTCGGCGTTCGCGGGGCGGGTGGCCGTCCTCCTCGCGGCGAAGGAACTTCCCGCCGCCGCGCGGCTCGCGGAGAGCGGACTCGAGAGTGTGCGCCGGAAGAACAACTGGGTCTGGGCGGCCGAACTCCTCCCGCCCGCCGTCCGGGTTCTCGTCGGCAGAGGCGAGACCGACGCGGCGGAACGCCTGGTCGCCGAGTACCAGGAGGGGATTGCCGGCCGGGACGCGCCGCTCGCCCATGCGGCGGCTCTCTTCTGCCGGGGGCTGCTCGCCAGGGCCCGGCCCGCCGACGCTGTCGAATTGTTCAGCCAGGCGGCGTTGTCCTATCAGGCTTTGCCGCGCCCCCATGCCGCCGCCGGCGCGAGCGAACTCGCCGGTGAGTGTTATGCCGAACTCGGCGACCACCGGAAACTGCTGGGCGCGCTGACCTCGGCCGAAACCATTTACCGTTCCCTGAAATCGGCCGCCGACGCGCAGCGATGCCGCCGGCTCCTGGCGCGCCACGATCCCACCACCCCGTCACGTGGTCGCCGCGGCTACGGCCAGGCCTTGTCGCCGCGCGAACTCGAAGTGGCGCGTCTGGCCGCGCAGAATCTCAGCAACCGCGAGATCGCGGAACGGCTTTTCCTGTCCGCGCGGACGGTCGAGGTCCATATCAGCCGGGCGTTGAACAAGCTCGATCTGCCTTCGCGCGCGGTGCTCGGCGAGCATTTGTCCCGCCTCTGAACCGGCGAACTGCTTCGATCTGGCATCGGCACGTGTTTTTTCTTTGATGAGGTCACTTATTTAATGGGCTTACGGCACTGAGTTCAGCGGCGTCGACATTTAATTGAGTAGCAGGCCGAACGCGATACTTATTGTTCTCGCCTCCCGGATAACTCACTGTTGTCACCACGTCTCCGGTGTTGATTCCCCACTTTCAGGAGTGACTCGATGCGTAAAAATATCCGCCAAGGAAGGGCTGTGGTCATTGCCGGCCTGGCACTCGCCCTCGGCTTGACGGCAGTACCCGCCCTTGCCTCGCCTGCCGGGCCCATTGTTCAGGCATGGCCGCCGGACGCGATTCCAGGTTCCTATCTCGTCACCTTGAAGGCCGGGCCGTCGGCCGCCGCCGAGGCTCGGTCACTGGCGGCGGAATACGGCGGGCAGGTCACTCGCACCTACGACGCCGCGCTGCGTGGCTTCGCGGGCCGGATGACCGAAGCGCAGGCTCGGCGGCTGGCCGCGGATCCGGCCGTCGCCTCGGTCGAACCGGACGGCCTCGCGCACGCGACCGACACCCAGAACGATCCCACCTGGGGCCTGGACCGGGTCGACCAGAAAGATCTGCCGCTCGACAAGAAGTACGGCTACGCCAACAAAGGCGACGGTGCCACGGTCTACGTGCTCGACACGGGGACGGACTACCGGCAGTCCGAGTTCGGCGGGCGCGCGAGCAGCGGCTACGACTTCGTCGACAACGACAGCGACGCCTCGGACTGCCACGGCCACGGCACGCACGTCGCCGGAACGGTCGGCAGCACGACCTACGGTGTCGCGAAAGGCGTGAAGATCGTGGCCGTCCGCGTGCTCGGCTGCAATTCCAGCGCGCCGTGGTCGACGATCGTGTCCGGTATCGACTGGGTCACCAAGAACGCCAAGAAGCCCGCGGTGCTCACGATGAGCATCGGCGGCGGCGCGACGTCCACTGTGGACCAGGCGGTCCAGGGCGCGGTCCGGGCCGGGATCACCGTCACGGTCGCGGCCGGCAACGAGGGGCAGGACGCCTGCAACGTCTCGCCTGCCCGGACGCCGGAGGCGATCACGGTCGCCGCGAGCGACATCCAGGACAAGCGGTCGATCTTCAACTCTTCGCAGTCGTCGAACTACGGGACCTGCACCGATCTGTTCGGACCGGGCAGCAACATCACCTCGACCCGTAACGGCGGCGGCACGCAGCAGATGAGCGGCACGTCGATGGCCACCCCGCACGTCGCCGGCGCGGCCGCGCTCTACCTGACCGCGAACCCGTCGGCCACCCCGGAGCAGGTCACCAAGGCGCTGCTCGACAACGCCACCCCCGGCAAGATCTCCGATGTCAAGGGGTCGCCGAACAAGCTGCTGTACACCGGTTTCCTCGGTGGAGGCACGCCGAACCCGCCGTCCTGTGCGGGCGGCACCAGCACCGACGACGTCGCCGTCCCGGACGCCGGTGAAGCCGTGGGCAGCACCGTGACCATCGGTTCCTGCGACGTGAAGGGAACCGCCGGCACTTCGGTGGCCGTGGCGATCAAGCACCCGTACACGGGCGATCTCAAGATCGACCTCGTCACGCCGAGCGGCAAGGTCGTCAACCTCAAGCAGGCGGGCGGTGAAAGCACCGTCGACCTCTCCAAGACCTACGCCGTCGACACCTCGGGCGAGAACCGTTCCGGCGACTGGAAACTGCGTGTCCAGGACGTCTACCGGTTCGACACCGGCGTGCTCGACAGCTTCGGCCTGACCTTCTGATTTCCTCCCTGCTGAAAGGAAACACCGTGAAAAGGAAAAGAGTCCTCGGACTGCTGGCACTGGGTGTGGCGGCACTGTCGATCCCCGTGGCCGGCGGAACCGCCGGGGCGGCGCCCCAGCCGACCGCGTCGGCGATCGCTCCCACCGGTGACGTCCAGGTTCCCGGCGGCGCCCATGCCCTGGGCATCGGGGGCGTGCCGGCTTCGGTGAAGGACCATCCCTTCGCCATCGCGGCTCTCCGTGAGGGCGGCTCGCGGCCCAAGGGGCAGAGCTGCAGCGGTTCCGTCGTGGCGCCCCGCAAGGTGATGGTCGCGGCGCACTGCAAGGAACTGGCAGGCGAGAAGTCCGTCCTCTATGGACTGGACGATCTGGTGAGCACCGGCGGCACTCAGCTCAAGGCCGTCGACTACCAGCTGCACCCGAAGTTCACCCAGCCCTGGAACGGCTACGACGTCGCGATCATCACCACAGACGGCGACATCCCCGTCCCCGCCGGCGGTTACGCGAAGGTCGCCACCTCCGCCGACACCGGCCTCGAGGCGCCGGGCAAGGACGGTTTCAGCCTGGGCTACGGCAAGAAGAGCTACAACGACAGCCCCGCCGACGTCACTTTGCAGAAGCTGACGCTGCCGATCGTCCCGGCGAACCAGTGCACCGGGGTGGAGAACGGCGTCGACCCGGCGACGATGATCTGCGCCGGGTATTCCGACGGTCGCAAGACCGTGCTTCCCGGTGACAGTGGTGGCCCGTTCATCGTCAACGGTGTCGTCGTCGGCATCACGTCGTGGAGCCGTAGCGACTTCCGGTGGTACAGCGTCTACAGCCGCCTGAACAACGAAATGGGCGACTGGGTCAAGCAGCAGATCGGCGAGGTGCCCAGCACCGACAAGTTCACCCTCGCGGCCTCGCCGGGTTCGGCGAAGGTCGACCCCGGAAAGTACGTCTCGACGTCGATCACGAGCAAGCCGGGCAAGAACGGTGCCGAGGACGTCGCACTGACCGCGTCCGGGCTGCCCGACGGCGCCAAGGCGACCTTCCAGCCCTCGACCATCAAGTCCGGAGACACCGCGAAGCTCACGATCGAGACCGCGGCCGGCACGCCCGAACGGGACTACACGATCACCGTGTCCGGCAAGGGAACGACCGACACCGTGACCACCACGCTGACGCTCACCGTCGGCAAGGGCGGCAGCGAGCCGGGCGACCTCACGGTGACGCTCAACCCCGCATCCGGCAGCGCACGCGGCGGCTTCCTGGTCAGCACCAAGGTGTCCGTGGCCGGTGGCAGCGGTTCCATCATGCTCTCGGCCGCCGGTTCGGACCTGACGTTCGCGCCGACCTTCAACCCGCAGACCATTTCCAGCGGCGGTACCTCGACGATGCAGGTCTTCGCGCCCTTCAAGGCGGGGACCTATCCGATCACCGTGACGGCGAAGGACGGCTCCGGCAAGACCTCGACCGCCACGTACACGCTCACCGTCCAGTGACTTCACAGAATCCTGAGGTGATCATCCATGCGTAAATTACTGCTGACTTTAGGCGCGTTGACTCCCTTGCTGGCGCTGGGCATCGGAAACGCCGTCGCGGCCGAGGCCGAAGGCGTTGTGGTGCAAGCGAAGCAGCACTACGGCGACCAGTACATCGTGGTGTTGAAGGATGGCGTCGCTACCGCGCAGGCGTCGGCGTCGTCGCTGACCGGACGCTTCGGCGGCGAGGTGCGGTCCACCTGGTCCGCGGCACTGAACGGCTTCTCGGTCAAGAAGATGACCGAGCAGCAGGCCCGGCGGCTCGCGGCGGACCCGTCGGTCAAGGCCGTCTACCAGGACGGCACCGCCCGCGGCACCGACACGCAGGCCAACCCGACGTGGGGTCTGGACCGCGTCGACCAGAAAACCTTGCCGCTGGACAAGAAGTACACCTACAACAACAGCGGTGAGGGCGTCACCGCGTACGACCTCGACAGCGGCATCAACCCCGACAATCCGGAGTACGAAGGCCGGGCCAGTCTCGGCAAGGATTTCATGGGTGGTGACGGCAAGGACTGCAACGGCCACGGCAGTCACACCGCCGGCACCATCGGCAGCAAGACCTACGGGGTCGCCAAGAAGGTCAAGATCGTCGGGTTGAAGGTGCTGGGCTGCAACAACTCCGGGCCCGACTCGGGCATCATCGACGCCGTCGACTGGGTGACGGCCAACGCGAAGAAGCCGGCCGTGGCGAACATGAGCCTTACCATGGACGCGCCCGGGGTGGGCGACGACGCGCTCAAGAAGTCGATCGCGTCGGGCGTCGTCTACGGCGTCGCGTCCGGCAACGCGTCGACCGACGCCTGCAACACCAGCCCCGCCAGGGTTCCCGAAGCCATCACGGTGAACGCCACGGACTCCAGCGACAACCGGTCGTCGTTCTCGAACTACGGTTCGTGCACGGACATTTTCGCGCCGGGCTCCAACATCACGTCGCTGAGCCCGAGCAACGGCGGGTCCGCGGTCATGAACGGCACCTCCATGGCGACGCCGCACGTCGTCGGCGCGGCCGCGCTCTACCTGGCGGCCAACCCGTCGGCGACGCCGAAGCAGGTGCGGGACGCACTGGTCAACAACGCGTCCGACGGCGTCGTCAAGAATCCCGGCAGCGGCTCGCTGAACAAGCTGCTGAACGTGTCGTTCATCGGTGGCGGCGGCCCTGGGCCGACGTGCGGGGCGAAGTCGAACACCACCCCGGTCGCGATTCCGGACGCCGGTGCCGCGGTGACGAGCTCGATCACCCAGGAAGGATGTGACGGGAGGGCGTCCTCGACGCTGCCGGTCAAGGTGGACATCAGCCACACCTACACCGCGGACCTGGCGCTGGACCTCATCGGGCCCAGCGGCAAGGCCTACCGCCTCAAGACCTCGGGCGGCACGGGCAGTGCTTCGGGAGTGCACGAGACCTACACGGTCGACGCCTCCGGCGAGAACGCCAAGGGGACCTGGAAGCTGAGCGCCCAGGACGTCTACAGGTTCGACACCGGTTCGATCGACGGATTCACCCTCACGTTCTGACCAGGGTGGGGTGAGAGAGGTGGGGCCGGTCTCGATGACCGGCCCCACTTCGTCGCGCCTTCGCAGTGTGAGTGGCGCTTCGGGCTGGGGCCGCGGGGGGGGGGGGGGGGGGGGGGGGGGGGGGGGGGGGGGCGGCCGGGCCCCCCTTTGTTGTGCGCCCCCCCCACCCCCCCCCCCACCCCCCCCCCCCCCCCACCGCAGCTTGGTGTCCTAAGTAGACAGAAGACGTCGATGCCGACATCGCCACCGGGGAGGTGACCGTCGTGAGCGAGGGGGCGCTCGACGCGCGGCTGGTGCGGTCCGCGGTCGAAAAGGCGGGCTACGAGGTGGTCGGCTGACGTCGATGGCCGAGGAGAGCGTGGCTGAGCCGGCTGTCGTCGTCAAAGTCGTGGACAACGGGCCGTATCAGGTGAAAGGGCCCGTCCGGCTGGTCGACCACGACAACAACGAATACGAGATCGGCGGGCGTACTCACCTGCTGTGCCGGTGCGGACATTCGGCGAAGAAGCCGTTCTGCGACGGCGCCCATGTCCGGGTCGGATTCAAGGGTGATCAGCGAGCGGGCGGGTGACGGGAAACGTCACCCGCCCGCTCGCCGCGTCGAACGCTAGGAGCGAACCAGGCGCGCGATCGCTTCGGAGGCTTCGCGGATCTTCCGGTCCGCCTCGGCACCGTCCTTCGCCGCGGCGTCGACGACGCAGCTTGCCATGTGCTGTTCGAGGAGTTCGAGGGAGAACGACTTCAGCGCCCGGGTCGCCGCGGAGACCTGCGTGAGGACATCGATGCAGTACTTGTCCTCTTCGACCATCTTCTGCAGTCCGCGGATCTGCCCCTCGATACGCCGAAGGCGCTTGAGCTGGCTTTCCGTGCCGGCGCCGTGATCGACCACGCTCACTCCTCGAGTCCGGGATCCGTCAACGCCTCAATCATGCCCGCTGAAGGGTGCTCCGCGCTGCCGGGTGGGCGGGTGATGACGCCTCAGGCGCGCCGTGACATACACCACGGGGGTATGCCCGTTGCCCTACCCCCCTAGGGTATGTAAAGTCGGTTTCAGGAGGACGAGAGATGCACGGATACACGCAAGGCAAAGACGAATACCTGACCCGGCTACGACGGATCGAAGGGCAGATCCGGGGCCTGCAGCGGATGGTCGAAGAGGACAAGTACTGCATCGACATCCTCACGCAGGTGTCCGCGGCCACCAAGGCGTTGCAGTCGGTGTCGCTGGGGCTGATGGACGAACACCTCAAGCACTGCGTGTCCGACGCCATCGCCAAGGGCGGCGCCGAAGCCGACGAGAAGATCCAGGAGGCGAGCGACGTCATCGCCCGCCTCGTCCGTTCCTGAAGCAGTGCGACGAATCCGAGGAGAACCACGATGAGCGAGACCACCTACACCGTCACCGGCATGACCTGCGGTCACTGCGTCAGCTCGGTCACCGAAGAGGTCGGGAAGATCGGCGGCGTCACGGCTGTCCGTGTCGACCTGCCGACCGGCGCGGTGACCGTCGTCAGCGCGGAGGAACCCGCGGTCGCGGATGTGCGCGCGGCCGTCGAAGAAGCCGGATACGAGCTGACCGCCTGATTCGCGGTCCGGCTCCTTGACCGCGGGCACGGCCCGCACAAGGGACTCGAGATGAACACAGTTGCGAAGCTCTCCGCCTACGGTGTGGCGCTTGCCCTGGTCGCCGGTGGCGCCTGGGTCGCAGGCACCGCTGTCGGTCCTTTCGCCGGCGCAGCCGGCCTGCCCGGCGGCGAGGACGCCGGGCATGGGGACGCTCACAGCGGCACCGTCGCGGAGGCGGCGCCGACCGACGAGCCCGGCGGGCTCGCGTCGTCCAGGGGCGGCTACACCCTCACGCCCACCACCACGACGCTCACGCCGGGGACCAGCCAGCACTTCTCCTTCAAGGTTCTCGGACCCGACGGCGCGCCGGTCACCGGCTACGACGTCGAGCACGGAAAGCGGATGCACCTCATCGTCGTCCGCCGCGACACGGCGGGTTTCCAGCACATCCACCCCGAACTGGGCGCGGACGGCCTCTGGACGGTGCCGCTCGCGCTGCCGCAGGCGGGTTCGTACCGCGTCTTCGCGGACTTCAAGCCGACCGGCGGAAGCGCCACGACCTTGGGCGTCGACGTCGCCGCGGCGGGGGAGTTCAAGCCCGTCGAGCACCGGCCGTCACGCGTCGCGAACGTCGACGGTTACCAGGTCCGCCTGGACGGGGACCTGACCCCGGGCCGGTCGTCGAAGGTCACCCTGACGGTGACCAAGGACGGCCGCGAAGTGACCGATCTGGAGCGGTACCTCGGCGCTTACGGACATCTGGTGGCGCTGCGCGGCGGCGACCTCGCGTACCTGCACGTCCACCCGGACGGCGAACCCGGTGACGGCCGTACGAAACCCGGCCCCGCGGTGACCTTCTTCGCCGAAGTCCCGTCGAACGGCACTTACCGGCTGTTCCTGGACTTCCAGCATCAGGGCAAGGTCCGCACGGCCGAGTTCACCGTCGCCACCGCGGGCACCCCTGCCCCTTCTGCCACCCAGAACCAGACCCCACCCCCGGCGGCCGATGACGGCCACGGCGGACACGGCTGACCGCGAGCCGGAAAGGAGTGACCACGATGACTTCCGATCTGGACCAGGCCACCACGGCCGAGGTCGAACTCGCGATCACCGGGATGACCTGCGCGTCGTGCGCGATGCGCATCGAGAAGAAGCTGAACAAGCTGGACGGCGTCACCGCCACGGTCAATTACGCCACGGAGAAGGCGAAGGTCACCTACAGCGGCGACATCGAGCCCCAGCGGCTGATCGCGCAGGTGGAAGCGGCCGGGTACACCGCCGCCCTGCCCGCTCCGCCGAAGCAGGAACAGCCGGACGGGCCGGCCGAGGAGGCCGATCCGATCGCGCCGTTGCGGCAGCGGCTGATCGGTTCCGCGGTGCTGTCGGTGCCGGTGATCCTGCTGGCGATGGTGCCCGCGCTGCAGTTCACCTACTGGCAGTGGATTTCGCTGACGCTCGCGGCGCCGGTGCTGGTGTGGGCGGCGTGGCCGTTCCACAAGGCGGCGTGGGCGAATCTGCGCCACGGCGCGGCCACCATGGACACGCTGATCTCGATGGGCACGCTCGCCGCGTTCCTGTGGTCGCTGTACGCCTTGCTGTTCGGCAGCGCGGGAACGCCCGGGATGACGCACGCCTTCGAGCTGACCGTGGAGCGGATGGCCGGTGACGGCAACATCTATCTCGAGGTCGCCGCCGGGGTGACGACGTTCATCCTCGCCGGGCGGTACTTCGAGGCGCGTTCCAAGCGCCGGGCCGGTGCCGCGCTGCGGGCGCTGCTGGAGCTGGGTGCGAAGGACGTCGCCGTTCTCCGGAACGGCGAGGAAGAGCGAATCCCGGTCGACGGGCTGGCCGTCGGCGATCTGTTCGTCGTGCGGCCGGGGGAGAAGATCGCCACCGACGGCGTGATCACCGAAGGCAGCTCCGCGGTGGACGCGAGCATGCTGACCGGGGAAAGCGTGCCGGTGGAAGTCGCGCCGGGGGACGCGGTGGTCGGCGCGACGGTCAACGCGGGCGGCAGGCTCGTCGTACGGGCGACCCGCGTCGGCGCCGACACGCAGCTGGCGCAGATGGCCAAACTGGTGGAGGACGCGCAGACCGGGAAGGCGCAGGTCCAACGGCTGGCGGACCGCGTGTCGGCGGTCTTCGTGCCGATCGTGATCGCGCTCGCCGTCGGCACCCTGGCCTTCTGGCTCGGGGCGGGCGGCACGGCGTCGGCCGCGTTCACCGCCGCGGTCGCCGTGCTGATCATCGCCTGCCCGTGCGCACTGGGCCTCGCCACCCCGACCGCGCTGCTGGTCGGCACCGGCCGGGGCGCGCAGCTCGGGATCCTGATCAAGGGCCCGGAAGTGCTGGAATCCACCCGCGCGGTCGACACGGTCGTCCTGGACAAGACCGGCACGGTCACCACCGGACGGATGGCGCTCGTCGAGGTTCACGTCGCCGACGGCGTCGACGCCGACGAGGCGCTGAGGCTCGCGGGTGCGCTGGAGAACGCTTCCGAACACCCGATCGCCCAAGCCATCGTGGCCGGCGCGCGGGACCGGGTCGGCGAACTCCCGGCCGTCGAGGACTTCACGAACATCGAAGGCCTTGGTGTGCAAGGGATCGTCGACGGCAAGGCGGTGCTGGCCGGACGCAGTTCGCTGCTGGAGGACTGGGCACATCACCTGCCGGAGGCTCTCGCCGAAGCGAAGGCCGCCGAAGAGAAGGCGGGCCGGACCGCGATCGTCGTCGGCTGGGACGGCGCGGCCCGCGCGGTCCTGGTGGTGGCGGACACCGTGAAGCCGACCTCTGCCGAAGCCATCACGCAGCTGCGAGCGCTCGGGCTGACCCCGATCCTGCTCACCGGGGACAACGAGGCCGTGGCCCGCGCGGTGGCGGCGGAGGTGGGGATCACCGAGGTGATCGCGGAGGTCCTGCCCAAGGACAAGGTCGACGTGGTCAAGCGGCTCCAGGCCGAGGGCAAAGTGGTCGCGATGGCGGGCGACGGCGTCAACGACGCGGCCGCGCTGGCACAGGCCGACCTCGGGCTGGCCATGGGCACCGGCACGGACGTCGCCATCGAGGCGTCGGACATCACCCTCGTCCGCGGTGACCTGCGGGCGGCGGTGGACGCGATCCGGCTCTCCCGGCGGACCCTGCGCACCATCAAGGGCAACCTGTTCTGGGCCTTCGCCTACAACGTCGCGGCGCTGCCACTGGCCGCGGCGGGCCTGCTCAACCCGATGATCGCCGGCGCCGCGATGGCGTTCAGCTCGGTCTTCGTGGTCACGAACAGCCTGCGGCTCAAGGGATTCCGCAGCACAGCCGGCTGACATCCGGTTCGAGGCGCTCGCGCGGCACTTTCGGTGCCGCACGAGCGCCTCAGTGGTGTGCCGGGCTGACGGTCCTGTCCTCAATGGACAGTCCTGGCGGCGCCGCTGGAGCGTGTCGCGAAAGCCACTTTCGCGACGCCTGGCGTCGCGAAAGTGGCTTTCGCGAC
>NZ_JBIUAQ010000041.1:0-33590 GCF_044547565.1 Amycolatopsis sp. NPDC052450 | reverse complement strand
GGCGGTGTCCGCCCACCCCCCGCGCGGCCGCGCCGGGGGCGCCCCCCCCCCCCCCCCCCCCCCCCACGGCAGAGCCACCAGGCCGTCGGCTAATCACCGTGCTGTTCGGCGAGGAACCGGCGGATCGCGGGCGCGAACGCGTCGGCGAGATCCTCGGCGGTACGCAGAGTGCTCGACAGGGAAACCGGCGCGAGACGCCCATCGGGTATGACGCTGGCGGCGTTCTCCGCCAGCGCGGCCGGATGCCGTTCGTCCATGCCGGGGAACACCAAGGTGGGGGCCGTGATGGCGGCGAGTTCGCCGACGGACCGGAACGAGCGGTCGTGGCCGATGGCGGCCGCGGCGGCGATGCTCGCGGGGTCGGAGCGCGGGATGGCGTCGCGTACGAGCGCGCCGATGACGGGAGCGAGCCCGGGCAGAACCGGCGCCCACGCCGCTTCGATACCGCCGGTCCGGACACGTTCGGCGAACGCGTCCATGAACGCGATCTCGGCTTGCTTCGCTTCGTCGTCTTCGATGTCTTCGACGCTGATCAGGATGGCGGCGCGGACCCTGCCGGGATGTTCGAGGCAGGTGCGCTGGGTGATCGTGGCGCCGAGCCCGGTTCCGCCGATGACGGCACGCTGTTCGCCCAGGTGGTCGAGAAGCGCCGCGACATCGTCGGAGTACTGGGTCCAGGTGTGCCGGGCCGGGTCGGCGCATACCGATCGGCCGTATCCGCGCACGTCGGGGAGAACGATCGTGTGCCGGTCCGCCAGCCGCTCGGCCAGCGGGACGAGGCTGTGATGATCCGGGCCACCCCCGTGCAGAAGCACCAGGGGTGGCCCGGAACCGAGGGAGACCGCGTGGAGCGGACAGCCGTCGAAGCCGTGGTACGTGATGGTCTCCATCGGGCCTTCCTAGTGGTGGTAGGCGTGCACCACCGCGTGCCCGGAGCCGCGGCCGATGAGCCATTTGTTGACCGGGGTGGTGAGCACGAACGCCACGGCGAGCGCGAAGGCGAGCGCGCCCCAGAACAGCCAGCTCGCGAGGCCGGCTTCCATCGCGCCGGGTACGACGACCATCACCGCGTTGTCGATGATCTCCATGACGAGGATCGACACGGTGTCCGCCGCGAGGGCGACCTTGAGGGCCTGTTTGAAGCCGACACCCGCGCGGAGCACGCCGCGCATGGTCAGGGCGTAACCGAAGACGAACGCCAGCGCGACGGCGAGCACGATGGTCGCGACGTTGCCCCAGCCCAGCGCGGTGCCGATCACCATGCCGAGCACCTCGCCGATGGCGCAGCCGGTGAGGCAGTGCAGGGTGGCCGACGCCGCCATGCCCCACGACGCCTTGCCCGCGTGGTGCTCGTGGTGTTCGTGGCCGTGGTGTTCGTGCTCAGTGGACATGAGCGGGTTTCTCCTTTGTGGACTGCTCGGCAGACGCGGGTTCGAGTCCTGCGACGAGATTGAACGAACCGGTCAGCAGGTTGAGTGCCACCAGTCCCACCGTGTCGGCGATGATCCGATCGCTCCAGCCGTGCTCGCGCAACTCGGCGACGTCCTCGTCGCGGATCGAAGCCGGTTCGGCCAGTACACGGACCGCGTACGCCATCAACGCCGCCTCACGCTGGTCGGTCGACGTGCCTTGCCTGGCCAGCGAGACGTCGGTCTCGCTGAGCCCGGCCTTCAGCGCGGCGTGAGTGTGCGCGTCGAGGCACAGTGCGCACCCGATCCACTCCTGCAGGGCGAGCGAGACTTTTTCGCTCAGCGCCTGGGAAAGCTTCACCCGCTTCATGGCCCTCGAGAAGTCGAGGTATCCCTGAAGGAGCGCGGGGGAGTGGGCCATCGCGGTCACCATCGGGCCTGCCGGGCCGCGCCGCCCGATGAGCTCGTCGAGCAACTCGGCCGACTTGGCAGGCGCGTCCGCCGGGTCGAGCGAATGAAGACGCTGCACGGCTCCTCCTGAGGTCGATCGATCGCCAGGAACACTATACCCGTAGGGGGTACATGTCCAGGTGTGGCGTTGGCGCGCAAAGGATTCACTGCTCACCGAGGCGGGTGGGCCGCTCGACCGCGGGTTCCGAGCGCGGCACTCCCGCGAACCGGGCCGGGCGGAAGGCGGCGAGGGCGTCCTGCGCGGTGTCAGTGACGATCTCCGCCGTGGCCAGCCGGGCGAGGACCGGGGCGAGCGTGATCCCGCTGTGGGTGACGAGAAAGTAGATCCGCGAGGTCTCCGGCGGGTATCCGGCGATGGTGTGCCCGTCGGCGGGCATGGACCGGATCGCCACGCGGAAGTCGATTTCCGGGGACGGACGACCGGTCAGGGCCGTGAACCGCGCGGCCACGGCGGCGCTGATGTCGCCGTCGACTTCGCCGTCCGCGGGGTCGACGGAGGAGCTCAGGTCGAGCGCCTGCACCACGGCGGCGCCGCTCGCATCGGGGCGGAGGTTGAGGTCCGGGGTGTGCAGAACGCAGCGGAGGTCGATCGCGGGGGAGCGTACGTACCCGAGCAGGCCGACGATCGGGGAGCCGCGATGGGCGTCGGTCACCATGGGGATGTCGAAACCGCTGCGCGCGGCGAGCCGGTCGGTCCACCGGCCGGTGGCGACCACGACCCGGTCGGCGCCGAGGATCGTTCCGTCGGCGAGCGTGACGGACGCGCGCTCCGGCCCGTCGTCAACGGCCACGACCTCACCGATCGTCAGAATCGCGCCGTGTCCGCGGGCATCGTCGAGTACGGCGGCGAGGAGGCGTTCCGGGAGTACGTAACCCTCGCTGGGGAAGTGTGCGATCGCCGTGGTGGTTTCCGGAATGCGCACGTCACCGGCGATCCGCCGGGCTTCGTCGCGATCGACCCACTGCGCCGGGTAGTCCCGCGATCGCAGCCGTTCGACGTTCTCGGTCAGCCATGATTCGCCGCGCGCGTCCGCACAGTGGAGGCCGCCACCGCGGAAGTATGCCGGCGTGCCAGCGAGTTCCTTGGCGAGTCTCTCGTGTTCTTCCATTCCGGCGACGTTGAGCCGGTGATAGGCGGGATCGGTTTTGCGGTTCGCGTTGGTCCACGCGAACGTCGTGGCGGTCGTCCCGCGTCCGGGGCCCCATCGGTCCAGCAGCACCACGTCCGCCCCGGCGACGGCGAGTGCACGCGCCACGCTCACGCCGACGATTCCGGCGCCGACAACGATGATCTTCATTTGCGGTCTCCTCCCGAGCCTGCAAATGACCGTACAAAACACGCTTAGACCGGTCAATAGTCCGATTGACCGATCGAATCGCGATTTGTATGGTTCGATCATGGCCACGCTGTTGCATCTGAAGATCCGGCGTGAGCTGGAGGAGAAGATCCAGCGTGGCGACCTCCCGCCCGGCGCGCGATTGCCCACCGAAGCGGAACTGCAGAGCCAGTACGGGGTCAGCAGGGCCACGGCGCAGCGAGCGCTCAACGAGTTGGCCAACGCCGGGCTGGTCGTGCGAAGGCGACGGCACGGAACGTTCGTCGCCGACGTCCGGCAACAGATCAACCTGCTGAACTTCGCCGCCCCGGGCGCGGCGGAGAAAGGCGTGCCGGGCAGGCATCAGGTGGTGTCCCAGCGGATCGTGCGGGCAGGCGACGCCGTCGTCGAGATCGCTGGCGCGGACCCGGATGCCGCGGTCGTCGAGCTGGTGCGCGTCAAGCTCGACCTCCAGGAGCGGCCGCGCACTCTCGAACGGCACGCGATCCTCTTCTCGGTCGCGCCGAACCTGCTCGACGAGGACCTCGCCGACTTCGTGAGCCTGCGCTATTTCGCCGCGAAGAAGATTCCGCTGGGCCCGCTCAAGGTCTACCTCGAGCCGGTCGTGCTCGGCGCGCGCGAGGCCGAACTGCTCGAGAGCGAGGCCGGTGTGCCCGCCATGCAACGCCGCCGGGAAACCCGGACGGAAGACGGGACCGTGATCGAGGCCGTCGTCACCGTGGTCCGCCCGGGTTCCGCGCAGTTCTTCGTGGAGTTGCCGCCGCCCGCGCTGTGACGCGGCGGAGAGCGGTCAGCCGACCGGCTGCCGCTCCGTCTCGTAGTCACCCTCGTCGTTCCGGGTGGGGTTCTCCCCAGGGTGCAACCAGGGCGGCAGTGTCGTCGGCTCGATCTCCTCCCGGTCCGTCCGGGCGGTGTCGGCGCCGGAACCGGGTGCCGGACGGTGCGGGACGGGATTGCCCTGCTTCCCCACGCGCTCCCAGTCGGCCAGGATCCTGTCCGTCGCCTCTTTCGCGGCCCGGTCGGTCTTCCCGTAGGCCTTGGCGGCGGCCACGGTGTTGTCTCCCGCCAGTGCGTAGCGGGCGCAGGTGGTGCTCAGGAAGCCTGCCAGCGCGTCCCGGATATCGGCCAGCTCGATATCCGCCCAGGTCTGTTTCCCGTCCTCGTCGGCGAGATGCCTGTCGGCCACCTCGGTGTGCTTGATGATCCGTAGTAGCGGTTCATAGAGCTCGGCCGTGTCGTAGCAGCACTTCGCCATTTCCAGCACAGTGCTGATGTCGACGGTGAAATGGCCGCCGTGCGTCTTCGGGTCACCGGTCGCCGTGTTCAGGCTGAGATCGTACAATTCGAGGTTGAAGCTTTTGATCTGACTGATCCGCGATCGCAATTCGGCGACCTTCGCGGTGTATTCGCTCTCCAGGACGGTCAATTCGTTGTTGAGTTCGTCGATATCGCCGCCGAGCCGGAACACGACCTCCCGTACGCCGTGCGCGTACCCTTCCCGTTCGCCGGGTCGCAGCAGGTTCTCGCCGAGGAAACCGACCAGCCCCACCACGGCGCCGACACCGCCTGCCGGCGGGAACCAGATGCCCGCGACGCCGAGGACCGCGCCTGCTCCGGCCACCACCTTCCAGGTGCTCGCGAGATCGGTGGTGATCGTCTCAGTCTCGCCGAGTGCCTTGGTGGCCTGCTGGATGGCGAAAAGTGCGTCGTTACGCGCCATTTCCACGATCGCGGCGCGCAAGGAATACAGGTTGGCCAGCGCGCCGGTGATACCGGACTGGTTTTGCAGGGTCGGCCCGACGGAGGCGAAGAATCCGTCTTTCGCCCGGTTGGCGGACAAGCCGGTCCAGCTCGCCCACCAGTCGGTGTAATGCGTGCGCTCGCTCCACAGCGCCTCGACATTGCTTCCCAGTTCGCGACCGTCGGCCTTGCCGAGGTTGCTGACGGGGGAACCTTCTTTCGCTTCCAAGCCCAGACCCTTGCCGAGGTTGAGGAAGTCGTTGTGGGCGGCTTCGAGGAGGCTCAGATTGTGGGCGTCGAACATCGGCAGCTTGGTGAAAAGGGTGGTCCGCTCGTCCCATGCCCAGGTCTCCACCTGAGCGAGAATCGAACCGACGCCGCAGACGATCGGCTCGTCCTTGGGCGGATTCCGGTCACCGAGCACGACGAGGTGACCGGTCTTGCCCGCGCAGGTCACCGCGCTGAGTTCACCCTGCTGGCCGTCTTCCACCCAATCGAGGTAGGAGCACGTGCCGTAGTCGATATGCGCTCGTGCGGAGGGGGACGTGTAGTCCCAATGCTCGTTCGGCCCGGGCGCGTAGCAGCGGAGAATTCCCTGCGTCAGGTCACTCCCCACCTCGATCGCCGTCGCGGCGTCTTCCCGCCAGCGCTTGGTGAGAGCCTTGTGGAAAGTGTTCATGGCGGCGGTCAGCCGAGCGGTGTGACCAGGCCCGAGATAGTCGACCACGGTCGTCCCCCTTCATCTCCCCGATTTCGCCGAGCCTAACGCAGCGCCGGACGACCGCGTGTCGAAAGGACATTCCCGCTGAGGCAACCACGGGCCGGTGCCACGCGTACATCCGGTACGCGGACGAGAGGGACTGGGTATGGGGACCAAACGGGGCGAACCGACGCCTGAGGAGATCGAGGCCACCCGCGCGTGGCTGGGCGAACGTGGTGTCGAGGTGGAAACGCCTGCCAGGCTGATCGCCGTCCGGGTCGGCGCGCGCCAGACGGCGAACACCACGAGCAAGATGATCTTGTCCGCTTGCTTCGGGCTTGCCGGGTTGGGACTGTTGATCGCTTTCGGAGTCCAAGAATTCCTCCTGGATCCGGACGGCGAGACGACTTACAGCCGGTACGCCTTCGTCGTTTTCGCGACGACCCAGCTCGGGTCCTGGGTGTCGTCGCTGTACCGCGAACGGGAACTGGGCGGCCTGCCGGTCGCGGACCGGAGGCCTTCGGCTTTACGGGTCGTAGGCGGCTGGTATCTGACGACGTACGTGATCACCTTCGGCGGTGGCGCCGCACTGGCCGCGGCGATGTACGCCGGCACCACGGCACAGACCTTCGCGGAGAATTGGCTGATCGCCCTCGGCTGGGCGGCGCTGTCCACCGGCACGATCCTCGCCGGCTCGGCCTTCCGCCGGACCCGCGCCGAGGACGCCGCGTCGATCGCCGTCGATTCCGAACTACGGTTTCAAGACAGCCGTCTCGCCGAGCCCGCCGTCTTCGCGGTGGCGATCCTGGTCGACGTGGTGTTCACCAGCCGGGTTCCGGCCGAATTCACCTGGTGGTTGGCCGGCTATGCCGCGCTGGCGGTCGGTGCGACGCTGGTCGCCCGCCGGCGGTCCGGGGATCGTCCGGCCTTTCCGCCCGGCGACTACGGCACCCCCGTGCGCTCCGACGAGGATCTCCCCTCGGAAGCCCAGTGAGCCGAAAGCGTCCGGGCCGGTGAGCGTTCGATCAGTCTTCGAGTGTCCTGTCGTCCTTGTGCGCCCCGTAGAACCCGGTCTGCCGGGACATGATCTCGCGCATCGTGGTTCCTCTCGGGACGCCGTACACCGTGCCCGGGAAGTCCAAGGAGCGCTGTAGTTCCCAGAGTTCGTCGTGCCGATCCGGCGAGAACAGCGTGGCCGGGTCCCCGGCGGCGATCCAGCCGATGGGGAGCACGGCGCCGGGCGCCAGCCGGGAATTGACGTGCAGCACGCTGTTGATCCGCAGCTCGGCACCGGCGCCGGCGACCGAGCCGGGGAACAGCGACGCGCCGGTCGCCACGAACACCTCGTCCTCGATGGTGGCGCCGTTGACGTGGGAGTGCGGCCCGATCAGGATCGCGTCGCCGAGTATCGCGGGATGCCGGTCGCGGCCGCGGACCAGCGCGTGCTCCATGATCACGACGTCCGCCCCGGTGCGTATCTCCCCGTCTTCCGCGGTGAGCACGGCGCCATGCAGGACCCGGGCCCGTTCGCCGAGCACCACCGCGCCGCACAGCACCGCGGACGGGGCGACGTACGCCGAGTCGGGGACCACGGGCCGCCGCCCTCGATGTTCGATCAGCATGGCCCCACGCTAACCCTGGCGCGGACGGCAGCGTCAGCCTTTCAGAGCCACGGTTCCTCGCCGGTGGGCACGGGAATATCCCGCCGCTGGTCGGCTACATCGGCGGGATCGGCCTCCGGTATCGAACCCGACGTCTCGGCCGGTTCACCGTCGAGGTCACTGTCCGCCGGGTGGGCGGGACGAAGCTGGTCGGCCACATCCGCCTCAGGCTTGTCGTCGTCGAGCATCACGGTCCTCCCTGTGTCAGTGCGCGACTTCGGAGTACCCCTTCAACGGCGGCTTGATACGTCTCGCCGGTCGTCGAAGGAATGGAAGTCGAACTGGATCGCTCCCGCGCCGTCCGATGAACGGGTGGCCTTCAGCTCGATGATCCCTGCCGTGTCCGGCTCGTCGAGCCGGGAGAGTAGGCGGGCGAGCACTTCGGGAGCCTCGACGGGTTCGACGGGTGTCTGGACCAGCGTGCGATGCAGGATGCCCACGTCCCAGCCGCTGTTGTTGCCGCTGCCCGCGGGGATGGCGATGGTGACGTCGAGCAGCCATCGCGGTGACTTGCCGGGTATCGACGGTGTGGCGTGTGCGGTCAGGCCGATGACCTGGTCGGCTCGGAGAAGACCATCACTGAGGGTGCGGATCCAGATCTTGTTCAACCCCATTGATTTGCTCCATCGGCTCGATAGGCGGAGTCCGTTGTCAGTCCCGGGAGAGATCGTCGAGGTGGTACCTGCGGGCGGCCGCGGCGACCATGGCGACGATGCCCGTGACCACGGCACTGAAGATGATCACAGCTGTCATGTCCGGCTCTCTGCTTCGTGAAGTGATTAGCACTCTCGACCTCGGAGTGCTAATTCTCTCTTAGCACTTCGCGCGCGAGCCTGCAAGCGTCGACGGGTTCAGCGGACTCGCTCAGGCGCCGCAGTAGCGGGTCGCCGGTGCGGCGCGTCGGCCACGGCAACCTGAGCGCGACCCGTGGTGCGCCGCGCACGGGCCGGTTCCCCGGCAGCCGGTCGTCCGGGCTCGTCGCTCCGCTGACGGTGTTGGCTACCACGGGATGGTCCGCTAGCTCCGACCAGTCCAGCTCCCCGCGGGCCGCCAGTTCCGAACCGGTGGAGACCGCGGTCAGCCGGTCCTCTTCGGACAGCAGCGTGCCGGTGACGCCGGAGGCGTGGACGTCGCCGCGAGCGAGTGCGGCGTCGACGTCGCCCGAGTGCAGGGCGGCCAAGACGGCGTCGAGGTCTCACAGCGCTCCGCGCAGCCGCTCGAGCAAGCGCGCTCCGACCGCTTCTTCGAGCTGCTGGACCGTCCTGCTCAGCGCCGGCTGGGTGATCAGCTACCTCTGCGACTTCCTCACCGGCTACGGCGCCATGCTCGCGCTCGCCCGCCGCGCCCGCGAAGGCGGGTCGTACCGCGTCCAGGTCTCGTTGTGCCAATCCTCGATGCTGGTGCAACGCCAAGCTCTGATCGATGATTTCGCCGCGGCCCCGGTCACCTGACCGCCGGTCGGCCCCGTCATCCGGGTGAGCGAGACAGCACCGCGCTGGTCGTCGCCCACCTCCCGGCTCGGCAGTTCGCCTGCGGAATGGCTTGCGAGGTAAGACAAAGACGGATCACTCGGGCAGGCATTCGGCGAGCAGGCCGACGACGTCGTGCCAGGCCCGCTGCGCGTGGCGCTCGTGGTAGCCGACGCCGGGGAGCACGGCGTGGTCGACCGTGGGGTGGTGGAAGGCATGCAGGGCGCCGCCGTAGACCACGAGGCGCCAGTCGACACCGGCCTCCTGCATTTCGGCGGTGAACGCCTCGCGTTGCGCGGGCGGCATGATCGGGTCTTCCGAGCCGACCCCGGCCCAGACCGGGCAGCGGATGTGCGCCGCTTCGCCCGGCCGGCCCGTGGTCAGCGCGTTCACCGTCGCGATCGCGCGCAGGTCGACGCCGTCCCGCCCGAGTTCCAGCGCGATCGCGCCTCCGGTGCCGTAGCCGATGGCGGCGATCCGGTCCGGGTCGGTCCGCGGCTCGGCGCGCAGCACGTCGAGAGCGGCGTGGCCGATCTCCCGCATCCGGTCCGGGTCGGCGAGCAGGGGCATCGCATACGCCAGCATCTCGTCGGGGTCCGAGAACCAGCGCCCGCCGTTGATGTCGAAGGCCAGCGCCACATACCCCAACTCGGCGAGAGCGTCGGCCCGGCGGCGTTGGAAGTCGTTCAGCCCCGGCCCTTCGGGTCCGATCAGGACGGCGGGCCGGCGGCCGGCGCCGGCCGGGAGCGCGAGGTGCCCGATCATCGTGAGTCCGTCGGCGGGGTATTCGACCGTGCGTGTGGTGACCGGCATGAAACGGACTCTAATGATCGTCGAGCCCGGACGGGCGGGTGTTCACGGACAGCGGAACCGCGTCGCGGCGTCCGTCCATTGTGGAATCCGTGGCACGGGACGGGATCAGCCGGAACAAGGCCATCGCACTGACCATGCTGACGCCGCAGATCGCGGCCAGGTACCAGGTGATGCCGGTGGTCGAGCCGGTGGCGTTGAGCACCGCGGTGGCGATCATCGGGGCGAGCCCGCCGCCGAGGATCGCGCCGCCCTGCAGCAGCAGCGACATACCGGAGAACCGGACGTTGACCGGGAAGGTGTCCGCGATGATCGCGCCCTGCACGCAGTGGGTGATCGGGACGACCAGGCCCATACCCGCCAGCGCGAGCATCGCGAGCCCGGCGTCGCCGGTGTTCAGCAACGGGAAGAACGCGAGGCACCACAGCAGAAGCGCGGCCGACCCGGCGACGAACATGGTGCGCCTGCCGTGGCGGTCGGCGATGCGCGTCCAGATCGGGATGGTGGCGAACCACAGCACGGCCGATCCGGTCACCGACAGGATCAGGAACTGCCGGTCGTAGTGCAGGTTCTGGGTTCCGTAAGACAGGGTGAAGACCATGAACACGTAGGCGACCGCCGAGTTCGCGACGCCCACCAGCAGCGTCAGCGCGAGCCTGCCGAAGCCGACCTTGAGCGCCGCGCCGAGCGGGAACCGGACCACCTTGTCGTTCTTGGCCGCCTGGGTGAAGGACGGTGATTCGGTGATCCGCAGCCGGATCAGCAGGCCGATCGCGACCAGCACGAAGCTCAGGAGGAACGGGATCCGCCAGCCCCACGCGGCGAACGCGCTCGCCGGCATCACCGCGCTGCTGCCGAGGAACAGCAGATTCGCCAGCACCAGCCCGGCCGGGGTGCCCATCTGCGGGAACCCGGCGTACCGGTTCCGTTGATCGGCCGGCGCGTGTTCCATCGACATCAGGGTCGCTCCCGCGCCTTCGCCGCCGAGCCCGATGCCCTGCACGATCCGCATCGCGACCAGCAGGATCGGCGCCCAGATGCCGATCGCCTGGTAGTTCGGGATCAACCCGATCAACGTCGAGCCGATGCCCATCAGCATCAGCGAGACCACCAGCGTGGACTTGCGGCCGATCCGGTCACCGAAGTGGCCGAACACCAGGCCGCCGAGCGGGCGGGCGATGAAGCCGACGGCGAAGGTGCTGAACGCGGCGAGGGTGCCGACCGTGGGGCTCAGCGAGGGGAAGAACTGCTTGTTGAAGATCAGCGCGGACGCGGTGCCGTAGAGGAAGAAGTCGTACCACTCGAGGGTGGTCCCGGCGAGCGTGGCGGCGGCGATTCTGCGGGGCGCGGGTGCGTTCATCTGCGAAAACCCAATCGACTCGGGCGACAGCCGAGCGCGGCTGCCGGCGATTGGGCAGAAGCTTTACACCGTGAGGCATAGGCCACAAATGCCGAATTCCCGGTCTGTCATGCCCGAATGGGTATAGCGCGGGGGTGGCGACGCGGGATCGGTTCCGCAACACGCTCGCTGGACCGTCGTGAGTGGCGATTCGTGTTCGGACGAGGCCCTTCATGTACTGGGTTTGCGTCTGAAGGCCCCCTTCCCTGCTCTTCGGCGCTTCCCGCGGCCCGGCGTCGACTCCCTATGTCGTGAAGGGTCCCTTTGAGACGGTGAAGGTCTCAAAGGGGCCCTTCACGGCATCCCCGCGACCGCGAAAACTTACGCGAGCGCCTGACTGGAGTCCTTCAGGTACTGAGGAAGGTGTGAAGGCCGAGTTTCCTCGGCTGAGCCGAGGGAAGGGTGCCTTCACGCGCGGCCGCTGTGCCTGCCGTGGTCGCTGGTGTATCCGGGGCAAGCGCGGCGATCTAAGGCGGTTTCGCGTGACTGAGTGGACGACACGCGTGATCAGGTGGACGACACGCGTGTTGCGCCGCTCGGTTCGGGGGAAGGACGTAAGGGTCGAGCCTTGCGGGTATGCGCATTTCGGTATAGCTGGCGAGCAGATACGCATTTGTTCCGCATGGCGCGTCCGGTCAGAGTGAACGGCATGACGCAGTCAGTGCGGTGGATCCGCAACTTCGTGGACGGTGAGTTCGCCGAGCCGGACGGGCCGGGTTTCCCGGCCGTCGATCCGGCGACCGGTGCGGACTTCGCCAGGGTGCACGAGGCCGACCGGGAGCTGGTGCACCGCGCGGTCACCGGTGCGCGCGCGGCGTTGCACGACGGCTGGGCGGACACGCCGGTGCGGGAGCGGACCGCGCTGCTGCGCCGGGCGGCCGACCGGATCGAGGCCCGGTTCGAGGAGTTCGTCGCGGCCGAGGTCGCGGACACCGGGAAGCCGGTCACCCAGGCCCGCGAACTGGACGTGGCCCGCGCGGTGGCGAATTTCCGCACGTTCGCCGACGTGATCGCGGCCGCCGGCCAGGAATCGTTCGTCACCGACCTGCCCGGTGGGGCGCAGGCGCTGAACTACGCGGTGCGCAAGCCGCTCGGCGTGGTCGCGGTGATCGTGCCGTGGAACCTGCCGCTGCTGTTGCTGACCTGGAAGGTCGCGCCCGCGCTCGGCTGCGGCAACGCGGTCGTCGTCAAGCCGAGCGACCAGACCCCGTCCACCGCGACCCTGCTGGCCGAGGTGCTGGCCGAGGTCGGTTTGCCCGCTGGTGCCTACAACGTGGTGCACGGCTTCGGCGGAGATTCGGCGGGGCAGTACCTGACCGAGCATCCCGGCATCGACGGGGTGACGTTCACCGGCTCGTCGGCCACGGGAACCCAGGTGATGCGCACGGTCGCGCCCCGGGTCCGGCCGGTGTCGTTCGAACTCGGCGGGAAGAACGCCGCCATCGTGTTCGACGACGCCGATCTCGACGAGACGCTCGCCGGGTTGACCCGGTCGGTGTTCGCCAACACCGGGCAGGTGTGCCTGTGCACCGAGCGGGTGTACGTGCAGCGCTCGGTGTTCGATGACGTGGCGGCCGGGCTGGTGGAGCGGGCGCGCGGGTTGCGGCTCGGCGACCCGTCGGCGGAGCGGACCACCACCGGCCCGCTGATCTCGCCGGAGCACCGGCGCAAGGTGCTGGACTACCTCGCGCTGGCCGAGGAGGCCGGCGCCAAAACCCTGATCGGCGGCGGGATTCCCGAGTTCGGCCCGGAACTCGACGGCGGCTCGTGGCTGGAGCCGACCTTGTGGACCGGCCTGACCAACAAGGACCGGCCGGTGCGAGAGGAGATCTTCGGCCCGGTGGCCGCACTGATCCCGTTCGACACCGAGGACGAGGCGATCGCGTTGGCCAACGACACCGAATACGGGCTCGCGTCCTCGGTGTGGACCCAGGACCTGCGCCGGGGACACCGGGTCGCGCAGGCCATGCACGTCGGTATGTCCTGGGTGAACACCTGGTTCCTGCGCGACCTGCGCTCGCCGTTCGGCGGGATGGGGCTTTCCGGGATCGGCAGGGAGGGCGGCGCGTCTTCGCTGCACTTCTACACCGAGCCGACGAATGTGTGCGTGCGGCTGTGAGCGCGCCGATCGAGGCCGCCGCCGCCCGGCTCGCGACCGCGGCGAGCACCGCGACCACGTGCCCGCCGGTGCGTGAACTTCTTGGTACGCAAGATGTCGACGCGGCGTATGCGGTGCAGCGCAGGCTGCGAGACGAGCGGGTCGCGGCGGGCGCCAGGGTCGCCGGGGCGAAGATCGGGCTGACCGCGCCTTCGGTGCAGCGGCAGTTCGGCGTGTACCAGCCGGACTTCGGCGTGCTGTTCGACGACATGCTGTACGCGCACACCGAACCCGTTCCGTACCGACGGTTCCTGCAACCCCGTGCCGAAGGCGAGATCGCGTTCGTGCTCGGCCGCGATCTGGACGTGCCGGGCGCTTCGGTCGCGGACGTGCTGCGGGCGACCGAGTTCGTGCTGCCCGCGATCGAGATCGTGGACTCCCGGATCGACGCCTGGGACCTGTCCATAGTGGACACGGTGGCGGACAACGCGTCCAGTGGCGCGGTGGTGCTGGGGTGCACTCCGTTCTCGCTGACCGGCCCGGATCTCGCCGCGACGGGGATGACGTTGGAGCTCGACGGGGAACCGGTGTCGTTCGGCGCGGGCCACGCCTGCCTCGGCTCGCCGGTGGTGGCGGTCGCCTGGCTGGCTCGCGAGCTGGCCGCCCGCGAGCAGCCGTTGCGCGCGGGCGACGTGGTGATATCCGGTGCGCTCGGCCCGATGGTGCCGGTCACGGGCGCGGGCCGGTTCCGGCTGCGCCTCGACGGACTCGGCGAGGTCGACGCGGTGATCGAGGAGGAGACTCAGTGACAGCAACGGTTCCGGTCGCCGTCATCGGCTCCGGCAACATCGGCACCGATCTGATGATCAAGGTGCTGCGGTTGTCGAAGACGCTGCGGATGGCCGCGATGGCGGGTATCGACCCGGCCTCGGACGGGTTGGCCAGGGCCGCCAGGCTCAAGGTGGCCACCACCCACGGCGGCATCGACGGCCTCGCCGCGCTTCCCGAGTTCGCCGACGTGCGGGTGATCTTCGACGCGACGTCGGCCGGTGCGCATCGGCGGCACGCGGAGGTGGCCGAGGAGCACGGCAAGCTGATGATCGACCTGACCCCGGCCGCGCTCGGTCCGTTCGTGGTGCCGCCGGTGAACCTGGACGAGCACCTCGCCGCGCCGAACGTGAACATGGTGACCTGCGGCGGACAGGCCACGATCCCGATCGTGGCCGCGGTGTCCTCGGTCGCGCCGGTCGCGTACGCGGAGATCGTCGCGTCGATTTCGTCCCGCTCGGCAGGACCGGGGACCAGGGCGAACATCGACGAGTTCACCGAGACGACGGCGGCCGCGATCCGTGAGGTCGGCGGTGCCGCGATGGGCAAGGCGATCATCGTGCTGAACCCGGCCGACCCGCCGATCGTCATGCGGGACACGGTGTACTGCCTGGTCGAGGGCGAGCCGGACCGGGAGAAGATCGCGGCGTCTGTCCGGCTGATGGCCGAGCGGGTGCGCGACTACGTGCCCGGCTACACACTGAAACAGGAAGTGCAGTTCGACCCCGTGTCCCGGCAATGGGTGCCCGAGCTCGGCCGCGAGATCTCCGGGCTCAAGGTCTCGGTGTTCCTCGAAGTCTTGGGCGCGGCCCACTATCTGCCGGACTACGCGGGAAATCTCGACATCATGACCTCGGCGGCGCTGCGCACGGCCGAGCGGATCGCCGAACTGAGGGGGTGGCTCGGATGAAGGTCTACCTCCAGGACGTGACCTTGCGCGACGGTATGCACGCGATGGGGCACGCGTACACAGTGGACCAGGTCCGGCGGATCGTGTCCGCCGTGGACAAGGCGGGTGTGGCGGCGATCGAGGTCGCGCACGGCGACGGGATCGGCGGGTCCAGCGCGACGTACGGATTCGGCGCGCACACCGACGAGGAATGGATCACCGCGGCCGCGGAGGTGATCGAGAACGCCACGCTGACCACGTTGCTGCTGCCCGGTATCGGCACCATCGGACAGCTGCGCCGCGCCCGCGACCTCGGGGTGCGCAGCGTCCGGATCGCCACTCACTGCACCGAGGCCGACGTGGCCGCGCAGCACATCGCCTGGGCGCGCGAGCAGGGCATGGACGTGTCCGGATTCCTGATGATGAGCCATCTTTCCCCGCCGGCGGCGCTCGCCGAGCAGGCCAGGCTGATGGAGTCCTACGGCGCGCATTGTGTGTACGTCACCGATTCCGGTGGGCGGCTGACGATGAACGGGGTCGCCGAGCGGATCGACGCGTACCGGCAGGTGCTCGGCGAGCACACCGAGATCGGCATCCACGCGCACGAAAACCTTTCCCTTTCGGTGGCGAACAGTGTGACCGCGGTCGAGCACGGCGCGTACCGGGTGGACGTCGCGCTGGCCGGACAGGGCGCGGGAGCGGGCAACTGCCCGGCCGAGCCGTTCGTCGCGGTCGCCGACCTGCTCGGCTGGGAGCACGGCGCGGACCTGTTCGCGTTGCAGGACGCGGCGGACGACCTGGTCCGCCCGCTGCGGGAACGGCCGGTGCAGGTGGACCGCGAGACGCTGACCCTCGGTTACGCCGGGGTGTACTCGAGTTTCCTGCTGCACGCCGAGCGCGCGGCCGCCCGCTACGGACTGGACACCCGGCGGATTCTCACCGAGGTCGGCAGGCGGAAGCTGGTCGGCGGGCAGGAGGACATGATCGTGGACATCGCACTCGACCTCGTACGGAGCAGCACATGATGGCCACCGAGGAGATGTCGGCGCTCGCCGACCGGCTGGACACGGCGCAGACCTCGCGTGTGGACACCCCGAGCCTGGCCGACGATCACGAGTTCGACATCGCCGACGCGTACGCGATCCAGGCCGCGCTGGTGGCCCGCCGGGAGAGCCGTGGCGAGCGGGTGCTCGGGGTCAAGCTGGGGCTGACCAGCAAGGCGAAGATGGCGCAGATGGGCGTGTCCGAGGTGATCGCCGGCAGGCTCACCGACGCGATGCGCGTCGCCGACGGCGGCGAGGTCTCGCTGGCGGGCTTCATTCACCCGAAGGTGGAGCCGGAGGTCGCGTACCGCCTGGCCCGCGATGTCGACCTCGCCGACCCCGCGTTCGACGTGGAGTCCGCTGTGGACGCGATGGCACCGGCGATCGAGATCATCGACTCCCGGTACCGCGATTTCCGGTTCACCCACACCGATGTGGTCGCGGACAACACCTCGGCCGCCGGGTTCGTGCTCGGCCCGTGGCGCGCGTTCGGCGAGGTGGCGAACCGGGCGGTGCGGCTGCGGTCCGGGGACCGCGAGGTGACCGGCTCGACGGCGGCGATCCTCGGCGATCCGGTGCGCGCGCTGCACGCGCTGGTCGAGCTGTGCCGGAAACGGGACATCCCGTTGCGGGCCGGGCAGGTGGTGCTGGCCGGGGCGGCGACCGAAGCGGTGCCGTTCGCGCCCGGCGTCGCCGAGGCGGACATCGCCGGACTCGGCCGGGTTTCGGTGCGGGGGCTGGCATGAGCGGGCGAGTGATCTCAGGGCTGGCCAAGCCGAGGGGCCGGTTCCCGCATGTGAAGGTCGCGGGAGACCTGATCTTCGTGTCCGGCACCAGCTCCCGGCGTCCGGACAACACGTTCGACGGCGTCGAAGTGGACGAACTCGGTACCACGAACCTGGACATCCGGGCGCAGACCCGCGCGGTGATCGAGAACATCCGCGGCATCCTGCACGAGGTCGGAGCCGACCTCGCCGACATCACCCAGATCACCACCTTCCTGGTTTCGATGAACGATTTCGGCGGCTACAACGAGATCTACGGCGAATACTTCGACGAAACGGGCCCTGCCCGCACCACGGTCGCCGTGCACCAGCTGCCGCATCCGCATCTGCTGATCGAAATCCAGGCGATCGCTCATCTACCGAAAGGCACGGAGGTCCCGCGATGACCCGCATTCCCGACGTCGTCAATTTCCAGGCCTGGATCGCCGAGCACGAGCATCTGCTCAAGCCGCCGGTGAACAACCGGACCATGGCGCTCGGCAACGATTTCATCGTGCAGATCGTCGGCGGGCCGAACCAGCGCACCGACTTCCACGTCGATCCCTATGAGGAATGGTTCTACCAGCTCAAGGGCAACATGCACGTGAACATCATGACCGACGAGGGTCAGAAGACCGTCCGTATCTCCGAAGGCGACACCTGGCTGCTGCCGGGCGATATCCCGCACTCGCCGCAGCGCCCGGAAGCCGACTCGATCGGCCTGGTCATCGAACGCGTCCGCGAGGAGGGCACGCTGGAGAAGTTCCAGTGGTACTGCCTCGAATGCGCCGCGCTGGTGCACGAAGTGGAACTCCAGGTGCGCGACATCGTCGAGGATCTGCCGCCGGTCTTCACCGCGTTCTACGGCGACGAAAAGGCCCGCACCTGCGGAGGCTGCGGCGCCCTTCACCCGGGGAAGGGTTGAGATGACCGGCCTGATCGACATCCACACGCATTACGTGCCGAACGGCTGGCCGGATCTGCGCGCGGACGCCGGGCCGGACGCGCCGTGGCTGCGCGCGGAGACCGAGCGTGAGGCGATGATCATGATGGGGGACAAGGAGTTCCGGCGGATCGGCGCGGACTGCTGGAACGCGGAGACCCGGCTGCTCGACATGGACGCCGACGGCGTGCGCACCCAGGTGGTCTCCCCGACGCCCGCGTTCTTCAACTACGGCCGGACCGGCGAGCAGGCGGGCCGGATCGCCCGGATCTTCAACGATCTGGCGCTGGAGATCGTCGCACCGGCGCCGGACCGCCTGATCCCGTTCTGCCAGGTTCCGTTGCAGGATCCCGACGCGGCGTGCCGCGAACTGGAACGCTGCCTGGCCGCGGGGCATCGCGGGGTGGAGATCGGCAACCACGTCGGAGACCAGGATCTGGACAGCGCCGGGGTGGAAACCTTTCTGCAGCACTGCGCGTCGCTCGGGGTCCCGGTGTTCGTGCATCCGTGGGACATGGCCGATTCGCCCCGGCTGGACCGGTGGATGGCGCGGTGGCTGACCGCGATGCCCGCCGAAACGCATCTGTCGATTCTGGCGCTGGTGCTCGGCGGCGTCTTCGACCGGATCGACGCGAGCCTCAAGATCTGCTTCGCGCACGGTGGCGGTTCGTTCGCGTTCTGGCTCGGCCGGATGGAGAACGCCTGGCATCGGCGGAACGACGTGATCGGCACCTCGGAGTTCCCGCCGTCGCACTACCTCGACCGGTTCCACGTCGACTCGGTGGTCTTCGACGAGCGCGCGCTGCGGCTGCTGGTGGACACGCTCGGCGCCGAGCGGGTGATGGTCGGCAGCGACTACCCGTACCCGCTCGGCGAACGGCCGGTCGGCGAGGTGGTGCGCAAGAGCGGGTTCCTGAGCGAGACCGAGCGGCAGCTGATCACCAGTGGGAACGCCGAGCGCTTCCTGTCCTTGTCATGACCGTCCTAAGGGGACATGCCGGTGGCGACGTCGGTCAGGCTGCGGATCAGTGCGTCCACCGACGGGCTGAGCGTGCGCTGGGCGGGCAGGGTGAGTCCGACGCTGTGCCCGATCGGTTCCAGCGCCAGCGCGACCCGGGTGATTCTCGGATCGTCCTTGGTGATCAGGCTGGGCAGCGCGGCGATCACGTCGGTCTCCAGCAGCAGCTGCCGCACGGTGAGGAACGACGTGGTCTCCACCCGGTTCGCCGGGAGCGGGAAGCCGTTGCGGGTGAACAACTGTTCCAGCTCGCGGCGCAACGCGGTCTCCGCTCCCGGCAGGATCCACGGATACTCCGCGAGGTCGGCCAGCTCGACGCCGGTCGCGCCCGCCAGCGGATGGGCGGTGCGCACCACCAGGTCCACCGACTCGTCGTACAGCTTGCGCCGTTCGATCCGCTCGTCCGAAGGCGCGGTCAGCCTGCCGATGATCAGGTCGACCCGGCCTGCTTCCAGCTCCACCAGCAGTGCTTCCGGAGAGCCCTCCCGGACCACGATGGTCAGGTACGGCCGCTCGGTCTTGATCGCCGCGATAGCGCGCGGCAGCAGCATGTTCGACCCCGCGAGATGGGTGCCGACCACCACCGTGCCGCGTTCGGCGTCCGCCAGCTCGGCGACGTGCCGACCGGCCTGCTCGAGCTGGGCGAGCACCGCGCGGGCGTGCCCGGTGAACGCCTCGCCGAACACGGTCGGGGTGATGCCGCGCGGGCCGCGTTCGAACAACCGCACGTCGAGGATCTCTTCGAGTTCGTGCAGACTTCGAGTCGCCACCGGCTGTGTCACGTGCAACTCGGCGGCGGCCCCGACCACGGTGCCCTGCCTGGCCAGCGCGTCGAGCAGGACGAGATGGCGGAACTTCAAACGACCGTCCAGCAGGCGAGGCAAGATCACCAGCCGATCCTACCCGCGAGGTGCCCATGACCACGATTGTCCGAACCGGACCGATTCGCTATGCCACAGCGGCGCGATTCGCACCGCCGGTCGCCGTTTCGGCGCAGGCGCCGTCGAGCGGGGAGATCAGTCCGCAACCGCCGTCCCGGCTGGACCGGGTGATGGGACCGCCGCGCGATCGCCTGCCGCAGGGCGAGGACTGTCTCAACCTGACGATCAGCACCCCCGGCCTGGACGACGGACGCAGGCCGGTGCTGGTGTGGCTGCACGGCGGCGGATTCTCCAGCGGTGGCGGATTGCTGGACTGGTACGACGGCGGTGCGCTGGCGGCCGAAGGCGACCTGGTGGTGGTCGGCGTCAACTACCGGCTCGGCGCGCTCGGCTACCTGTATCTGGACGGTGTCAGCCCCGGCAACCTCGGGCTGGCCGACCAGCTGGAGGCGCTGCGCTGGGTACGCGCCAACATCGCGGCCTACGGCGGTGACCCGGACAACGTGACGGTCGCCGGGCAGTCCGCGGGCGGCATCTCCATCCGGCTGCTGATGGACCTGCCCGAGGCACGCGGTCTGTTCCGGCGGGCGATCCTGCAGAGCGCGCCGCTCGGCCTCGGCGCCCGTTCGCCTGGACGAGCGGAGAAGATCGGCCAGGTGTTCGCCGACGCGCTCGGCACCGACCCGCGCACTGCCGGGATCTCGGAGATCCTTGCGGCGCAGAGGGAAACCGCGCTGACCAACCTGCGGCTCAGCGGCGACCCGATGGAGCCCGCGTTCATCCCGGTGGACACGCTGGACAAGGCGTCCTTCGCGGCCAACGTGCGCGACCTCGACGTGTTGTACGGCTGGAACGCCGATGACATGACCGCGTTCCCCGGCGCCGCCGGCACCGACGAGATCTACGTCGAACCGCTGACCGCTTTCGGCGACCGGCTGCGCTCGGCCGGAGCCGGCGTCTGGTCGTATCGCCTGGACTGGCGGCCCGAGGGGTCCGAGTTCGGCGCCACCCACTGTGTCGAGCTGCCGCTGCTGCTCGGCACCGAGCGGGCCTGGCAGGACAGCCCGATGCTCGGCAAGGTCCCGTGGCCCGAGGTCGACGCCTTCGGCGCTGCCCTCCGCGCCGTCTGGGCGACCTTCGCCCGCACCGGCACCCTCGACCCCACTCCAGTCGCGAGCCACCCCATCCGCTTCGGCCCCGACATTCCGTGAAGGCCTCCTTGAGGGACCCAGAGTCCCTCAAGGAGGCCTTCACGGACATCGGCCCAGGCGAAAAGGGCCTGACAGTAGAGGTGGGAGCGCGCCCGGTCAAGACGTTGTGCTGACCGGGCGCGCGGTCCTATCGTGTCCATCGAAGCGCTTCGACAGTTCGGATCACCGCGGATTCCGAGGAGGCCACGATGGCCGGCGAGCATCACCACTTCTCTGGAGGGAACCCCTGATGTCGAAGCGTGTACTGGCCGCCGCGATGGTCGCCATGTTGGCCGTCGCGGGCTGCGGGTCCGGATCCGGCAGCGGCGACCCGAAAACCCTGAAGCTGTGGCACTACGAGCCGCCGGACAGCGCGATGGGCGTGGCCTGGGCCGAGGCGATCGAGCAGTTCGAAGCGACCCATCCCGGCGTCAAGGTCGCCTTCGAGGAGAAGGGCTTCGAACAGATCCAGAAGACGGCGCCGATGGTGCTCAATTCGGGCGACGCGCCGGACGTCCTGGAATACAACAAGGGGAACGCCACCGCGGGACTGCTCTCCAAGCAGGGACTGCTGACCGACATCAGCGAAGAAGTCGTCAAACGCGGCTGGGACAAGCAACTCACCCCGGCCCTCCAGACCACCGCCCGTTACGACGAGAACGGCGTGATGGGATCCGGCAACTGGTACGGCATCCCGAACTACGCCGAGTACGTGAAGATCTTCTACAACAAGGACATGTTCGCGCGGCAGGGTCTCGAGGAGCCGAGGACCATCGAGCAGCTGACCGCGGCCATGGCCAAGTTCGCCGGTGCCGGGGTCACGCCGCTGGCCGTCGGCGGCTCGGAGTACCCGGCGCACCAGGTCCTGTACCAGCTCGCCCTCACCAAGGCCGACCGCGGCTGGGTGGACCGCTACCAGCGCTACACCGGCAAGGTGGACTTCCACGACGCCGCGTGGACCTACGGCGCGACGACCTTCGCCGACTGGGTCCAGAAGGGCTACATCAGCAAGGATTCCGCGGGGGTCGACGCGGAGGGTATGGGCATGTCGTTCATGCAGGGCAAGTACCCGATCATGATCAGCGGCAGCTGGTGGTACGGCAGGCTGGTCCAGAGCATCAAGGACTTCCAGTGGGGTTCCGTCCCGTGGCCGGGGATGACCTCGGGTTCCGCGGGCAACATGTGGGTCATCCCCAAGGGTGCGAAGAACCGCGACCTCGCGCTCGACTTCATCGCGATCACGATGTCCCAGCCCATCCAGGACAAGCTGCGTGAAGCCGGCGGTGTCCCGGTGGTGAACAGCCCCACGCCACCGGCCGAGCCACGGCTGAAGGATCTGGTCGAGGACTTCACCGCTCTGTCCACACAGGACAGGCTGGCGTTCTATCCCGACTGGCCCGCTCCCGGGTACTACGACGTCCACGTTTCGGCGACCCAGAAGCTCATCACCTCGAGCGCCCAGCCGTCGCAGGTGCTCGACGAGCTCGCCAAGCCCTACGAGGAGAATCTGGCGAACGTCGGCAAATGACCAGGGGACGGGGAAACTACCTGCTCTTCCTGATCCCCGGCGCGGTGCTGCTGATCGCGGTGATCCTGGTGCCGTTCGCGATGAACATCGGCATCAGCTTCACCCAGTGGTCCGGCGCCGGGGATCCGAAGTGGACAGGGCTGGACAATTACCGGCGATTGTTCGCGGACGACGTCTTCTGGGCGTCGTTCCGTCACAACCTCGGGCTGGTGGTGGCGATGGCCATCGTGCCGACCGTGGCAGGGTTGGTGATCGCGGCCGCGCTGTTCGATTTCGTGGCCAAGCGGTTCGGGACGCGGGCGGCCAGCGTGCTGCGGGCCTGCGTCTACCTGCCGCAGGTGCTGCCGATCGCTGTCGCAGGCATCGTGTGGAGCTGGATCCTGGCGCCCGAGGGCGCGGTGAACGAACTCCTGTCCGCCGTCGGGCTCGGCTCGCTCGCCCAGAACTGGCTGGGGGATCCGGATGTCGCGCTGTGGAGCGTGATGGGCGTGATGGTGTGGATCCAGGTCGGCTATCCGGTGGTCATCTTCATGGCGGGGATGCAGCGTGCGGATCCCTCACTGCACGAGGCGGCGGAACTGGACGGCGCGTCGTGGTGGGGCCGGTTCTGGCATGTGACGGTGCCGCAGCTGCGGCCCGAGGTCTTCGTGGTCCTGCTGACCTGCACCATCGCCGCACTGAAGGTGTTCGGACCGATCTACGTGCTGACCAGGGGAGGCCCGGGAGGGTCCACCAACGTGCCGTCGTACTACTCGTTCCAGAACTTCTTCGAGAAGACCCAGGTCGGCTACGGAGCGGCGATCGCGACCGTGCTCACGGTGCTGATCCTCGTGCTCACCACGGTGTTCCTCCGGATCCAGAGGCGAGGTGAGCACGCGTGAAACGGCATGTGACGCTCTGGTCGTTGATCGTTCTCGCGGTCGTGATGCTGGCGCCCTTCCTGGTCGTGGCGTTGAACGCGCTGAAGTCCCCGGCCGAATACGCGGCCGACGGCCCATTGTCCTTTCCGGACGGGGTGTACCTGCAAGGGCTGATCGACTTCTGGGTCCGGGTCGAGTTCGGGCAGAAGCTGCTCAACAGCGTCGTGATCAGCGGGTCGGTCGCGGTGCTCGCGGTGGTGATCTCGGTGCTGAACGCCTACGCGCTGGGCATCGGCAGAGTCCGCGGCCGTACGTGGATCCTGGTCGCGTTCCTCATCGCGAACACGCTGCCGCAGGAAGCACTGGCGTACCCGCTGTACTTCCTCGCCAACGAAACCGGTCTCTACGACACCCAGCTCGGCGTGATCATCATCTTCACGATCATCCAGGCCGCGTTCGGCACCTACCTGCTGTCCTCGACGTTCGTCGGATTCCCGCACGAGCTACTCGAGGCCGCCTATCTCGACGGCGCGAACAAGTGGCAGACCCTGGTGCGGATCGTGGTGCCGATCAGCAGGCCCACCCTCGGCGTGCTGTTCGTGTTCTTCTTCATCTGGACGTGGAACGAGTTCTTCCTGCCGCTGATCCTGCTGATCTCCAACGACACCCAGACCGTCCCGGTCGCACTGGGTGTGCTGCAGGGCCAGCGGATGATGGACGCGACCATGACCAGTGCCTCGGCGTTGCTCGGGGTCATCCCGGCGATCGCCTTCTTCCTGATCTTCCAGCGGACGTTGACACGTGGAATAACGGCAGGGGCGGTCAAATGAAGTTCAGCAACGGCTACTGGCTGCTGCGCGACGGGGTACAGGCGGCGCATCCGGTGGAGGTGTACGACCTCACCGCGGGGGACGGCCGGATCGTGGTGCACGCGCCGACCCATCCCGTCCGCCACCGCGGCGACCTGTTGAAGGGACCGGTGGCGACGGTCGGCTTCTCCTCGCCGATGCCGGACGTGATCGGGGTGAGCGTCACGCATTTCGAGGGCGGGCTGCCGCGAGAGCCCCGCTTCGAGCTGTCGGCCGTCGACGAGGAGGCGAAAGTCTCCGAGGACGGGCACACGCTCACCGCGGGCGCGTTGTCGGTCCGGCTGCGTCGCGGCGAGGGGTGGAAGGTCGACTTCGTCGCGGACGGCAAGGTGCTCACCACCAGCGGGGCCAAGGGGATGGGCTTCATGAGCCTCGACGGTGAGCACCATGTCCGCGACCAGCTGGACCTCTCGGTGGGAACCCAGGTCTACGGGCTCGGCGAGCGATTCGGGCCGCTGGTGCGCAACGGGCAGGTCGTCGACATCTGGAACGCCGACGCCGGTACGAGCAGCGAACAGGCATACAAGAACGTCCCGTTCTATCTGACCAACGCCGGTTACGGCGTGTTCGTCGATCATCCGGGGCACGTGTCCTTCGAGGTCGCCTCGGAAGCGGTGTCGCGGGTGCAGTTCAGCGTCGTGGGCCAGTCGCTGGAGTACTTCGTGATCTACGGTCCGAGCCCGAAGGAGATCCTGCGCAAGTACACGGCGCTGACCGGCAGACCGGCGCTCCCGCCCGCGTGGTCCTTCGGCCTGTGGCTGTCGACGTCGTTCACCACGTCCTACGACGAGGAGACCGTCTCGGGATTCGTCGACGGCATGATCGAACGCGACCTGCCGCTGAGCGTGTTCCACTTCGACTGCTTCTGGATGCGCGAGTTCAACTGGTGCGATTTCGAATGGGATCCGCGGACGTTCCCGGACCCCGTCGGCATGCTGGAGCGGCTGAAAGCGCGGGACCTGCGCATCTCGGTGTGGATCAACCCTTATGTGGCACAACGGTCACCGTTGTTCGCCGAGGGCGTCGCGGGCGGATACCTGCTGCGGAAACCGAACGGCGACGTGTGGCAGTGGGATCTCTGGCAGCCGGGGATGGCGCTGGTCGACTTCACCAACCCCGCCGCGCGCGAGTGGTACGCGTCCAAATTGGACGCTCTGCTCGAACAAGGCGTGGACTGTTTCAAGACCGACTTCGGCGAGCGGGTGCCGACGGACGTCGTCTACTTCGACGGATCCGATCCCGAGCGGATGCACAACTACTACACCTATCTCTACAACCAGACCGTCTTCGACGTGCTCCGCGAACGGCGTGGGGAGGGCGAAGCAGTGGTGTTCGCGCGCTCGGCGACGGCGGGCTCGCAGCAGTTCCCGGTGCACTGGGGCGGCGACTGCGAATCGACGTACGAGTCGATGGCCGAGAGCCTGCGCGGCGGCCTTTCGCTCGGCCTGTCCGGTTTCGGATACTGGAGCCACGACATCGGCGGCTTCGAGGGCACCCCGGATCCGGCGCTGTTCAAACGCTGGATCGCATTCGGGATGCTGTCCTCGCACAGCAGGTTGCACGGCAGTTCGTCCTACCGGGTGCCCTGGCTGTTCGACGAGGAGGCCGTCGACGTCCTGCGGGTGTTTTCCAAGCTCAAGGCGCGGTTGATGCCGTACCTGTGGCAAGCGGCGGCACAGGCGGCGGCCGAGGGCACGCCGATGATGCGGGCGATGACGCTGGAGTTCCCGGCCGATCCGGCGTGCGCCCACCTGGAGCGGCAATACATGCTCGGCGATTCACTCCTGGTGGCGCCGGTGTTCTCGGATGAGGGCGAGGTGACCCATTACGTGCCGGACGGTGTGTGGACCGACTTCTTCACCGGCGACGAGATCCAGGGGCCGAGGTGGGTGACTACCGTCTGCGACATGCTCACCGTCCCGCTTCTGGTGCGTCCCAACACCGTTCTGCCGCTGGGTGCCGTCGACGACCGGCCGGACTACGACTACGCCGACGGCGTCACGCTACGGCTGTACCGGCTGGAGGACGGTGCGAGGATCACCACCACCGTCGGCGGTTCGACGTTCCGCACCCGCCGGGAGGGCGACAGCGTCCACATCGACGTCGACTCCGCGCCCGACGGCTGGCAGGTGGCCTTTCCCCAGGGGGACGAGACGATCGTGGCGACAGGAAGCACGCTGACTATTCGCGGCGCTGTCCCGCCGGCTTAGGGGCACGGGGAGTGCGCGCCCAATGTGGCATTGGGGACGCTCAGCGCCTCCAATGCCACATTGGGCGCACGGCAAGCGGCGCCGGGCCTAGGAAGGGGCCGGGCCGGTGCTACCCCGTTCGGTCAGGCGGGGTGACAGCAGCCGGACCTCGGCCTGGCCCCCGTCGTCGAGACGGCGCATCGCCATCTCGACGGCGAGGCTGCCGAGTTCGGCGGCGGGGATGGCGATCGAAGTGAGCTGGACCGACTGCGCCTCGGCCATGTCCTCCGGGCAGACGGCCAATACCGAGATGTCCTGGGGAACCTGCTTGCCGCGACGGTTCAGTTCGGACAGCAACGGGCCGAGGATGGCCTCGTTGTGCACGACCAGCCCGGTGACGCCGGGGTGTTTGGCGAACACGTCGTCGAGGCAGTCACGCAGCGCGTCGTAGGAAGGCGCGCAGGGGAACGAACCGGCGCGCACCTTGCGTTTCGTAGCCGTCTGGCGGAAGCCGCGCAGGAAACGTCCCGCGTAGCTGGTGCCGCGTTTGTAGACCGCGGGGGAGGGGCCGATCAGCGCGACCTCGCGATGGCCGAGGTCGGCGAGATGCGTGACGCTCGCGGCGCCGGCGGCGGTGAAGTCGAGATCGACGCAGGTCAGGTCGCCGGGGTCGGCGGGAACTCCGATCAGCACCACCGGCCGGTGCAAGGATCTCAGCACCGGGAGACGCGGCTCGGAGGTTTCGACGTCCATCACGATCAGCGCGTCCGCGATGGCGGACGCGGCGATCCGGCGCAGGCCGTCCGGGCCCTCGTTCTTGGTCAGCAGGAGGACGTCGTGGTCGTAGGTGCGTGCCTCGGTGACGGTGGCCGCGACGAACTGCATGACCACCGGGACGTTCAGGTCCGTCCGCAGCGGGACGACGAGAGCGAGCACGTTGGTGCGGCTGCTGGCCAGCGCGCGGGCGCCCGCGTTCGGGTGGTAACCGAGTTCGCTGATGCTGTGCTGCACGCGGCGGCGGGTGTCCTCCGAGATCGAACGCCGTCCGGACAGCACGTAGGACACGGTGCTCGGGGAGACCCCGGCCGCCCGGGCGACGTCTGCGATGGTGACCATCAGCCGATGATAGAGGGAGTCGAATCGATTCGACGGGCTCAGCCCTTGCTCAGCTCGATCAACCGCGGCAACGCGTCGGTCGGCAGCTCGACACCCCGATAGGCCGTGAGTTTGGTGAACTGGCGCATCGGCATCGAAGCGACCATGCGCATCCAGTCCACGCCGCTCTCGGCCCGGTTGCTCTGCCCGGCGAGCAGTTCGCCGAGCTTCGGACCCACGATCGGGTGACCGAACCACTCCGCGACCGTCGAGTCGATCGACAGGACCGGGATGATGACGTCGCCGGCCAGCGTGAGGGGCGCTTCGGCGACGATCTGCGCGGCGCTCCGGCCGATCTGGACGGTGTACTCGCCGGGCGAGACCACCCATCGGCTCAGTTCGATGTCGTACCAGGCGAAAGCGCGGCGATCGAGGCTGAGTTCGACGCGGCGGGTCTCGCCCGGTTCGAGCGAGATCTTGGCGAACGCGCGGAGCTCCCGTGCCGGGCTGCGGACGGGAGCGGCGTTGGTGGCGACGTAGACCTGGACGACGTGTTTACCGGCGCGGGTTCCGGTGTTGGTGACGTTCACCGCGACGGTGGCGGAGTCGTCGCCCGTCGCCGTGACCGTCAGTTCGCCGGTCTCGAAAGTCGTGTAGGACAGGCCGTGGCCGAAGGGGTAGCGGACAGCGACCTCGGCGGTTTCGTAGTAGCGATAGCCGACCATGACCCCTTCGCCGTACCGGACATGGCCCGACTCGCCGGGGAAATTGAGGTAGCTGGGGTTGTCCTGCAAACGCAACGGAATGCCTTCGGCGAGATGACCCGACGGGTTGGTGACGCCGAACAGGAGGTCGGCGAGTGCGCTGCCGCCTGCCTGGCCGAGCAGCCAGCCGTCGAGAATGGCGTCGACGTCGTCGTGCCAGCCCTCCAGCGACACCACGCCGCCGTGGGAGAGGACGACCACGGTGCGCCTGCTCGCCGCCGCGACCGCCTTGATGAGCTCCACCTGTGCCGCGGGGAGGTCGATGGTGTCCCGGTCGAAGCCCTCGGATTCGTCCCTTTCGCCCAGACCGGCGAAGACCACCGCGACGTCCGCCTCACGGGCGATCTCGACGGCGTTGTCGGCAAGGCCGCTCGCGTAGGTGACGGATTCGCCGAGTGCCCGGATCGCGTCGAGCGCGGTGTCGACCCGGGTGGGATTGACGTGGGAGCTGCCGCCGCCCTGGAAGCGGGGGTTCGCGGCGAACTCGCCGACGACCGCCACCGCGGTTCGCGTGGCCAGGGGGAGCGTGTCCCGGTCGTTCTTCAGCAGGACGGCGCAGTCGGCGGCGACCTCTTTCGCCACCCGGTGCTGCTCGCCGGGGTCCACGCCGCCGCTCGGCGGCAACGCCCGGCCGGTGAGGGCGAGAACGCGGCGGACACTCCGGTCGACGACGTTTTCGTCCAGTTCTCCGCTCCGGACCGCCGCCACGATCTCGGCGTCGCCGCTGCCGCCGGTGCCCGGCATCTCGAGGTCCAGCCCGGCCGCGAGCGCGGCGACCCGGTCGTTCACCGCGCCCCAGTCCGAGACGACGGCGCCGTCGAAACCCCATTCGTCACGAAGGACGTCGGTGAGCAAACGGCGGTTCTGGGAGGCGTAGACGCCGTTGACGCGGTTGTACGAGCACATCACGGTCGCCGGATGCGCTTCGGTCACGACGCGTTCGAACGCCGGGAAGTAGATCTCGCGCAGGGTCCGCTCGTCGACCTCCACGCTGACCCGCATCCGGTCGGTCTCCTGGTTGTTGGCCGCGAAATGCTTCACCGACGCGCCCGCGCCTTCGGCCTGCATGGCCCGCACATAGGCGCCGGCGAGCACTCCGCTCAGCAGCGGGTCTTCGGAGTAGTACTCGAAGTTGCGGCCGCACAACGGGGACCGTTTGATGTTCACGCCCGGGCCGAGGACCACCGAGACCCCGGCCGCGCGGGCTTCCCTGCCGATGGCCGCGCCGATCCGCGCGGCGACCTCGGGATCCCAACTGGAACCCACCGCGACCGACGGCGGGAAACACGTGGCGGACACGCTGTCGTGCACGCCGAGATTGTCGGCCTCGCTGTCCTGCCGTCGCAGGCCGTGCGGGCCGTCGGAGAGCAGGATCGACGGGATCCCCGCGGCCTCGATCGCCTCGGTGTGCCAGAAGTCGCGGCCGGACAGCAGTGACGCCTTCTGTTCCAGCGTGAGGCCGGTGGGTTCGATCTGGGAGGTCAACGGGATTCCTTCCGGCTGGGAACTGTCCACTGTGTTCGAGAGTGCCAGACGGATACGCCGGTGGCACGGGACGGCCGGGCGAGCATTGTCTCGTCGTGTCCTGTCCGCTAACATCGCCGTAACGCGACTGTCGAATCGTTTCGACAATCGAATCTCTTGCTCGATCGGCCCACGATCACCACCGCACGAAACTCGCCGAATCTCGCCGCCCCGTTTCGTCGAAGCGCTTCGATAACCTCGCGATGGAGTCTTCATGAGCAGAGCAGCTCTCCTTGTCCGCCCACGCCGGATGGGCATGGTCGCCACGACGATCGCCCTGGTGCTCGGCCTCGCCTCACCCGCGGTCGCGGACGAGCTGAACGCTCTTCCGTTCCGTGATCCGGGCCTGCCACTGGCCACGCGGGTGGACGATCTGGTGGGGCGGCTGACCCTCGCGGAGAAGGTGTCGTTGCTGCACCAGTTCCAGCCGGCGATCCCGCGGCTGGGCATCCCCGAATTCAAAACGGGAACCGAAGCACTCCACGGCCTCGGCTGGACGACGGAGCGCACGAACGGCACCGTCGTGACCGCGAACGCCACGGTCTTCCCCCAGGCGATCGGGCTCGCTTCAACCTGGGACCCGGCATTGATCAAGCAGGTCGGCGCGGTCGTCGGGGACGAGGCGAGGGGCTACCACTCGCAGGATCCCGGATTCTGGGGACTCCAGCTGTGGGCGCCGGTGGTGAACCTGCTGCGCGATCCGCGATGGGGACGCAACGAGGAGGGTACTCCGAAGATCCGCTGCTGACCGGGGCCATCTCGACGGCGTACGGCAAGGGGATGACCGGCGACCATCCGGAGTACCTCAAAACCGCTCCGGTACTGAAGCACTACCTGGCCAACAACAACGAGATCCGCCGCGACACCACGTCGTCGAACCTGCGCCCGCGAGTGCTGCGCGAGTACGACGAGCAGGCGTTCGAACCGGCCATCGCGGCCGACGCGGCGACCGGCGTGATGGGGTCGTACAACCTCGTCAACGGAAGGCCCGCGACGGTCAACCCCGACCTCGACGGCGTCGTGCGGACGTGGACCGGCAAGACGCTCTACAACGTCAGCGACGCGTCCGCCCCGTACAACCTGACAGGCTCCGAGAAGTACTACGGGACCAATGAGGAAGGCTTCGCGGCCACGCTCAAAGCCGGTCTCGACGGCTTCACCGTCGACAACCAGAACCCCGGCCCCACCATCAAGATCATCACGTCCGCGCTCGCCAAGGGATTGCTCGCCGAGGCCGACATCGACAAGGCGGTGAAGCATGTCCTGAGCGTCCGCTTCCGGCTCGGCGACTTCGATCCGGACGGTGGCCCGTACGCCAAGATCGGCAAGGACGTGGTCAACAGTCCGGCGCACCGGCAGCTCGCCCGCAAGTCGGCGGGCGAGGCCATGGTGCTGCTGAAGAACGACCGCGGAGCCCTCCCGCTGGACCCGAAGCGCGGTGTCGCGGTCATCGGCCCGCTGGAGAAGACCCTGTACACCGATTGGTATTCCGGCGGACTGCCGTACAAGGTGACCCCGCTGGACGGGATCCGCGCGCGGCTCGGCGGCGGGGCACAGATCGCCGACACCGAGGCCGTCGACAGGATCGCCTTGCGCGACGCCACCACCGGCGAGTACGTCAGCGGCGGCGCGGGCGATGCGGGCGCGGTGCTGAAGACCGGCGCCACCAGCGTCGGGGCCACGGAACAGTTCGACGCCTTCGAGTGGGGCGACGGCGTGCTGACCTTGCGCAGTGTCGCGAACGGGAAGTACGTCGAGCGCCAGAATCTCGGCGATGCCACCAGTCCGTTCCTCAACCAGGCACCGCAGCCACGGGACTGGTTCGTCCACCAGCAGTTCAAACTGGAGGACGCGGGTGACGGCACGGTCGTCATCAGGTACGCCGGTTACGAGCTCCCGAACGACTGGGACGGGCCGAACAGCTATCTCACCGTCGCCGCCGACGGCACGCTGACCCTGGGCTCGCCGAACGCGGCGGGAGCGGCCAAGTTCCGCAAGGAGCAGCTCACTTCGGGCATCGACAGCGCGGTGAAGGCGGCGCGATCGGCCGAAACGGCGGTCGTGGTCGTGGGCAGCATGCCGTTCATCAACGGCAGGGAAGACCACGACCGCACCTCCACGGCGCTGGCGGCGAGCCAGAGCGAGCTGATCAAGGCCGTGCGCGAGGCGAATCCGAACACCGTCGTGGTGGTGGAGAACAGCTATCCCACGACTTTGAACTGGGAGCAGGAGAACATCCCGGCGATCGTGTGGACCTCTCACGCCGGTCAGGAGACCGGCAACGCGCTCGCCGACGTGCTGTACGGCGACGTGAACCCGGCGGGCCGCCTCACCCAGACCTGGTACCGGTCGGACGCCGAACTCCCGGACATCCTCGACTACGACATCATGAAACGCGGCAGCACCTACCAGTACTTCACCGGTGATCCGCTCTACGCCTTCGGACACGGCCTGTCCTACACGAACTTCCGCTACAGCGACCTGCGCCTCGGCAAGCCGGATCCACAAGGGACGTTCGAAGCGACGGTGAAGGTGACCAACACCGGGAAACGCGCCGGCGACGAGGTGGTGCAGCTGTACACCCATCAGCTCGTCTCCCGCGACAAGCAGCCGAATCAGCGGCTTCGTGACTTCGAGCGGGTGCGCCTGGAGCCGGGGCAGACCAAGACGGTGCGCCTGTCGGTGCCCGACCTCCGGCATTGGGACGTCACCCGGGGCAAATGGGTGCTGGAATCGTCCGTCCACGACGTGATGGTCGGCGCGTCCGCCTCCGACATCCGGGTGCGCTCGGCGCTCCCCGTGCGTGGCGAGCAGATCCCGCCGCGCGACCTGACCCGGGACACCAGGGCGATCGACTTCGACGACTACTCGGGTGTCGAACTGGTCGACGAAAGCAAGGCCCGCGGCGACGCGGTCGGTGTCGGCGCGGGAGACTGGCTGCGCTTCAGCGACGTGGACTTCCGTTCCGGGGCAAGGACATTCACCGCCAAGACGGCTCGCGCCGAAGCGGGAACGTCCACTGTGGAAATCCGGCTCGGCGGCCCGCGTGGCAGACTGGCGGGAACCGCGCGGATCGCCAGTACCGGCGACAAGTACACGTACTCGACGACCACCACGACGTTGTCCGGGCTGAGTGGACGTCACGACGTCTACCTGGTCTTCACCTCCGATTCGAGAATCAGCACGTTTTCTCTGCGGTAGCGGTCCATTTGGTGAAAAGACACGGAAGGAACCCGGCTATGCGTAGGCAAGCACGATCCTTGATGGGCAGTGTCGTCCTGGCGTTGGTCGCCACCTTGGTGCTGGGAGGGACGGCGCAGGCCGCCACCTGGAGTTCTTCGGACAAATGGGGGAGCTGGTCGAACGGCGGCTACACCGTCCGCAACAACGTCTGGGGCGGAGGCGCCGGCCCGCAGTCGATCTGGGCGAACTCCTCCAGCAATTTCGGCGTCTGGGCGGACCACCCGAACACCGGCGGGGTGAAGTCATATCCGCATTCGGCGAAGAACATCGGCCGTCAGTTGAGCGGACTGCGGAGCCTTTCCAGCAGTTTCAACGTTTCCAGGCCGGGTGGCGGCGCCTACGCGACGGCGTACGACATCTGGGCGAACAACAACGCCTACGAGATCATGCTGTGGATGAACAAGCAGGGCGCGGTGGGCGCGATCGGCTCGAAGGAGACCACGGTCTCCGTCGGCGGCCACACCTGGGACGTCTACCGGGGGAGCAACGGCGCCAACGCGGTGTTCTCGTTCCTGCGCACCTCCAACACGAACGCGGGCTCGGTCGACGTGCTCGCCGTGCTGAACTGGATCAAGAACCGGGGCTGGTACGGCGACGTGACGGTCGGTGAAGTGCAGTTCGGCTTCGAGATCACGTCGGCCGGCGGCGGGATGAACTTCTCGTCGAACAGTTATTCCGTTTCGTCGTCCTGATCGAGGAACCCAGTACATGATGGCCCCCTTGCTTGTGCCTAGTGTCCTGCGCCGGAAGTTCGCGCCGTTAATCCGTGTCGATAGCCGGCCGTTTCGCGCCTGGCCCGGGGGGCATGAGGTGTGTCGGGGGAGCCACGGAATGCCCCCCCGGGGGGGGGGAAGAAGGGTTGGGGGAC
>NZ_JBIUAQ010000040.1:0-74716 GCF_044547565.1 Amycolatopsis sp. NPDC052450 | reverse complement strand
TAAGCTCTACTGGCTTAGTTCACTAGCACACTGTTGAGTTCTCAAGCAACACACCCCGAATCGCACCACAGTCACGCGGCCTTATCCGAAGCAGTTATTTCTTGGCTTTTGTCTGGAGCACACTCTAACACCTGCTCGAAACTGCCGTTTCAGCGGGTTAGAGTTACCTCTCCGGTTCGGGACCACCCACTCTACCACCATCCGGTGGGAGCTTGGTTCGTGTTCCCGGCGGCCGCTCGGTTTCCCTGGCGACGAAGAGAACATTACACGGCCCGAAACCGGCGTTTACAGGGGGGTCCCCTTTTTCGCGTCGGGGCTCTGACCTGCGTCGATCGGGCCTTCCCCCGGAACCGGCTCTCCGTGCGTGGCGACCACCGTCAGCACGACGAGGGCGGCGGCGAGCCCGGCGGTGATGTGGATGGGCGCGGGAGTGAACGAAGCGGCGAGCACGAGCACCGCGGTCACCGGGAAACCGATCGCGATCGGGCGGCATTCGTTGGTCGGGCCGATGTGCATCAGCCAGACGCTGAGCAGGTAGATCGCGACCGGCACGGTCGTGGCCATGGCGGCGGGCAGCGAGGCGACGTGTCCCGTGTGGGTGTCGTAGTCGACCGCGACTTCGAGGCCGGCGCCGAGCGCGGCCGCCGAGGCGAAGATCAGATAGTGCCCGTAACCCCAGCTCGCGACGGTGAACAGGCTCTTCGCCTTCTCCAGCCGGACGTGGCCCGGCTGGTCGAAGTACAGCCACCACAGGGAGAAGAGCAGCACGAGCCCCGCGGCGGCGAGCGAGATCAGGCTGCCGGTGTGCTCGCCTTTGTCCAGCCCCTCCTTGACCGCGGTGGTCGCGCCGAGGATGGATTCACCCAGCACGATGATCGTGAACAGGCCGTAGCGCTCGGCGATGTGGTGCGGATGCCAGCCCGTCCAGCGCTTGCGTTCGGCGATCATCGGCACCGCGAGTTCGGCCAGCAGGAGCACGAAGAACGACGGCAGCGCCAGCGACTCCGGCAGGCCGAGGCGGACGATCCACAGGATCTGGACGATCGTGATGCCGATGGCGTACCGCACCGCGGCCGGGCGGCAGTGCGGATCGGTCCGGGCGGCGCGCAGCCATTGCACGACCATCGCCAGCCTCATCAGCACGTAACCGGCCACCATGATCGTGAAGTCGCCCTCGAAGGCCGACGAGACACCGGCGGCGACGGTCAGCCCGCCGGCGATCTGCACCAGCGTCACCAGCCGGTACGGGACGTCGTCGGTGTCGAACGAGGACGCGAACCAGCTGAAGTTCAGCCAGCCCCACCAGATCGCGAAGAACACCATCCCGAAGCTGAGCACCCCGTGCCCGATGTGGTTTTCGGCGATCGCGTGGTGCAGACCAGCGGCCGCCTGCGCGACGGCGACCACGAAACACAGGTCGAACAACAGCTCCAGCGGGGTCGCGACCCGGTGCCCTTCACCGGAATCACGCATCGTCATCGGCCGGTACCAGACCCGCAGCCGACTCCGCCGTACAGAACTCTCCGCCATCACCGCTCCTCCACGCTCGATCTGTGGAAGATCTTCGCAGCCGGGAGCGGTTCACACACTCGGAGGAACGCGCGGCGAGTGGGCCCGGGCCGGGTGCACCTCCCCAGGCGACCCCGCGCGGACCCACCCGCGCGAATGCCTCACCGGGACTCGGCTCGTCAGTGGTGGTGAGCCGGCTGCCGCCGAACGGTCCCCCGCGGACGCCGACGGCCGTCCACCGGCTCGTGACCGTGGGTGTCCATTCCTGAAAACTCCGGACTCACCACGATCGCTTCGCCGATCGATCCATCCCCGATCGATCGACAGAAATACCACTGTCGGTAGCCAAGACACAGCAGTGAAGGCTCCGTTAGGTCTACCCGGTTGCTCTGAGTAGCACCAGAGGATGACGGCGTCAGTCACTCGGATGGAGCATCGGTCTTGCCGAAAGTAGTCATCGGCACGCACGGATGACTCAGCCGCGTTGGCTGTCGGCCGCAGCCCGCTCGGCTTCCTCCCGCTCGGTGAGCAAACGCCGCTTCCGGCGGGAACGAAGTTCGATCACGGCGAGTAAAAGCGCCGAACTCGTCAGGACGGCGGCACACAGCATCGCCGCGGTCAGCGCCGACGGGTAGCCACCGTTCGCGCCCAGCACCGCGTGGAAGACCGAGGCCAGCACGACGGTGCCGATCGCCGTGCCGATCCGCTGTCCGGTCTGCAACGCTCCCCCGGCCACCCCCGCCATCGACGTCGGGACGCATTCCAGGGTCAGCGTGGTGTTGGGCGAGATGACCATGCCACCACCGACACCCGCGACGAGTAACGGCAGCGCGAACCACCAGCCCGCCGCGGCGCCGGGATCCTGTCCGGCGAGGACGGCGACCGTGATCATCCCGGCGATCACCATGACCAGCCCGGTGACGGTGAGCCTGCGGCCCCATTTCGGCACCAGCCGTCCCGCGATCGCCGCCGACACGGCCGAACCGAGGGCGAAAGAGGTGACGGCGAGCCCGGATTGCAGTGGCGTGTAGCCGAGGCCCTGCTGGAAGAAGATGGCGAAGACCAGCCACATCCCGGTGAACCCGCTGAAGTACAGCGCGCCGACGGCGGCACCGGTGGCGTAACCCGGGGTGCCGGTGAACAGCCGGGTGTCGAGCAGCGGCGGACGGCCGCGCCGCACCATCGAGCGTTCCCAGCGCACGAACGCGAAACCGAAGACCACCGCGACCACGAACAGCCACCACAGGCTGCTGAGCCCGCCCTGTTCGGATTCGATCAGCGGGAGCAGGACGCCGAGGACGGCGACACCCAGCAGCAGGACGCCGACGAAGTCGATCTCGCCCCGCAGGCTTCTCGCCGGTGTCTCCGGTTTCGGGAGCCATCTCAAAGCGAGGACGAACGCCACGATCCCGATGGGCACGTTCACGTAGAAGACCCAGCGCCAGCCTTCCGGATCGCCGAAGACCGCGAGGATCACGCCGCCGAGCACGGGCCCGACGGCGGTCGAGATCCCGACGGTGGCGCCGAACATGCCGAACGCGCGGCCTCGTTCCGCGCCGCGGAACAGGTCCTGGATCATCCCGCTGTTCTGCGGCGTCATCATGCCCGAGGCGAAACCCTGCAGCAGCCGCGCGATGATCAGCGTCGTCTCGTTCGGCGCCGCGCCGGCGAACGCGCTGGTCAGCACGAAGGCGGCGAGCGCGAACAGGAACATGCGGCGGCGGCCGAGCGCGTCGCCGAGCCTGCCGCCGGACACCAGCACCAGCCCGAAGGCCAGCGCGTAGCCGGACACGACCCACTGGATCCCGCCGCTCGACGCGCCGAGATCCTGCTGGATCGAGGGCAGCGCCGTGTTGACGATGCTGACGTCCAGCAGGCCCATGAACCCGGCGGAGAGGGAGACGGCGAGCGCCTTCCAGCGCCGGGGATCGGGTTCGTAGGTGCTCATCAGGTGCTGGCGGCGATCCCGGGGATCCCCTTGAGCTCACCGATCAGCATCGAGGTCACCTTGACCGGATAGTCGTAGAGCGCGAAGACCGTTTGGTTCTTGCCGACCAGCTTCAGGTGCACCGGGGTCTCGCCCTTGTGCGCCAGCAACGTCTGCTTCAGTTCGCTGACCACCGACTGGTCGATCTTCTCCGCCGCGGCCAGCAGGACGAGGGGCAGGTCGTCGTCGCCGTTGCCGACCTCGGACAGGTCGAGCGGCACGAGCCCGCCGCCGAAGATGGACATCTTGTCCTCGCGCCAGTTCACCCTGCCCTTGACCAGCACCGCGTTGTCCTCGATGAGATCGGCGGAGAACATCGCGTAGGACTTCGGGAAGTACAGGACCTCGAGCGAGGCGTCCATGTCCTCGATGGTGCAGATCGCCCAGGGCTCGCCCTTCTTGTTGACCCGGCGTTCCAGCGAGGTGATCAGCCCGGAGACGACCAGCTCACCTTCCTTCGGCGGATCGGCGAGGATCGCGGCGATCGGCCGCGGGGCGTGTTTGCGCAGGATGCGCTCGGCGCCGTCCAGCGGGTGTGCCGAGACGTAGAGGCCGAGCATCTCCCGTTCGTAGGCCAGGAGCTGCTTGCGCGGATACTCCTCTTCCCCGAACTTCAGATGCGCGAGCGGCGACGAGGACACCGCGTCCCCGGCGTCGTCGTCCCCGCCGAACCCGAAGAGGTCGAACTGCCCCATCGCCTCCTGGCGTTTGAGCGGGACCACGGCCTCGACCGCGTCCTCGTGCACCTGGATCATCGAGAGCCGCGTGTTGCCGAGCGAGTCGAACCCGCCCGCCTTGATCAGCGACTCGATGACACGCTTGTTGCAGGCCACCAGTTCGGACTTGTCGAGGAAATCGGTGAAGGAGGAGTACTTCCCCTTCTCCTCGCGGGTCTTGATGATCGACTCGACGACGTTCGCGCCGACGTTGCGGACGGCACCCATACCGAAGCGGATGTCGTCCCCGACGGCCGCGAACCTCAGCGCCGACTCGTTGACGTCCGGCGGGAGCACCTTGATCCCGAGGCGGCGGCACTCCGAGAGGTAGACCGCGGACTTGTCCTTGTTGTCACCCACCGAGGTGAGCAGCGCGGCCATGTACTCCGGCGTGAAGTTCGCCTTGAGGTACGCGGTCCAGTACGAGATCAGGCCGTACGCGGCCGCGTGGCTCTTGTTGAACGCGTAGCCGGCGAAGGGGAGGATCGTGTCCCAGAGCGCTTTGATCGCCTCGGAGGAGAAGCCGCCGGGAACCAGGTCGCTCGACTTCATCCCCTCTTCGAAGCCGACGAACTCCTTCTCGAGGACTTCCTGTTTCTTCTTACCCATCGCGCGGCGGAGCACGTCCGCGCGGCCCATCGAGTAGCCGGCCACCTTCTGGCCGATGTGCATGATCTGCTCCTGATAGACGATCAGGCCGTAGGTGTCGGCCAGGATCTCCTTCAGGGGCTCTTCGAGCTCGGGGTGGATCGGTTTGACCTTTTGCCGCGCGTTCTTGCGGTCGGCGTAGTCGTTGTGCGCGTTCATGCCCATCGGGCCGGGGCGGTACAGCGCGCCCACCGCCACGATGTCGTCGAACACCGTCGGCTGCATCCGGCGGAGCAGGTCACGCATGGGCCCGCCGTCCAACTGGAACACGCCGAGCGTGTCACCGCGGGAGAGCAGCTTGTACGTCTCCGGGTCTTCGACGCCGAGGGTGTCGAGGTCGATGTCGATCCCGCGGTTGGTCTTGATGTTGTCGATCGCGTCACCGATGACGGTGAGGTTCCGCAGGCCGAGGAAGTCCATCTTCAGCAGGCCGATGTTCTCGCACGACGGGTAGTCCCAGCCGGTGATGATCGAACCGTCGTCGCGCTGCCACAGCGGGATGGCGTCGGTCAGTGGGTCGCAGGACATGATGACCGCGCAGGCGTGGACGCCGGCGTTGCGGATCAGGCCCTCGAGACCACGGGCGGTCTCGAAGATCGTCTTGCACTCTTCGTCGGTCTCGACGAGCGCGCGGACTTCGGCCGCTTCGCCGTAGCGCTCGTGCTTCGAGTCGACGATGCCCGAGAGCGGGATGTCCTTCGCCATGATCGGCGGCGGCAGCGCCTTCGAGATCCGGTCCGCGATCGCGTAACCCGGCTGGCCGAAGTGGACCCGGGCGGAGTCCTTGATGGCCGCCTTGGTCTTAATGGTGCCGAAGGTGATGACCTGCGCGACCTTGTCGACGCCGTACTTTTCGGTGGCGTAGCGGATCATCTCGCCGCGGCGGCGGTCGTCGAAGTCGATGTCGATATCGGGCATCGAGACGCGCTCGGGGTTCAGGAACCGCTCGAACAGCAGCTTCTGCGGGATCGGGTCCAGGTTGGTGATACCGAGGACGTACGCGACCAGCGAGCCGGCGGCGGAACCACGGCCGGGGCCGACGCGGATGCCGACCTTACGGGCGTAGTTGATGAGGTCGGCGACGATCAGGAAGTAGGCGGGGAAGCCCTTCCCGATGATGACGTCGAGCTCGATCTCGATGCGCTCGTTGTAGTACGGGTCCGGGACGCCGTCCGGGTACCGCCACTTGAGGCCGCGTGCGACCTCTTCCCGCAGCCAGGTGCCCTGGTCGTAGCCCTCGGGGACCTCGAAGAACGGCAGCCGGTCCTTGTGCGTGTACACGTCCTTGTAGGACTCGACGCGCTCGGCGATCAGCAGCGTCGAGTCGGCGGCGCCGGGGACCTCCTTGTCCCAGTACTCCCGCATGTCGGCGGCCGACTTCAGGTAGTAGCCGTCACCGTCGAACTTGAACCGGTTCGGGTCGTTCAGCGTCTTGCCCGCCTGCACGCACAGCAACGCGGAGTGGGTGTCGGCCTGGTCCTTGGTGACGTAGTGCGAGTCGTTGGTGGCCAGCGGCTTGAGGTCGAGCAGCTTGCCGACTTCGAGCAGGCCTTCACGGACCGACCGCTCGATCGGCAGCCCGTGGTCCATCAGCTCGAGGAAGAAGTTGTCGGCGCCGAAGATGTCCTTGTAGTCCGACGCGGCCTGGATCGCCTCGGTGCGCTGCCCCAGCCGCAGCCGCGTCTGCACCTCGCCCGAAGGGCAACCGGTGGTCGCGATGATGCCTTGGTGGTTCTCCGCGATCAGCTCGCGGTCCATCCGGGGCTTGCGGTAGTAGCCCTGCATGCTCGCGAGCGAGGAGAGCTTGAACAGGTTGCGCAGGCCGGTGGAGTTCTCGGCGAGCATCGTCATGTGCGTGTACGCGCCGGCGCCGGAGACGTCGCCGCCTTCACCGAGCTCGTCGGCGCCACGCTGGTTCGACTGTCCCCAGAAGACCGGCTTCTTGTGGAATCGGCTCTCCGGCGCGACATAGGCCTCGATACCGATGATCGGCTTGAGGTCGTGTTTGACCGCCTGCTGGTAGAACTCGTCCGCGCCGTACATGTTGCCGTGGTCGGTCATGCCGACCGCGGGCATGCCCAGGCGCGCCGCCTCCTTGAACAAGGGGGCGATCTTCGCCGCACCGTCGAGCATCGAGTACTCGGTGTGCACATGCAGGTGGACGAAGGAATCGTTCGACACCAGCGAAAACCTCCCCTAGGCAGACGGATCCCTGGCTGCTTGACGCGGGCCGGTCCTCCCACCCTAGGCTTGTCATGATCATCGCCAACCTGCGGGGGGACACGGCCCTCGGGCGCTGCCGAGTCTGCTAGTTCGGCGAGATCAAATCCAGCTGGCTCGCCGGAGCGATCACCACCCGAATGGGCGCGAAGCCCACCTCGCCGGGTCAGCCCAGCCGGGCCAGCCGCTCGTCGACCACCTCCTTGTCGAACCACTCCGGATCGAAGCCGTAGCCGCCGAACTCTTCGAGCAGCTCCTCGTTCTCTTCGTCGTACGGATCGCGCAGGGCCTCCAGCAACATCTCGTAGCTCTGGTGGTCCTCGCACTCGGCCGGAGGCGCGGCGCGTTCGCCGTCGAGGCAGCTCGGTGCTGTGGGGAGGGCGACCAACTGCTCGATGCGGATCCAGTGCCTCCAGCTCTCCGCCTCATAGACGAGCCGGTGGCCTGGCGATGTGATGACCTGGCCGAGTGTCACTTCGTCGTCGAAACGGTCGCCTTCACAGCTCTGCGCGTCGACGCTGAAGCCTCCGTACGCGGTCTCGAACCGGTGATACCCCCGTTCGTCACGGTCGAACGCGGCCGCGAGGATCCGGTGCAGTCCGGCGAGCGTGACGTCGGAGCGGACTTCGAGCCGTCGCCAGATCGCGTCGTCCAGCTCGGCCAGCGCGACCGCCAGCCTGAACCCGGTGACCGGCACGGGCGGGGGCAGGACGAGCGGCAACGGATCGGCCGACGACATGCGGGGCAGCGGTTCGTAGGCGGGAAGGCCGAGCCATCGGCGCAGCTGGACCGCGCGCTCGGGCAGCTCGGGCCTGGGATCGGTCCCCAGTTTCAAGAGCTCGGGGACCCTCTCCCGAAGCCAGGCGTCGCGGTCCGCTTTGGCGACCAGCGCCGCTTCGACCTGGCTCCGGAACTCCTCGGGTGTCAGCGGTGCCTCGGTGACCTCGAAGCCGTTGCGAAGAACCGCCAAGGCGTCCTCGGGAACGGCGTGGAGTTCGATCACGTCGACCTCGCGATCGTTGACCACCACCTCGACACCGACCGAGCGTTTGCCCGCGGTCAGCTTGGCGGCCAGGACCACCAGGTCCTGATCTACTTGGCCTTGGACCACACAGTCCGACAGCTCGATCGGGCCGTGGAGCAGCTTCGGCCAGCGCTCCACCCTGGCCACGTCCAGAGGCGGACGTGGCCGGTGGACGCGCCGGCTCTTCGGTCTTTTGGCGGGCTTGCGGCCGCGGCTGACGGGGGACACGGGATCAGTATCGCCACCAGCACCGACAGTTCCGGAAGCCGTGAACTGCGAGGATCGAAAAATGCTTGCCGACCTGGGCGTGGATGTGCAGACTGACCAGCCGCCAAGATCACCGAACCGCCCGGAGTGTTGATGATCGACCTGCAGGCCATGAACGAACACGTGATCGCGGAGTTCCGCGCGAACGGCCGCCACGGCGATGGCCTTCCGACCCTGCTGCTCACCACCACCGGCGCCCGAACCGGACGGCGGCACGTGACGCCGATGCTGTTCTTGGCCGACGACGACCGCCACGTCGTCTTCGCCGCCAACGGAGGCGCACCCGCGCATCCGGACTGGTATCGCAACCTGATCTCGGAGCCCTCCGTCGACGTCGAAGCGGACGGAGAGAGCTTCACCGCTCACGCGATCGAGGTCACCGGAGCCGCTCGGGACCGTCTGTTCGCGAAGCAGGCGAAGGCGTTCCCGCGGCTGGCCGAGCACCAGTCGAAGACCAGCAGGCCGTTTCCGGTCATCGCGCTGAGCCGCGTCTGAAGCTCGCGGGGGCCTTCGCGCCCCATCACTGTGACTGGTGGGACTACTGGGGCCAGAGGCGTGTGTTCCAAGTCCGTGAAGGACTCCTTGAGGGACCCAGAGTCCCTCAAGGAGTCCTTCACGGACCGCGGCCCCGCGATCACCCGAATCGCCACTCACGATCCACCGCACCGACAACGTTGTGACACTGGCCACCTCCACGCGGGAATCCGTTGTCACCACGGGACTCCGCACCTGCGAAGACGCCCAGCACGGCTTTCGATTCTCGGGCGGTTACCCCATGGACGCGGACCTCGCAGGCTGAATAGAGGCGCCCGGCCGATCCCTTGACAAAGCGTTGGACCGACCGCACGATCTCGTCTCATGAACCTGTCTGACAGCCAGACAGCCGGACACGGTGGTCCACGACGCGTCAGCGCGATGGAGGCCGTTCTGGCCCACCTCCGCGGCGCCATCGAGCGCGGCGAGTATCCCGTCGGGGAGAAGCTGCCGTCGGAATCCGCGCTCGGCAAGGAGTTCGAGGTCAGCCGCTCGGTCGTCCGCGAAGCACTGCGGGGACTTCAGGCACTCGGGCTCACCGTGTCCAAAACGGGCAAGGGGACCTTCGTGACCGCCACCGGGCCGGTCGAGAACCCCACCTTCGGGACCTACTCGGCCCGTGACCTGTTCGAGGTCCGGCGACATGTCGAGATCCCGGTCGCCGGCTACGCGGCCGTGCGCCGCAGCACCGACGACCTGGATCTGCTCGGGCACCTCGTCGAGCGCATGGACCTCGAAACCGACAACACCGCGTGGGTGGCGCTGGATTCGCTGTTCCACATCACCATCGCCCAGGCCTCGGGCAATCCGGTGTTCGGCAAGGTCATCGAGGAGATCCGGGACGCGCTGGCCCGCCAGTCGTCATTTCTCAACCAATTGGGTGGCCGTCGGACCCGCTCGAACACCGAGCACCGTGAGATCGTCACCGCCATCGCCGCCGGCTCCGAAGCGGACGCCGTCGCGGCGATGACCTCGCATCTCGAACACGTCGAGACCGCGCTCACCACCATCGTGCGGCCGGGCCACGCCACGCACCAGAACAAGGACGACTGAACTCGTGACCGAACAGACCCTCAGCGCGGACGGCAAATCCGCGCCGGTGCCCGTCGACGCCGGAGACGCCGGCTACGACAAGGCGCTGAAACCCCGCCACGTCAACATGATCGCGATCGGCGGCGCCATCGGCACCGGCCTGTTCCTCGGTGCGGGCGGACGGCTCGCGCAGGCGGGCCCGGCACTCGCGATCGTGTACGCGGTCTGCGGCCTTTTCGCGTTCTTCGTGGTGCGCTCGCTCGGCGAACTCATTCTGTACCGCCCCTCCTCCGGCGCCTTCGTCTCCTACGCCCGGGAATTCATGGGCGAGAAGGGTGCTTTCGTCGCGGGCTGGATGCACTTCCTGAACTGGTCGACGACCGGTATCGCGGATATCACCGCGATCGCGCTGTACGCGCATTTCTGGTCCTTCTTCACGCCGATCCCGCAGTGGGTGCTGGCGCTGATCGCGCTCGCGGTGGTGCTGGCGCTGAACATGGTGTCGGTGAAACTGTTCGGCGAGATGGAGTTCTGGTTCGCCATCATCAAGGTCGCCGCGCTGGTGACGTTCATGGGAATCGGGATCTTCCTGCTGGTCACGCAGCAGCCGATCGACGGCACCACTCCGGGCTTCTCGCTGATCTCCGACCACGGCGGGATCTTCCCCGCGGGCCTGCTGCCGATGGTGCTGATCGTCCAAGGCGTCGTGTTCGCCTACGCCTCGGTCGAGCTGGTCGGTGTCGCCGCCGGAGAGACGGAGAACCCGCGCAAGATCATGCCCAAGGCGATCAACTCGATCATGTGGCGGATCGGGATCTTCTACGTCGGCTCGGTGGTCCTGCTGGCGATGCTGATGCCGTGGGACTCCTACTCGAAGACCGAGAGCCCGTTCGTCACCGTGCTCTCGCATATCGGGGTGCCGCAGGCGGGCAACGTGATGAACCTGGTGGTGCTGACCGCGGCGCTGTCCAGCCTGAACTCGGGCCTCTACTCCACCGGCCGCATCCTGCGTTCGATGTCGCTGGCCGGATCCGCGCCGAAGTTCACCGGCGTGATGAACAAGAACCACGTGCCCTACGGCGGGATCCTGCTCACTTCCGCGGTCTGCGTGGTCGGTGTGGGCCTGAACGCCGTCGTGCCGAGCCAGGCCTTCGAGATCGTGCTGAACTTCGCCGCGATCGGCATCCTCGGCACCTGGGCGATCATCGTGCTGTCGCATCTGATGTTCGTGCGCAAGGCCAAGCGCGGCGAGGTCGAACGACCGTCGTACCGCCTGCCGTTCTCGCCCTACACCGAGATCGCGACGCTGATCTTCCTCGCCGCGGTCGTGGTGCTGATGGGCTTCGACGAGACCGGCCGGATCACCCTGTACTGCCTGCCGATCATCGGGCTCGCGCTGGTGGCGGGCTGGTTCGGGGTCCGCAAGTGGATCAACATGGACGTCTTCGAAAAGACGAAGCTGTGATCCCCGAGCTCCGCGTTCCCGCTCACGAACCGCTGGTGCACCTCCTCCGCGACGGAATGGTCGAGGGGGTGCACCACGGTTCGGCCGTGGTGCTCGCGCCCGACGGCCGTGTGCTGTTCGCCGCGGGCGATATCGAGGCGGCGTTCTATCCGCGTTCGGCGGCGAAACCCTTGCAGGCCGCGGCGATGGCCCGGCTCGGGCTCGAGCTGAGCGCCGCCGGGTTCGCCGTCGGCGCGGCCAGCCACTCCGGCGAGGAGATCCACCTTGCCGAGGTGCGCAACACCCTCGACGGCGCCGGGCTCACCGCGGAAGACCTGCGGACACCGGAGGATCTGCCGTTCGATCCGGTCGAGCGCGACGCCTGGGTCGCGTCGGGACGGACCGCTTCGAGGCTCGCGCACAACTGCTCCGGCAAGCACGCGGCGATGCTCGCGACCTGCCGCCTGCACGAGTGGTCCACAAAGGACTACCTGGATCCGGGACATCCTCTGCAGCGTGCGATCGCGGAGTGCGTCGAGGATCTGACCGAGCAGCGAATCCCGAAGGTCGCCGTCGACGGCTGCGGCGCTCCCCTGTTCGCGGTGTCTTTGCGCGGCCTCGCCACCGCTGTCGGCAAGATCGCGGCGGCTGCCCCGGGTACGCCGGAAGGTCTTGTCGCCGAAGGAATCCGGAAGCACCCGGAACTGGTCGCCGGTACCCGCCGCGACGTCACCGCGCTCATGCGCGCGGTGCCAGGGCTGATCGCCAAGGACGGTTTCGAGGCCGTCCAGGTCGCCGCCCTGCCGGACGGCACGGCGATCGCGATCAAGATCGCCGACGGCGGCGACCGCGCACGGCGGCCGGTGCTCGCCGCCGCGCTCGCGCTGTGCGGTGTCGATCGGGACGTGCTGGAACCCACCCCCGGCCTGCGCGTGACGGGCGCGCTGGCCGAACTCCATCTCGCCGCCTGAGGAGCCTTCGATGCACCGCGTGGAACACGATCTGCTGGGCGACAAGGAAGTCCCCGCCGACGCCTACTGGGGTGTGCACACCGCCCGCGCCAGGGAGAACTTCCCCATCACCGGGACCGCGATCTCCGCGTATCCGCATCTGATCGAGGCGCTCGCCTCGGTCAAGGAGGCCGCCGCCCACGCCAACGCCGACCTCGGTCTGCTGGAACCCGACGTCGCCGACGCGATCCGCCGGGCGTGCCGCGAAATCCGCGAAGGCGCGCTGCACGATCAGTTCGTCGTCGACGTCATCCAGGGTGGCGCGGGCACGTCGACGAACATGAACGCCAACGAGGTGATCGCGAACCGCGCGCTCGAACTGCTCGGGCACGAGAAGGGCGACTACGCCCGTGTGCACCCGAACGAGCACGTGAACCTCGGGCAGTCGACCAACGACGCGTACCCGACCGCGGTCAACGTCGCGACGATCATCGCCGTCCATGAACTGGCCGAGGCGATGATCGTGCTGGAGCAGGCTTTCGCGGCGAAGGCGGTCGAGTTCCACGATCTGCTGAAGATGGGCCGCACGCAGTTGCAGGACGCGGTCCCGATGACGCTGGGGCAGGAATTCGGGACGTACGCGGTGATGCTCGGCGAAGACCGGCTGCGGCTCACCGAGGCGGTGGCGCTGCTGCACGAGATCAACCTCGGCGCGACCGCGATCGGCACCGGCCTCAACGCCGCGCCCGGATACGCCGAAGCCGCCGTCGCGCACCTGCGCGAGATCACCGGACTGCCCGTCGTGACCGCGGCGGACCTCATCGAGGCGACGCAGGACTGCGGGGCGTTCGTGCACCTTTCCGGTGTGCTGAAACGGATCGCGGTGAAGCTTTCGAAGAGCTGCAACGACCTGCGGCTGCTCTCGTCCGGGCCGCGGGCCGGATTCAACGAGATCAACCTGCCGCCGGTGCAGGCGGGATCGTCGATCATGCCCGGCAAGATCAACCCGGTGATCCCCGAGGTGGTCAACCAGGTCGCGTTCGAGGTCATCGGCAACGACGTCGCCATCACGATGGCGGCCGAGGCCGGGCAGTTGCAGCTCAACGCGTTCGAACCGCTGATCCTGCACTCGCTTTCGGAGAGCATCACGCATCTGCGGTCGGCCTGCCTGGTGCTGGCGCGGCGGTGCGTCTCCGGGATCACCGCGAACGCCGACGTGATGCGCGGCTACGTCGAGAACTCGATCGGGCTGGTGACCGCGCTGAACCCGAGCATCGGGTACGCGGCGGCGACGGAGATCGCCAAGGAGGCCCTCGAGACCGGGCGCGGGGTGGCGGAACTCGTCGTCGAGAAGGGCCTTCTGCCCGCCGAGGAACTGGCGAAGCTGCTGAGGCCGGAGACGCTGGCGCGGCTGTCCTGAGACCCGCGGGGCGGTACCGGGCGGTCCGCCCCGCGCCAGGAAAGCGTCCTTCATTGCCAATTTCGCAATGAAGGACGCTTTCATTTCAGGCGGGCGCCGGGTCACGCGAGTACGGTCGTAAGCGGAAGGTGATCCTCCGCACGAAAGGCGGCACTGGCGTGCTCGACCGACTTCTCGACCGGTACCTCGGCCTCCCGCCCGCCGAAGGCCCCGCCCCCTCGGCGACCAAGGGGATCCCCGTCCCGATGCCCGACGGCGTCCGCCTGCTCGCGGATCGCTACGCCGTCCCGGGCGACGAGCCGCGGCCGGTGGTGCTGATCCGCACGCCGTACGGCCGCAAGGGCCTGATGGGCAAGATCTTCGGCGAGACGTTCGCGCGGCACGGGTTGCAGACGGTCCTCCAGAGCACCCGCGGGACCTTCGGCTCCGGCGGCGAGTTCCGGCCGTTCCACCTGGAGAAGGAGGACGGTCTCGCCACCGTCGCCTGGCTGCGCGAGCAGCCGTGGTGCGACGGCCGGGTCGCGATGGCGGGCGCGAGCTACCTCGGCCACACGCAGTGGGCTGTCGCGCCGTACCTCGACGAGCCGCTCGAAGCACTGTGTCTCGGCGTGACCGCGTCGGAGTTCGTGTCGACCTTCTATCCCGGCGGGATCCTCGCTGTCGACAACATGGTCTCGTGGTCGGCGCTGATCGGCCGCCAGGAGGGCCGGTTCGCCGGCCTCCCGAACCCCTGGCAGACGAGGAAGACCCGCCGGGCCATGGCCTTTCTGCCGATCTCCGGCGCGGACGTCGCGGCCATCGGCGAACAGGTGCGGTTCCTCCAGGACGTCACCGGGCACGCCGAACCGGGCGACGACTTCTGGGCGCCGTCGGACCACAGCGCCGAGGTCGCCGCGCTGAGGACGCCGGTGACCATGGTGACCGGCTGGTACGACCTGTTCATCTCCGCCCAGCTGCGCGACTTCAAGGAACTCGCCGCGGCCGGACGCGCACCGCGGATCACCATCGGCCCGTGGGCCCACGGCGAACCCGCCAGCCTCAAAACCCTGCTGACCGACCAGATCGGTTTCCTCTCCGCCCATCTCCTCGGCGACCGCGCGCCGCTGAGGCAGTCACCCGTGCGCCTGTACCTCCAGGGCTCCGGGCGGTGGCTGGACTTCGAAAGCTGGCCACCCGCGTCCGAAGCCACGCCGTATTTCCTGCGCCCCGGCAGGCTTTCCCCCGACGCGCCGGTGGAGTCGAAACCGGGCGGGTTCACCTTCGACCCGGCCGATCCGACGCCGACCGTCGGCGGTCCCCTGCTGTCGGGCGTGCAGAAGCAACAGGACAACAAGGACGTCGAGGCACGGCCGGACGTCCTGCTCTTCACCGGTGACCTGCTGAAACGCGACCTCGACGTCATCGGCGAGATCTCCGCGCTGATGCACGTCCGGACCGACATCGGGCACGGCGACGTCTTCGTCCGGCTGTGCGATGTCGACGGACGCGGCGTCTCCCGCAACGTCACCGACGGCATTCTCCGCCTGCGCCCCGGGAGCTCCGAGTCCGATGTGGACGGTGTGGTCGCGGCCGAGGTCCACCTCGACCCGACCGCTTACCGGTTCCGCCGCGGACACCGGCTGCGGCTGCAGGTCGCGGGCGGGGCGTTCCCCCGCTTCGCCCGCAACCACGGCACCGACGAGCCCGTTTTCAGCGCGGTGGACGGGAAACCCGCGCGGTTCGAGATCTTCCACGACCCCGCGCGGCCGTCCCGGATCACACTTCCGGTGTTCGAGGGTTAAGCGGGCACGACCCGCTGGTGCGTGGTCAGCCTGCCGTCGTCGTGCAGTACGTGGAACAGCAGCGACGGCGGCAGGTCGTAATCGATCGGCCCGCCTTCACTCCACGGCCGGAGGCCGTTCTCCTCCCACGGGAACAGGATGCTGGACCCGACCGAGGGTGCCGAACGCAGCGGCACACCCGCGAAGATCGTCGACGCCGCCGCGTGGACGTGTCCGCAGAGCAAAGCGACCACTCGCGGGTGACGTGCGAGCACCTCGGCCAGCTTGTCCTCGCCGTACTGGCGCATGGCGTCCACCAACGGCAGCCCGAGCGGAACCGGCGGGTGGTGGAAGGCGATGAAGGCGGGGCCGTCGCCGTCACCGAGCACGTCGTCCAGCCAGGCCATGGTTTCGTCGTCGAACTGACCGTCCGGTTTCCCCGGGATGCTCGAATCGGCCATCACGAAGGTGACGTCGCCGACCGTGTGCACCGCGTTGACCGGGGCGTCGTCCGGAGCCTGGCCGAGCAGCCCCTCGCGGAACGGGCCGCGCTTGTCGTGGTTGCCGGGGCAGGTGAACAGCGGGACGTCGGTCTTGAACAGTTCGGCCGCGCGCCGGTACTCCTCGAGCGTGCCGTGGTCGGCGATGTCCCCAGTCACCAGGATCGCGTCGACCGTGGTCGCGAGGTTCTCCAGATACCGCATCACCCGTGCGGTGCGTTCGTCGGCGCGTTCCCCGCCGTCGAGATGGTTGTCACTCAGATGTGCCGTCACGAACATCGTTTCACCCCATGTCTTCCAGATATGCCAACGTTTTCACCCAGTTCCGCACGAGCAGCTCCAACGCCGTCGCCAGGTCGGAGGCGCGGATCGCACCGGCGATCCGGTGGTGCTCGTCGATACTCTCCTTGGCGCGTTCGGCGCCACCGAAATAACGCGCGTCATAGCGTTTCAGCAGCGGCTTCGTCTGCTCGAGCAGGCGTAGCAGATGCGGATTCGTGCACCGCGACACGAGCAGCGCGTGCCAGCGATCATCCAAAGTGGACAGATCGCCCTGCCGCACGAGTTCCGCGGTCATCTCGTCGGCGATCCGGTCCAGGCCGCCGGTGAGACCGGCGAGGTCCTGCGGCGAGCTCCATCGCAACGCGAGCGACTCCAGCTCCGCGACGAGCGGGTACAGCTGCCTGGCCTCTTCCGGATCGAACGGCGGTACGAGAAAACCACGCCCCGGCGCCGATACGAGCAGCCCTCGATCGGCAAGCCCGATCAGCGCCTCACGCAACGGTGTCCGGCTGACGCCCAGCTCGCGCGCGAGGTGCACCTCGTTGATGCGGCTGTCCGCGGCGATGCGGCCGTCGAGCACGCGGGCGGTGATCTCCTCCGCGAGGTCGCGCCGGAGCAGGTTCCTCGTCATCGGTGCAGTATTGCATGCAGTTCAGCCGTACTGTATTCAGTTAGGCATGACGGACTTCGATGTGAACCGTGCTCGTGCCGAGACGCCGGGCTGCGCGGAAGTGGTCCACCTCAACAACGCCGGATCGTCGCTGCCGCCCGCGCGGGTGACCGACACCGTCGTCGGCTACCTGCGCGAAGAAGCCCTGATCGGCGGATACGAGCAGGCCGCGGCGACCGTGGAACGGATGAACGGCGTGTACGCCTCGGCCGCGCGCCTCGTCGGCGCCGGCCCCGAAGACATCGCGCTGACCGACAACGCGACCCGGTCCTGGCAGGCGATCTTCTACGCGCTTCCCTTCGCCGCGGGAGACCGGATCCTGACGGCGAAATCCGAGTACGCGAGCAACGTCATCTCGTTCCTGCAGCTCGCGAAACGCACCGGCGCCGTCGTCGAGGTGGTCGAGAACGACGAGTCCGGGCAGCTGGACGTCGAAGACCTGAAACGCCGCGTCGACGGCGACGTCAAGCTGATCGCCGTCTCCCACGTGCCGACCCAGGGCGGACTGGTGAACCCCGCCGAGGAGATCGGCGCGGTCGCACGCGAGGCCGGGATCCCGTTCCTGCTCGACGCTTGCCAGAGCGCCGGCCAGATCGACCTCGACGTCGCACGCCTGAACTGCGACGCGCTCAGCGTGACCGGGCGCAAGTACCTGCGCGGGCCGCGGGGCACCGGGTTCCTCTACGCGCACCCGCGGCTGCGCGAGCGCGTCGAGCCCGCGATGCTCGACCTTCATTCTGCGGCGTGGACGGCGCCCGAAAGCTACGAAGTCGATCCGACGGCGAAGATGTTCGAGGTCTGGGAACGCGATCACGCCGCCCTGCACGGTCTCGGCGCGGCGATCGACTACGCCCTCGAGTGGGGCATGCCCGCCATCGAAGCCCGCGTCGCCGCGCTCGCCGCGAAACTGCGCGACGCGCTCCGCGAGGTCCCCGGCGTCCGCGTTCACGACCAAGGCGCGCGGCAGTGCGGGATCGTCACGTTCAGCGTGACGAAAACGCCTTCGCAGGAAGTGAAGAAGCGCCTGGCGGCGAAGAAGATCAACGTCAGCGTCGTCGAAGCGACGTCCGCGCAGTTCGACTTCGCCGCGCGCGGGCTGCCGTCGATGGTCCGGTCTTCGGTGCACTACTTCAACACCGAGGACGACATCGCGCTCCTCGTCGGCGAAGTCGGGAAGCTGGCTTAACGGCGGGAAAGCACGGACTCGGACGGCGGGGCGTACGGCAGCCCCGTCGTCTTCGCGCGACGGCCGATCACCAACGCCTCCCCCAGCAGGCTGACGCCGATCGACAACGTCGCCGGCCGGGCATCGGGATGCGCTCCTGCCGTCGTGGCCAGGAAGCCGATCCCGAAGTTCACCACCAGTGAGAGCACCCAGACGCCGAAAGTCCAGCCGGTGTAGCGCAGCCACAGCACGCCGTCGCGCTCGAACAGTTTCGTGGTGGCGGCGCGCACCGCGCCGAGACCGCAACCGACCACGGAGCCCAGCACGAGCCAGGCGCCGTCCGCGAAGGTGAAACTTTCGAGCTTGACCAGGCCGTAGACGCCGAAAGCGAGCAGGACCACCGGCGCCCCGAACACCTCGCGGGCGACCAGCGGCTCCCCGCGCAGCCTGCGCGCGACGATCACGATCACCACGGCGACCGCCAGCGCGATCAGCAACCAGGTCCGCATGAACTCCCCCTTTGTAGCACGACTGTGCCAAATAAAATAGCAAGGTCGTGCTATAAAGGCAACATGCCGAAGATCGTCGACCCCGGGGCCCGGCGCCTGGAGATAGCCGAAGCCGTCTTCCGGGTGATCCAGCGGGACGGCCTCGCGCAGGCGTCGCTCAGGAGCGTCGCCGACGAGGCCGGGCTCGCGATCGGTTCGGTGCGGCACTACTTCCGGGGCCACGACGAGCTGATCGTGTTCGCCATGCGCGCGCTCGGAGACCGGGTGGAGGCCCGGTTGCTGCGCCACCTCCCCGAACTGCTCGATCCGGAGACCCCGCGTTCACGACGGCAAGAACTCACCGAAGCGCTGCTCGGCGAACTGCTTCCGCTCACCGAGCAGACCCGGGCCGAGACCGACGTCTGGCTGGCCTTCTCCGCCGCCGCGAAGTACCGACCGGATCTCGCCGAGGAAGCCGCGCGGGCGCACTCGGGGGTCCGCGCGCTCGTCCGCCGGGTGCTCGAAGGCGCGCGTGGCGCGGGCGGCCTCCTCGACGACCTCGACCTGGACGTCGAAACCGAACGGCTGGCGGCGTTGCTGGACGGCCTCGCCATGGCGGGCGGGCGGACTCCGCCGAAGCTGATGCGCACGGTGCTCGGAAGGCATCTGGAAACCCTCCGACACCCCGGAGCGGAGACGAAATGAGCACGTTCTACGAGGTCGCCGCCCAGGACCCCGGCCGCGTCGCGGTGATCGACGTCGACGGGCGCGAGACCACCTTCGGCGAGCTCTCGGCACGCGCGAATCAGCTGACCCACGCCCTGCGGGCGCTCGGCCTCGGCGAAGGCGACGGCGTGCTCGCGATCATCCACAATGGACTCACCTACTACGAGCTCCTGCTGGCGACCCTGCAGGCGGGGATGTACTTCACGCCGGTCAACCATCGGTCCTCGCCCGCCGAGATCGGCTACATCGCGGCCAACAGCGGTGCCAAGGTCGCCGTCGCGGACGCGGACATCGCGGTCACCTGCACCGCGGAATTGCCTGGCCTGCACCGGTTTTCGCGGGGCGTGACACCCGGCTGGGCGGACTACGCGGCCTGGGGCGCGGACCGGCCCACCACCACGCCGGAGCGGCGGACCGCCGGCCAGACGATGCTCTACACGTCCGGGACCACAGGGCGCCCCAAAGGCGTGCGGCGTGCCCTGTCCGGGCGGCCACCCGCACTGCACCCGATCCACGCGCACGTCCTCGAACGGCTGGACGTCCTGCCAGGGCACGGCGTGCACCTCGTCGCCTGCCCGCTCTACCACGCGGCACCGGGCATGTTCTCGACGTCGATCCTGCATCTCGGGCACACACTCGTGCTGATGGACCGGTTCGACGCCGAGGAAACGCTGCGACTCACGGAAAAGCACCGCGTGACGAGCACGCATCTGGTGCCGACGATGTTCCACCGCATGCTGCGGCTGCCCGAGGACGTCCGAGCGCGCTACGACCTGTCGAGCCTGAACTCGGTGATCCACGGTGCCGCGCCGTGCCCGCGGGAGGTCAAGGAGCGGATGCTCGTCTGGCTCGGGCCGGTGGTCCACGAGTACTACGGCGCGTCCGAGGGCCTGATCACGGCGGTGCACGCGCGCGAATGGCTCGGCGCGCCGGGTACCGTCGGCAAAGCGCTGGACGGGGTGCGGGTCAAGGTTCTCGACGACGACGGCGCCGAACTCCCCGCGGGCGAGACCGGGACGCTCTACTTCAGTTCCGCGCATACGAAATTCGACTATCACGATGATCCGGACAAGACGGCCGCCGCGCGTTCCGGAGAATTCGTCACCGTCGGGGACGTCGGCCATCTCGACGCCGAGGGCCGGGTGTTCCTTTGCGACCGGCGAACGGATCTCATCCTTTCCGGCGGTGTGAACATCTATCCCGCCGAGATCGAGGCACGGCTCCTGAGCCATCCCGACGTCGCCGACGTCGCGGTGATCGGGGAACCGGACCCCGAGTGGGGGCAACGGGTCGTCGCCGTCGTCCAACCGGTCGAGGGCGCCGTCGGTGATTCCTTGCTGGCGAAGCGGCTCGAAGAACATTGCCGAGCCGAGCTCGCCGGGTTCAAAACGCCGCGCCGGTTCGAATTCCGGGAGCGGCTGCCGCGGACCGAAAGCGGAAAGATGCTGCGGCGGACGCTTCGGGCGAAGTGAACAGCCCTTTCGGGCAGTGCCGATCGCGGTACCGTTTTCCCATGCGCCTGCGGTCTGTGACCACATTGCTCGCAACACTCGTTCTCGCGTTCGCCGTCCCCGCGACGGCCGCGGCGACTCCCGGATCCGGGGTGACCGGGACGATCTTCCACCAGAAGACCGTCGGGGACACCGATTACGTGCTGCGCGAGGTCGTCATCCAGCCCGGCGGCTACACCGGCTGGCACTACCACGACGGAAAGCTCTACGCGTACGTCAAGGCGGGCACGCTGACACACAACTCGGCCGACTGCGGGCTCGACGGCCTGCATCGGCAGGGCGCCGTCTTCACCGAACCGAGCGACACCGTCCACATCGGACGGAACCTCGGGACGACGCCGGTGGTGCTCGAGGTGCTCTACGTGCTGCCGCACGGGAGCCCGCTTTCGCAGGACGCGCCGAACCCGGGTTGCCCCTTCTAGGCGCCGAACCAGCCAGCCACGTCGAGGCGGAAGCCCTCCGACGGAGCCATCGTGCGAAGGTCGGCTTCGAGCGCGCGAACCCTTTCGGCGCCCAGCGCGCCGACCCACTCCTTGCGCAGCTTCTCGAAGATCGCCGCGGACCGGCCGAGTGAGTCGAATCCGCGAGCGGTGAGCCGGACGACCTTGCGCCGCGCGTCGGCAGGGTCGTCGGCGCGTTCGACGTAACCGAGCTGCTCCAGCTTGTCGATCGTCTTGCCCGCCGCCTGCTTGCTGACCCCGAGCCGCCGGCCGATCTCGCTCGCCGTCGCGCCGTGGCGGCCGATCGCCTGCATGGCGAAGCCGTACGCCGGGCGGACGTCGGGATGGCCCTGCCCGGCCAGCTCGGCGTGCATCCGGTCGATGATCGAACGGAAGCCCGCGAACAGCAGGAGCGGCAGCTCGAACCCCGGCGGGTCGGAAACCTGCTTGCGTTGTTCGACAACCTGGTTTACCTTTTCGTCAACCACGTTGACCATCTTAAGGGGCTGCCTTGTTCACCGATCACACCGTCGAAACCGCGCCCGAAGCCTCGCGTCGCTCGATGGAAGCGACCATCCGGAAGTTCGGCCACCTCCCCACCGCCGTCGCCCGGCAGGCGTCGTCACCGGAACTGCTCGACGGATTCCTGAAACTCAGCGCGAGTTTCGAGCGGACGACGCTCGAACCCCTCGCGCGGGAGACGGTCGTGATGACCGTGGCGACCCGCAACGGCTGCGAGGTGTGCGTCGAAATCCACACCGGCAAGCTGAAGGGCCTGCACGCGGACGACGACGTCATCGCGGCGCTTCGCTCACAGGAGCCCGTGCCCGACGAGCGACTGGAAGCCGTCCGGCAGTTCACGCTCGCGGTGCTCGAAACCGCCGGCGGCGTGGACGACGACACCCTGCGAACCTTCTTCGAGTACGGCTACACCGAGCGGAACGCCCTCGAAGTCGTCATGGGCATCGGGGCCTACACGATGTCGACCCTGGCGAACCGGCTCATCCGCGCCTAGTCGCTCTGCGTGATCGCCCCTCGTGGCCTGGATCACTCCAATGGCCGCCGATCTTGATGTATCTGGGCAGTCCCGACCGTCTCCTGTCTTGTGCAGCCGAAAGTTCGCCACCCGCGGCGCGGCGCACCGGCGGTCTGGCCTGCCGAGGGGGCAGACCAGACCGCCGAAAAACCGAAGACGTTCCACAGGTGTTGGGGGTACGCGAAGGCCCTCTTCCCGCGACTGAGTCACGGGAAGGGGGCCTTCGGGTGTCTTCTCCCGCAATTAGTCACCTACTTGCGGCGGGGCGTCCTGAGACCTACGTGGCTCCCGGCTGCGGTTGACCTCAGCCCGGTCCGTGAAGGCCTCCTTGAGGGACTCTGGGTCCCTCAAGGAGGCCTTCACGGACCCGTCCAGCGCCAACCCAAAGCGACAGCGAGCCAGGGCCGGATTCCCGTGGGCAGGCGACTACAGGTCCACCAGAACCGGAATCGCAATTAGTCACCTACTTGCGTCAGACCTCGAGAGCCCACCGCACGTACCGCATCGTCGGCGCGAAGCCCGCCTTCTCGAAGACCCCGAACGCTCCGGCGGGATCCGCGGAGTCCACGTTCAAACTCGCGCGGTCGTACCCCTGATCGGCGGCGACCCGCAACGCGTGGCCCATCAACGCGCCGGCGACACCTCGCCGCCGGTACTCCCGAAGCGTTCCGACGACCATGAAGTGCGCGTCACGAACGCCGGTGGCCTCCGTGTCGGCGTCCCAGCACATCGTCACCAGCATCCCCACCGCGGAGCCCGCCGCACGAAGCAGGAAGCTGACCTCGGGCCGGAAAGTCTGGTTGGTGATCTTGTTCCGCCAGAGATCGGCAGGCATCGGCACCGCGCCCCAGTAGTCCCGGTACGCCTCGTTCCGGACCGTCCGGAAGTCCTCGTCGTTCCACTCCGACCACGGCTCGATCCGGAATCCGTCAGGGATCGCCAGCCCGTCCAAGGCACCGAGCGAGTGCTCCATGCGCTGGAAGTAGCGCACCGGCACGAAACCCCGGGACCGGACGAGTTCGGCCAGGCCCGCGATGCGCTCCGGCCGATTGACGTCGACCACGAGCTTCGCCGACGGGTGATGCAGCGCGTGCACCACCTTGGCCGCCGCCACCCCCGCGTCGACGAGCGCGCCGCCGATCCCCCTGCGGCGATACGCGGGATGGACGCCGCCGTCGAGGAAGACCCGATGGACCTCTTCCGCGGACGGCTTGAAGCGGATCTTCATGTAGCCGGCCATCACGTCGCCGTCGAAGGCGGCGAGACTCGCCCGCTCCAAATCCGCGTACGGGTCGATCAGCTCCTGGAGAGTGTCCTCCGCCGTGTAGTTCTCGCCGATCCCGTCGACGGTCTCCATGGCGTTGAGGAGGTCAGCCGACGCCTGGGCGTCCTGCGGGGTGAGCGGCCGCCACGTGAGGTCGTGCATGCGGCCGAAGGTAGCGCCGCGCGTGCGGCCTGTCGCCGGGTTTTCGGTGGGCGCAGTAGGGATCGAACCTACGACCGCTCGGGTGTAAACCGAGTGCTCTCCCGCTGAGCTATGCGCCCGGGAGGTGGCACCCGCGGACGGGTGCCACCGGTGAAGACTCAGGCCAGCGAGGCCACGGCCTTCTTCCACGCCTGCTGGTCACGCGCCTCGCCGGGCTGGTTGACCTCGGCGAACCGCACGATGCCGTCCTTGTCGATCAGGAAGGTGCCGCGGGTGGCCAGGCCGGCCGTCTCGTTGAAGACGCCGTAGGCCTTCGCGACCTCACCGTGCGGCCAGAAGTCCGAAAGCAGCGGGAACTGGTAGCCCTCCTGCTCGGCCCACGCCTTGAGCGAGAACGGGGTGTCCACGGACACGCCGATGACCTGGACGCCCTGGCCGTCGTAGTCCGCGAACTCGTCGCGGAGCTGGCACAGCTCGCCGGTGCAGATGCCGCTGAACGCGAACGGGTAGAACACGAGCAGGACCGGCTTCTCGCCCTGGAAGGACGACAGCTTCACGGCCTGCTTGTTGTAGTCGTTGAGCGTGAAGTCCGGGGCTTGCGTTCCGACCTCGACGGCCATACCGGCGGTTTCCTCTCAAGAGCGAACAGGGGCCTGCGACGACAACCCTATCGTGTCGCTCGCGCGGCTCCTGAGGTCACCGCTTGGTCTTCGACGACTTCGGCGACACCAGCCGGGTACCCGCCCACTTGGGGCCGGCGCTGATGTTGGCCGTCTGCGCCAATCCCACCTGCGGCACCGCTTCGGCGATCTCGCTCGGCTCGACGTGTCCTGGCTGCCCCGTCTTCGGGGTCAGCACCCAGATCACGCCGTTCTCGTTCAAGGGGGTCCGGACCTCGATCAGCGTGTCGCCGAGATCACCGTCGTCTTCGCGCCACCACAGCAGCACCACGTCGATGACCTCGTCGGCGTCCTCGTCGAGGATGTCGCCGCCGATCTGCTCCTCGATCGCCGCACGAAGATCGTCATCGACGTCCTCGTCCCAGCCGATCTCCTGGACCACCATGTCCGGCTTGATCCCAAGCCTTTCGGCGACGCTGTTCTGATCAGCGTCTCCCGCGGCGACCACTGCTGTCACTCCTCCAACTACGACGGAGCGTGGTGTCGCCACGGCCGGATCGACCGGGCGGGCACCACACTCGGGTACACGATGCCCGTTAGCGAACACTGGTGAGGCGCTGCGCGCAACCGTCCACACCGGATCTTGAACAACTCGTGTCGCAGCGTACGGGCATTCGGACCACTCTGGCGAGGTCAATTCAGGCGCGCCTGGGCGCCTCCGAACGCCCTGCTCTAGGGTGGGAGAGAAAACGCGCGCGCGAATACAGGCGCGTGCGAGGCGTGTCGCAATCGGGTCCGCGAACGTTACCGATCAGTAGCGGTGACGAGAACGGAACCGGAGGACGACGATGGACGGCGAACACGCCCGCGTACGAGCACAACCAGCTACCACCTTTCGCAAGGAGACCCCTTGGCCCCGCAGAACGACGGCGCCTCCGGCAAGGAGACCCCGGCACGCGTCCGCGTCATCCGTGACGGATTGGCGGCGCACCTGCCCGACATCGACCCGGAGGAGACCGCCGAATGGCTGGACTCCTTCGACGAGGCGCTGGCCAGGGGTGGTCAGCAGCGCGCCAGGTACCTGATGCTGCGCATCCTCGAGCGGGCCAGGGAACGCCACGTCGGCGTTCCGGCGCTGACGTCGACGGACTACGTCAACACCATCCCCACCGAGAACGAACCCTGGTTCCCCGGTGACGAGGAGATCGAGCGCCGCTACCGCGCCTACATCCGGTGGAACGCCGCGATCATGGTGCACCGCGCGCAGCGTCCCGGCGTCGGCGTCGGCGGGCACATCTCGACCTACGGCTCGTCCGCGGCGCTGTACGAAGTGGGCTTCAACCACTTCTTCCGCGGCAAGGACCACTCGGGCGGCGGCGACCAGATCTTCATCCAGGGACACGCCTCCCCCGGCATCTACGCCCGCGCGTTCCTCGAGGGCAGGCTGAGCGAGAACCAGCTGGACGGGTTCCGCCAGGAGTACTCGCACGCCGGCGAGGGCGGCGGCCTGCCGTCGTACCCGCACCCGCGGCTGATGCCGGAGTTCTGGGAGAACCCGACCGTGTCCATGGGCCTCGGCCCGATGAACGCGATCTACCAGGCGCGGTTCAACCGCTATCTGCGCGATCGCGGCATCAAGGACACCAGCGACCAGCACGTCTGGGCGTTCCTCGGCGACGGCGAGATGGACGAGCCGGAATCGCGCGGCCTCATCCACGTGGCCGCCGGCGAAGGCCTCGACAACCTGACCTTCGTGATCAACTGCAACCTGCAGCGGCTCGACGGTCCAGTGCGCGGCAACGGCAAGATCATCCAGGAACTGGAGTCGTACTTCCGCGGCGCCGGCTGGAACGTCATCAAGGTCATCTGGGGCCGCGAGTGGGACTCGCTGCTGCACGCCGACCGTGACGGCGCGCTGGTCAACCTGATGAACACCACGCCGGACGGCGACTTCCAGACCTACAAGGCCAACGACGGCGCCTTCGTCCGCGAGCACTTCTTCGGCCGCGACCCGCGGACCAAGGAGCTGGTCAAGGACCTCACCGACGCCGACGTCTGGAACCTCAAGCGGGGCGGCCACGACTACCGCAAGGTCTACGCGGCCTACAAGTCGTCGCTGGAGCACCACGGCCAGCCGACGGTGATCCTGGCCCACACCATCAAGGGTTACGGCCTCGGGCCGTCCTTCGAGGGCCGCAACGCCACACACCAGATGAAGAAGCTCACCCTCGACGACCTCAAGCTGTTCCGGGACGCCCAGCGCATCCCGATCAGCGACGAGGAACTCGAGCGCGACCCGAAGCTCCCGCCGTACTACCACCCCGGCAAGGAATCGCCGGAGATCGAGTACATGATCGGCCGCCGCAAGGCGCTCGGGGGGTTCTTGCCGGAGCGCCGCCCGAAGGCCTCGAAGGCGCTCGTGCTGCCCGGCGACAAGGTCTACGAAGGCATCCGCAAGGGCTCGGGCAAGCAGGAGGTCGCCACCACGATGGCGTTCGTCCGGCTCGTCCGCGAGCTGGCGAAGGACTCCGAGATCGGCAAGCGGATCGTCCCGATCATCCCGGACGAGGCGCGCACCTTCGGCCTCGACTCGATGTTCCCGACGGCCAAGATCTACAACCCGCACGGCCAGACGTACACGTCGGTCGACGCGAGCCTGATGCTGGCCTACAAGGAGTCCGAAAAGGGCGTCATCCTGCACGAGGGCATCAACGAGGCGGGTTCCACCGCGTCGTTCACCGCCGTCGGCACCTCGTACGCCACGCACGGCGAGCCGATGATCCCGATCTACATCTTCTACTCGATGTTCGGGTTCCAGCGGACCGGTGACGGCCTCTACGCGGCGGCGGACCAGATGGCCCGCGGGTTCGTGCTCGGCGCCACCGCCGGCCGCACCACGCTGACCGGTGAGGGCCTGCAGCACGCCGACGGGCATTCGCTGCTGCTGGCGGCGACCAACCCGGCCGTCGTGGCCTACGACGCGGCGTGGTCGTTCGAGATCGCCCACATCGTGCGGGACGGTCTGCGCCGGATGTACGGCGAGACCGGGCCGGACGGCAACGGCGAGAACATCTTCTACTACATGACGATCTACAACGAGCCCTACCAGCAGCCCGCCGAGCCGGAGAATCTCGACGTCGACGGCCTGCTGAAGGGTCTGTACCGCTACGCCGACGCCCCGTCGGGCGACGGCCCGGAGGCGCAGATCCTGGTGTCCGGCGTCACCATGCCGGACGCTCTTCGCGCGCAGCAGATGCTCGCCGAGGAGTGGGGCGTACGCGCGGCCGTGTGGTCCGCCACGTCGTGGACCGAGCTGCGGCGTGAGGCCGTCGAGGCCGACCACGACAACCTGCTCCACCCGGGCGACTCCCCGCGTGTGCCGTACATCACGCAGAAGCTGTCCGGCGCGAACGGGCCGGTGGTCGCGGTTTCGGACTGGATGCGCGCCGTACCGGACCTCATCCGCCCGTGGGTGCCGAACGACATGCTGACGCTGGGCACCGACGGGTTCGGGTTCTCCGACACCCGCCCGGCCGCCCGGCGGAAGTTCCTGGTCGACGCGCAGTCGATCGTGGTCGGCACGCTGAGCGCGCTCGCCAAGCGCGGCGAGTTCGACCGGGCGAAGGTGGCCGAGGCGGCGCAGAAGTACCGCCTCGACGACGTCGCCGCCGCGGGTCCGCAGTTGTCGGACTCCGGCAGCGCCTGACGCTGAGATGAAGGGGCCTTTCATTGCAAAATTTGCGATGAAAGGCCCCTTCATTGCGTCCGGCGGCGAAGCAGTTAGGGTTAGACATCGGATGTTTCTGGGGGTTTGTGGAGAGGGTGAGCGAGTGTGACCAAGCGTCGACTGCCGAAGCCGAGTGAGCTGAAGCAGATCCTGCGGCCGAAGCCGATCGTGCTCAACCCCACCGAACGGCGGCTGGCGGGCGCGCACACGATCGCCGACCTGCGGATGCTCGCCCGCAAGCGGACACCGCGGGCGGCGTTCGACTACACCGACGGCGCCGCGGAGCTGGAGGACAGCCTCCGCCGTGCCCGGCAAGCCTTTCGCAGCATCGAATTCCACCCCAACGTCCTGCGCGGGGTGTCCGATGTGGACACCGGCAAGGAGATCCTCGGCCGGCGTTCGGAGCTGCCGTTCGCGTTCGCGCCGACCGGGTTCACGCGCATGATGAACCACGAGGGCGAGTCCGCGGTGGCCCGCGTCGCCCAGCGCAACGGCATCCCGATGGGCCTGTCGACGATGGCGACGACGTCGATCGAGGACCTCGCGGCGGCCGCCCCGGAGGCCCGCAAGTGGTTCCAGCTCTACGTCTGGCGCGACCACAAGGCGGGCGAAGATCTGATGAATCGCGCCTGGGCCGCCGGATTCGACACGCTCATGCTGACGGTGGACACCCCGGTCGCGGGCGCGCGGCTGCGCGACGTCCGCAACGGGCTGACCATCCCGCCCGCGCTCACCCTCAAGACGTTCGCCGACGGCGCGATGCATCCGGCGTGGTGGTTCAACCTGCTGACCACCGAGCCGCTGACCTTCGCGTCGCTGAGCCAGTTCGACGGCACGGTCGCCGAACTGCTCAACCAGCTCTTCGACCCGACCCTGAACTTCGACGACCTCGACTGGGTCCGCCAGACCTGGCCGGGCAAGCTCGTGGTCAAGGGCATCCAGAACGTCGACGACGCGCGTGACGTGGTCAAGCACGGCGCCGACGCGGTGCTGCTGTCCAACCACGGCGGCCGTCAGCTCGACCGCGCGCCGACCCCGATCGAACTGCTGCCCGCCGTGCTCGACGAAATCCAGGGCGACGCGGAGGTGTGGGTCGACACCGGCATCCTCTCCGGCGGCGACATCGTGGCCGCGATCGCGCGCGGCGCCGACGCGGTGCTCATCGGGCGCGCGTTCCTCTACGGCCTGATGGCCGGGGGTGAGCGCGGCGTTCAGCGGTGCGTGGACATCCTGCGTGCCGAGATGGTCCGGACGATGCAGCTGCTGGGCGTGCGCACCCTCGCCGACCTCAAGCCGTCACACGCCACCATGCGCTGACCCCCTCGCAATTCGGCACCTGCTTGCGGTACTTGCGCGTGCAAGTACCGCAAGCAGGTGCCGAATTGCGTGGTCAGCGGGTCGCGGCGGTGACTCCGGCCGGCGCCGTGCGGACCTGCTTCGCCGTGCGGTTCCAGCTCCACCAGCCGTGCACGACCAAGCCGGCGAACACGATGTAGACCGCGGCCGAGAAGTACAGGCCCGAGGAGAGCTGCAGCGGTACGCCGATCGCGTCGACGACCAGCCACACCAGCCAGAACTCGACGAGACCCGCGCCCTGCGCGGCGAAGGCGACCAGCGTGCCGACGAAGATCGCGGCGTCCGGCCATGGCGCCCACGAGGCGTTCAGGGCGTCGAGGACCAGCGCCATCGCGGTGGTGCCGATCGCGAACGCGCCGATCATCGCCAGCCGCTCGCCGAGACGGCCCTTGCGGACGACGACGCCGTAGACCGGATCGCTGCGGCGGGACCAGGCCCACCAGCCGTAGATCGAGATGACGAGGATCGCGATCTGCCTGGTGGCGAGCCCGCCGAGATGCGCGGAGAGGTAGACCGAAAAGAGCAGCACGGTGGCGCCGACCTGGACCGGCCACGTCCACAGCGTGCGGCGTTGCGCGAGGAAGACCACGGCCAGCGCGAAGATCTGCCCCGCCAGTTCGGCGAAGGAGATCCACTGTCCGAGCACCGTGACACCGTTGTGCAGCAGGAAGTCCACGTCCGCACCCCTCTCCGTCTCCCGCTCCAACATGCTCCGTCGCGACGCCATTCCCCAGCGAGTGTGAGGTGCGGAACAGGGAGACGGCTCGAGAGACGCTGAGGCGGAGTAACCGGGGGCCAGCGGGACGCGAAAAGGGCCCTCCACCGCGTGCTCCGCGGCGACGGGCCCTCATCGACTCCACGCGGGCCCGGTGCCTTCCTCGATCACCGGGCCCGCGGGATGCTCAGGAATCTACGCGACCGATGCCCACCGGCGAAGTCGGCGGCTCCGAACGGACCTCCCGCTTGCCGGCGCCCGGCTCCAACTGGCCCTGCAGATTGGCCAGCCAGCCCTGCCAGCGGTCCTGCGCCGGCTTGATCAGGCCGCCGCCGAAGCCGACGACGATGACGCCGCCGATGGTGGCGAGGACGGCCACCAGAACCGGCCCGGTCACGGCTGTCGCGATGTTCACCTGGCCGAGCGCGGCGATGATGCCGAACGCCATGATCATCCAGTAGGCGACCGTGCCGAGCAGGCGTCCCGCCGGCCGGGTGGAGAGCGCTCCGGTGACCAGGTCGCGGACGACCTTCGCGACGGCGGCCGCGACGATCACCAGCACCAGTGCCACCAGGATCCGCGGCAGGAACGCGATGATGTCGTTGAGCAGCGCGCTGACCGGATTGCTCTCACCGAATACGCCGAACGCGAGTTGCAGCGCGATCAGGAGAATGAAGTAGTACACGAGTTTGACGAGGATTCCGCCCGCGTCGACATTCGCCTGTTTGAGCGTTCCGGTGAGCCCGGTCTTCTCGATGAGCTTGCCGAATCCGATCTTCGACAGAACCAGTCCCAATGCCTTCGACAAGGCTTTCGCGATCAACCAGCCGATGAACAGGATGATCAGGAAACCGACCAACTTCGGCACGAAGGTGGCGACAAGGTTCCATGCTTGTCCCAGACCGTCTTTCAGCTGCTCGCCCACGGCGAACTCCCTCCTCTGCGCATCCGCGACCTACCCGGTGCGGCTTGCGAGGGATCGTTGATCACCGGCACCGCACCGGCAACTCGGCGACCCACGATCGAGTGAGTGAGCTAGCGGGAAAAGATCCACAAGTCGCATACTTGTCCTACCGGTGGGGACCGGGGAGACGAGGCCGTCCGGCGCAGCGAAAAACGCGAGCGCCGGGCGGCCTCGAGTATTATGCGAACTCTTTTCGCAATTCGCCGCCGTCTGTCCACTTCGGACACGAGCGGCAACGGGCCGCAGGATGAAGGCCACCTTTGCCCGGCGGACCAGGCCGTGTCCGGTAAGTCTGTTCGATGAGCTTCGTGATCCAGGCCGTCAGGGACCGCCTGGACACGAAGACCGCGAACATGACTTACAGGACACGGCCTAGGATCGGCTGACCATGGCTGATGCGACCTCCGGACGGCAAGTGCCCAAGCACCACGGGCTGTCCGTCAAGACCCTCCGGCGGCTCGAGCACGCCTCCGGCCGGCTCGCGAGCGCGAGCGTGGCGGTGATGGAAGAGCGGCTGAGCTGGTTCAACCGTCTCCCCGCCGACCAGCGCGCGAGCGTCCTGCTGATCACCCAGGCGGGTGCCGCCGGTTTCGTCGATTGGCTCCGCGACGCGAAGGAGGCGCTCTCCCTCACCACCGAGGCGTTCCGCGAAGCACCCGCCGAACTTTCCCGCTGGGTGAGCCTGCGGCAGGCGGTCGGCATGGTGCGCCTGGCGATCGAGGTGTTCGAGGAGCAGCTGCCGGAGTTCGCCGCGAACGAGGCGGAACGCGCCGCGCTGATCGAGGGGATCCTGCGCTACGGCAGGGAGATCGCGTTCGCCGCCGCCAACTCCTACGCGGCCGCAGCCGAGGCGCGCGGCGCCTGGGACGCGCGGCTGGAGGCCTTGGTCGTCGACGGCATCGTCCGCGGTGACGCCGAGGAAGCGGTACTCTCCCGCGCCGCCGCGCTCGGCTGGGATCCGGCCGCGCCCGCCACCGCGCTGGTCGGCACCCCGACGTCGGACGACCCGCCCGCCGTCGTGTTCGAGGTCCGCAGCCGCGCCGCCAGGGTCGGGCGCCCGGTGCTGCTTTCGGTGCAGGGGTCCCGGCTGGTCGTGGTGGTCGCCGGTCCCACCGACGGCAGCGTCAAGGACCGCGAAATCCTCACCAAGCTTTCGGTCGCGTTCGCCGAGGGCCCGGTCGTCGCCGGGCCGACCGTGCCCACTCTCGCCGAAGCGCACCACAGCGCGACCGAGGCGCTCTCGGGCCTGCGGGCCGTCGTCGGCTGGCCCGGCGCGCCACGGCCCGCGAGATCGATCGACCTGCTGCCGGAACGCGCGTTGTCCGGCGACCCCGAAGCCGAACGCCTGCTCGTGGAGCAGATCGCCCGGCCGCTGGAGGAAGCGGGCCCGGCCCTGCTGCGGACGGTGGAGACGTACCTCGACAGCGGCGGCGTCCTGGAGACCTGCGCGCGGACGCTGTTCGTGCACCCGAACACCGTCCGGTACCGGCTACGGAAGGCCGCCGAACTCACCGGCCGCCACGCCGCCGAATCGCGCGACGCCTGGGTCCTGAAGGTGGCACTGACGGTCGGGCGGCTGGCTCGCGCTCGTGGGCTCTGGTAGCCACGGATAGTGGATCAGGCCTTGGCCGGATCGGCGGCTTCGGCCGCCCGCTCGATTTCCGCCCGCCGGTTCTTCCAGAAGGCCGCGTCCCGCCGGGCCGTCTCGACCTCGCCGTCCACTTGCTCGCGCAGGATGTCGGCGTGCCCGGCGTGTCTGCTCGTCTCCGTGAGCATGTGGACCAGGACGTTGAACAGCAGCACGTCAGGACGTGGCCACCAGGGCACGTGGCCGGGTGAGTCGATGGCGAGCGCGGTGATGGTCGCGTCGGAGTGTTGCCAGAGGCGCCGGTAGCGGCCGGTGATCTCCTCGCGAGTTTCGTGTTCGGTCGCCCACAGGTCGGTACCGCGCTGCTCGAGATCGTCCCATCGGGGGACGGGCTCGGGGAACGGCCGATCGAAGACCTCGCCGAAGTACCGGGCCTCCCAGACCGACAAGTGCTTGACGAGACCGAGCAGGTTGGTCCCCGTCTTGGTCAGCGGACGACGGATGTCGTACTCGGACAACCCGTCCAGCTTCCGGAGCAGCACTTCACGGATCTCCCGCAGTTCGCCGTGCAGGTACTCCTTCGCGAAATCGTCGATCATGAGCACGAGCATGCACCACCCGGCCGGTGACTCTGCGCAGTGACGGACTTCATAGGGAAAGCTGGTTGAACCCGACAAGGCTTTTGGGTTAAGCGCAGAGATCAGGATGGCACTTTTGGAGGGTTCCTACAATTACGTCGGCCGGACTTGGTGAGCGTCGGCATCACGACCATGGTGGCCGAGAGTGTTCTCTAGTGGGGTGACAGTCGCAGTCCTCGCCCCCGGTCAGGGTTCCCAAGCCCCAGGCATGCTCTCCCCTTGGCTCGAGCTCGACGGTGCCCGCGCGCGCGTCGAAGCCTGGTCCGAGCGGGCCGGTCTCGACCTGGTCCGTCTCGGCACCGAAGCAGACGCCGAGGAGATCCAGGACACCGCGATCACGCAGCCGCTGATCGTGGCGCTGTCGCTGCTGGCGTTCGAGCACCTTCAGCGTGAGACCCCGGTCGCCGCGGACTCGCCGGTCGCCGGTCACTCCGTCGGCGAGCTGGCGGCCGCCGCCATCGCCGGGGTGCTGAGCCCCGAAGACGCCGTCGCGCTGGCCGCCGTCCGCGGCGCGGAAATGGCGAAGGCGTGCGCGCTGGAGCCCACGAGCATGGCCGCGGTCATGCTCGGCGACCCGGAGCAGGTCGTCGCGTGGCTCGACGGGCACGGCCTCGCCGCGGCGAACCGCAACGGCGCCGGCCAGATCGTCGCCTCCGGCGCCGCCGACGCGATCGAGAAGATCGTGGCCGAGCCGCTGGAGGGCACCAAGGTCCGGGCGCTCAAGGTCGCGGGCGCGTTCCACACCTCCTACATGGCACCCGCGCGTGAAGCGCTGGCCGCCCACGCTGCGAAGATCACCCCGGCGGACCCGACGCGTCCGCTGCTGTCGAACGCCGACGGCCAGGTCGTCACCAGCGGGGCCGAATACCTCGACCGGCTGGTCAAGCAGGTCACGAACCCGGTGCGCTGGGATCTGACCATGGACGGTCTGGTCTCCGCGGGTGTCACCTCGACGCTCGAACTTCCGCCGGCGGGCACGCTGACCGGGCTGGTCAAGCGGCAGCTCAAGGGAACCGTGACCACCACGATCGCTCTGAAGACGCCCGCCGAGCTGGCGAAGCTTCAGGGGCAGGAGGACGCTTCGTGACCGACCGATCCACCTTGCGGCAGGCGCCGGGCGCCGCCGGGACCCGCATCCTCGGTGTCGGGAGCTTCCAGCCCGAGAAGATCGTGACCAACGACGATCTCTCGAAGATCATGGACACCAACGACCAGTGGATCCGCGATCGGGTCGGCATCGTCGAGCGCCGGTTCGCCGAAAAGGACGAGTCGCTGGTCGACATGGCGGTCAAGGCGGGCACCGCCGCGCTGGCGGACGCCGGGGTGGACCCGTCCGAAGTGGACACGGTCATCCTGCCGAACTGCACGATGCCCACGCAGATCCCGAACGCCGCCGCGCAGGTGGCCGACCGGATCGGCATCACGCATCCGGCCGCGTTCGATCTCAACGCCGCCTGCGCCGGGTTCTGTTACGGCATCGGCGTCGCCTCGGATCTCATCCGGGCGGGCACCGCGAAGAAGGCGCTCGTCATCGGCGCCGAAAAGCTCACCGACCACGTCGACCCGGTCGACCGCGCGAACGCGATCATCTTCGCCGACGGAGCGGGCGCGGCGGTGGTCGGCGCGGCCGACACCCCGCAGATCGGCCCGGTCGCCTGGGGCAGCGCGGGCGAGCACGTCGACCTCATCTACATGCGCGACGACAAGTGGATCTACCAGGAGGGCCAGTCGGTCTTCCGCTGGGCGACCACGCAGATCGCGCCGATCGCCTTGCACGCGCTGGAACTGGCCGGGCTCGAACCGTCCGATGTGGACGTGCTGATCCCGCATCAGGCCAACCTGCGCATCGTCGAAGCCATCGCCAAGAAGCTGCGCGCCAAGGGCGCCCGCGAGAACATGGTCGTGGCCGACGACATCAAGTACTCGGGCAACACCTCGTCCGCGTCGATTCCACTGGCGCTGGACCACATGCGCAAAGCAGGCACCGCGAAACAGGGCGACGTCGTACTCGCCGTGGGCTTCGGTGCCGGACTCTCCTACGCGGGCCAGGCCTTCATCTGCCCGTGATGAATACTTCCCTTGTGGACACCGTGTCCGCTGGGCAGCCGAAAGCATCACCGAGAAGGGAACAACCAGTGGCAGACAACGCAAAGATCCTCGCCGGCCTCGCCGAGATCGTCGAAGAGGTCGCCGGTGTGGCGCAGGACGACGTGACCGCCGAGAAGTCCTTCGTGGACGACCTCGACATCGACTCGCTGTCCATGGTGGAGATCGCTGTTCAGGCCGAGGACAAGTTCGGCGTCAAGATCCCGGACGACGAGCTCGCGAACCTGAAGACCGTTGGCGACGCGGTGAACTACGTGTCGGCCAACTCCAAGTAAGTCCGACTTCTTGATTGGCGCCGACCTTGGGGAGACTCCAATGAGCAACATCGACGTCGTGATCACCGGGATGGGCGCGACCACGCCGCTCGGCGGGGACGTCGCGTCCACGTGGGACGGCCTGCTCGCCGGCGCGAGCGGGATCCGCCGCATCGAAGCCGACTGGGTCGACGAACTCGAACTGCCGGTGAAGATCGGCGCCATGCTCGCCGTCGACCCGTCCGAAGTCCTGCCGCGGGTCCAGGCCCGGCGGCTGGACCGCTGTGAACAGGTGGCGCTCATCGCCGCCCGGCAGGCTTGGGCGGACGCGGGCTTCGAGCAGCCGACCGACGAGCATCAGGATGTGGAACCCGAGCGCCTCGGGGTGACCATCGGTACCGGTGTCGGCGGTCCGGTCACCCTGATCTCCCAGAACGACCTTCTGCACAAGCAGGGACTCCGCAAGGTCTCCCCGCTGACCGTGCCGATGCTGATGCCGAACGGTCCCGCCGCACACGTCGGGATCGACCTGAAGGCGCGTGCCGGTGTGCACTCGCCCGCGTCGGCCTGCGCGTCGGGCGCGGAAGGCATCGCCGCCGGCTACGAGATGATCCGCTCGGGCCGGGCCGACGTCGTGGTCGCCGGTGGTGCCGAATCATGCATCCACCCGATCACCCTCGCCGGTTTCGCCCAGGCGCGGACGGTGTCCACCCGCAACGACGACCCGACGAAGGCGTCCCGGCCGTTCGACGTGAACCGTGACGGTTTCGTCCTCGGCGAGGGCTCCGGCGTCGTGATCCTGGAGCGGGCGGACCGCGCCAAGGCCCGCAACGCGCGGATCTACGCGCAGCTCAGCGGGTACGGGATCACCTCGGACGCCTACCACATCACCGGCAACCACCCGGAGGGCGTCGGCCAGATCGCCGCCATGCGGCAGGCGATGACGATGGCCGGGGTCTCCCCGACCGACGTCGGCCACGTCAACGCGCACGCGACCTCCACGGTCGTCGGCGACGTCGGCGAGGCCGCGGCGATCCGCAACGCCGTCGGCGAGCACGTCGTGGTGACCGCTCCCAAGGGCGCGCTCGGCCACCTGGTCGGCGGTGCGGGCGCGGTCGAGGGCATCGCCACGATCCTGGCGATCTACCACGGGCTCATCCCGGCGACACTGAACCTCGAGGACCTGGACCCGAAGGTGCAGCTCGACGTCGTCTCCGGCGAGGCGCGCAAGGTCGAGCTGGGCGCGGCGATCAGCAACTCGTTCGGCTTCGGCGGGCACAACACGGCTCTGCTGTTCACCCCGGCGGCCTGATTTCAGTACGTGAAGGCCCCTTTCGCCGCTTCTAGCGCGGTGAAGGGGGCCTTCACGTGCGTCGGGGCTGGCTGAGGGGCCGTAGGCGGGGTCAAAGCTGCAATGAAGGGGCCTTTCATAGCAAATTTTGCTATGAAAGGCCCCTTCATTGCAGCAGGGCGGGAGTCGCGGGGGCGCCGCCTCCGGATGCTATGAACGGTCCGTTACTTGCGAATTTTGCAAGTAACGGACCGTTCATAGCATTGGCCGGGGCGTCACAGGGACCTTCAGGCCTCCGAGCGCTTGACCAGATGCCTCCCGATCCACCAAGCGGCTTCCACCAGCACGATCCCCACCCCGGCACAGGCGAACGCCGACAGCGTGTACGCGCTCACGCTCGGGTCCAGCGCGAAGAACTTCTGCGTGAACGGGATCAGGAACAACGCGAGCGTCAGCACGACCATCCCGCCGATCAGCAGGATCTTCCACCACCGGTACGGCCGCGCGACGATCCCGAGCACCCACAGCGCGATCGTGATGAGGGTGATCAGCGCGGTCGTCCCCGCTTGGATCTTGTCCAGTTCGGACTGTCCGGATCCCTTGTACACCAGCAGGTAGCTCACGAAGGTCGCGGTGGCGATGACGAGCCCGGCCGGGACGGCCATCCGCATCACCCTGCCGACGAAGCCGCTGCGGGCGCGTTCGTTGTTCGGCGCCAGCGAAAGCACGAAGGCGGGCAGGCCGATCGTGAACCAGGCGGTGATGGTGATGTGCCGCGGCAGGAACGGGAACGGCACCTGCGCGATGCCGACCATCAGCGCCAGCAGCACCGAGTAGACCGTCTTGGTGAGGAACAGGTTCGAGACGCGCTCGATGTTGCCGATCACGCGCCGCCCCTCGGCGACGACGTGCGGCAGGGTGGCGAACTTGTCGTCCAGGAGCACGATCTGCGCGACCGCGCGGGTGGCGGGGCTGCCGGCGCCCATGGCGACCCCGATGTCCGCGTCCTTCAGCGCGAGGACGTCGTTCACGCCGTCGCCGGTCATCGCGACGGTGTGGCCCTTCGACTGCAGGGCACCGACCATCGCGCGTTTCTGCAACGGGGTCACGCGGCCGAAGACGGCGCGTTCCTCCACCGTGTCGGCCAGTTTTTCGGCGTCGTCCGGGAGCTTCCGCGCGTCGACGGGTTTGTCCGCGCCCGGCAGGTCCAGCGTGCCCGCGACGGCACCCACCGAAATGGCGTTGTCGCCGGAGATGACCTTGACCGCGACGTCCTGGTGCGCGAAGAAGTCCAGAGTGTCCTTCGCGTCCGGGCGGACCTTCTGCTCCAGCACCACGAGCGCGACCGGTTCGATGTCGCCGGGTCCTTCGGCCGCGTCGACGGCGCGCTCCGCGCGGCCCAGCAACAGGACGCGCAGGCCGCGAGAGCCGATCTTCTCGGCCTCCGCCCGGTGCTCCCCCTCGGGCAGCAGGACGTCGGCCGCGCCGAGCACCCAGTCGCCGTCGCCGTTGAACGACGCGCCGCTCCACTTGCGCGCCGAGGAGAACGGCATGGTCGTGGAGACCCGCCAGCCCGGATCGGTCCGGTGCGCCTCCGCGATCGCCTGCAGGCTCGCGTTCGGCCGGGGATCGGCGGCGGCGAGCGCGGCCAGCGCGGCGTCCACCGGGTGGCCCGGCGTGATCTCCCGGACCTCGGAAAGCCGCATCGCGTTCTCGGTGAGCGTGCCGGTCTTGTCCGCGCACACCACGTCGACCCTGGCGAGGCCCTCGATCGCCGGGAGTTCCTGCACCAGGCACTGGCGCTTGCCGAGCCGGATGACGCCGACCGCCAGCGCGACGCTGGTCATCAGCACCAGTCCTTCGGGCACCATCGGCACGAGCGCCGCGACCATGCCGCGCAGCGCGTCCGGCCACGCCTGGTCGCCCGCGAGCTGGTTGTAGATGGTCAGCGCGCCCGCCGGGACGAGCAGGTACGTGATGAACTTGAGGATCTTGTCGATGCCCTGCCGCAGCTCCGACTTCACCAGGGTGAACTTGCTGGCCTCCGCGGCCAGTTTCGCCGCGTAGGACTCGTCGCCGATGACGTCCGCGCGATAGGTGCCGCTGCCCGCGACGACGAAGCTGCCGGACAGCACCTTGTCGCCGGGCTGTTTGATCACCGGATCGGATTCACCGGTCAGCAGCGACTCGTCGACCTCCAGCGCGTCGGCCGTCAGCGTCGGGCCGTCGACGACGATCTTGTCGCCGGGCCCCAGTTCGACGAGGTCGCCGAGCACGACGTCTTCCGGGGCGATCTCGGCGCTCTGCCCGTCACGGCGGACCGTCGGCTTCGCCTGCCCGACGATGGCCAGCCGCTCCAAGGTCCGTTTCGCCCGGAGTTCCTGGATGATGCCGACGGCGCTGTTGACGATGATCAACCCGCCGAACAACCCGTCGATGAAGTACCCCGTCGACAGGATGAGCACGAACAGCACGCCGTAGATCGCGTTGATCCGGGTGAAGACGTTCGCGCGGATGATCTCGCCGGTGGTCCGGCTGGTCTTCGTCGAGACGACGTTGGTCTGGCCCGCGGCCACCCGCTGGGCGACCTCTTCGCTGGTGAGCCCCCTCGAGGCGTCGGTCAGCAGGGCCGGCTGATCTATTGCCATGCCCGCGACTCTATTCCGCCCGGTTCCCGCCCGCGTCAGCCTGCGGGACCATGTCACCCCTTACTTCAGCATCTTTCGTGCTCGGGGTTGGTACCGCCCTCGGTGGTGTCGACGCGCCAAGACCCGCTCTCCAGCCGCAGCGGCAGCACCAGCCGCCAGCGGATGCACGCCTCCGGCAGGTACACCGGCGCGTCCTCGACGTCCTGCGTACTGGTGAAGGCGACGAGTACCCGGAGCGTGTTCGGCGCGCCCGGCTCGATGCGGTAGACGAGGATGCTGCCGTCCCGAGTGGACTGATAGTCCTTCTTCCACTCCGCCGCGGTCTTGGTCTTCGCCCGTTCGCGGGTGACCACCGAAGTCCACTTCGGATAGTCGCGTTCGTTGATGGAGTCGAAATATCCCTGCAGCACCTGCCGGACGCTTTGGTACTGCGGATGCGCGAAAACGTCGGGAGTCACCTCGACGGCCGGCGAGCCAGGCTGCTCCTCCGGGGCGACCGACGTCGGCGAGTCGCTGACGACCGGTTCGGTGGGCGCGGCTTCCGGGCGCAGGTAGAGATCGCGTGCCAGCAGCCCGACGCCGACGGTCAGGGAGACCACGACCACGATGACGGGAATCAGCCACCGCTGGCGAGAGAAGGGGCGAGGCTGGGCGGTCACCCTGAAAGGTTAGCCGCCCGCCTCTTCCGTCTTCACCGGCGTCTACCCGACTTGGTGCAGCCAGGTGACCGGGGCACCGTCACCGGCGTGCCGGTACGGTTCGAGCGCTTCGTCCCAATTGGCGGCGAGGAGCTCGTCGAGCTTGTGCGCCAACGATTCGCCGGTGCGGACCTTGCTCACGAGAGCGCGCAACTGGTCCTCACCCACGACGATGTCGCCGTTGGCACTGGTCCTGCCGTGCCACAGGCCGAGACCCGGGGCGAAACAGAACCTCTCGCCGTCGACCCCCGCACTGGGCTCTTCGGTGACTTCGAACCTGATCATCGGCCACGCCTTGAGCGCGGACGCCAGCTTTCCGCCGGTGCCCGAAGGCGCACGCCAACCACATTCGGCGCGGAGCTGTCCTGGACTGGCGGGCTGCGCCGTCCACTTCAACTCGACTCGGGCACCCAGGGTGCCCGAAATGGCCCACTCGACGTGCGGACACACCGCAGACGGCGACGAGTGGACGTACACCACGCCACGGGTGTTGCCACGGGTGCTCACTGCTGACCTCCGCTACTCGACGAGGGGCGTCTTCCCCTACGACCTCGCGAGCTGCGCTGGTCAGGTGGCTCGTGCCGCCTCCCGGTACGCGTGAGCACATTGTGCACCCCAACTGTGCTGTTTGGCCACATGAACACCACAAGTCGCACCTGATTGGGACGCGTGACTCACGTGAAGGCCCCCTTTCCCGGGCTCAGCCGCGTGAAGGGGGCCTTCACGCGGGTTAACCCTGGGCGCCCAGGGACTTCGCCGCGGCGAAGGTGTCCACCAGGCCGGTGCCCTTGTCGAAGCTCGACGTGTACGGCCCGGCCGCCACGTACGGCGAGCCGTTGGCGAACTTGTACGCCGTGCCCTTGATCGCGGCCTCGATGTCACCCGGGGTCGCGGACGGCGCGACCTGGAACAGCTGCGCGACGATGCCGGCGATCTGCGGTGCCGCCATCGAGGTCCCGCTGATCACGTTGTAGGTGGCGAGGTCCAGGAGTCCCGGGCCGTTCTTCGGTTGCAGGCCCTGCGTGCAGATCGGCTGCGTGGGACGGCAGGACGAGAGGATGTTCTCCCCCGGCGCGGAAACGTCGGGCCAGCTCGCCTGGTCGGTCTTCAGACCGCGCGAGGAGAAGTCGGACACCGTGCCGTCGCGGGTGCCGGTCCCCTGGTCGTTGAACGACGCCGCGGAAAGCACGCCCGGTGTCTGGTCCTGCCCCGGCGGGTTGGAGAGGTTCGCCGAACCGTCACCGCCGTCGTTCCCGTTCGCCCACACCGTGACGACGCCTTCCGCGGCGAGCGCGCGTTGCAGTTTCACGGTCGCCGAGTTCGGGTCGAAGGTGCCGCCGCCGCTGGGACCGTAGGAGTTGTTGGTCACCTTGATCGGCGGGCAGACCGACGCCGCGACACCCGGGCCGCAGGGTGCCCTGTGGTTCTCCAGCACCCAGTTCAGCGCCGCGTCCGTGCCGAGCACGAGCAGCGCCGCCCCGGTCGAGACCGAGACGATCTTCGAGCCCGGCGCCGAGCCGCCGACCTTGGTGCCGTCGGTCAGAGTCAGCTGGTTCCCGGCGGCGATGCCGGTGACATGCGTGCCATGGCCGCCGAGGGCGAGGGTGTCGGTGTCGACGGAGGTCGGGACGTCGACGATGCAGTTCGTCGCCGTGCCGTCGAGACAGAGACTCTTGAGGTTGCGCACCACCCGCGTCTTGCCGTCGGCGCCCTTGAACGCCGGATGGGTCGGGTCGACGCCGGTGTCGATGATCGCGACGGAGACGCCCCGGCCGTCCACGGGAGCGCCGCCGGCGTCCTTGAGCTGCGCCTGCGTCTGGAGGCTCCGCGTCGCCGTGGTGCCGGAGCTGCCGTGTGCCTTGAGCTTCTCGTTGCCTTCGACGTAGGTGACCCCGGCGGCCTCGCGCACCGCGCGCACCTGGTCTGCGGTGCCCCGGACGGCGACGACGCCGATCTTCCCGAACGAGGTGATCTTCGTGAGTCCGGCCGAGCGGGTCGCGCGTTCGGCGGTGGCGACGTCGTCGGCGTGCACGAGCGCGGTCACCCCCGTGGCGCCGGCGACGGCCGAGAGCAGGCGGGACAGTCCGGGGGCGACGGGGGCGAGCGGCCCCGCGGCCTGCGCGGGGACCATCCCCGCGGCCGGGACGGCCAGCAGGGCGACGACGAGGGCTGCGCGTCGACGCCAAGGACGAGATACGGCCATTGCGTTTCTCCTGGTGACAGGGGGCAAGGAACTGTCACCTACCAACGAGTACCACCCGGACGGGTGACGGTGCTCACGCGCATTACAACTTTTCGGAGCAACATCACCGCGCCTACCTGCGACGTGTCTTCCCGTTGCTCCGGATGGAGGCGCTAGTTTGTGCAGCGAGACCGACGAGATGGGGAGGGGTTCGGTGCGACTCGTTCGCCTCGCTCAACAGCCGTCCCGGGTGGCCGAGGACGTCCGCGCCGCGCTGGCTTCACTCGGCCGGGGCAGCAACGTCGTCGGCGGGGTCGCCCTCGTCGGCGCCAGCCCGGTCGACGGGCGGCCCGTGGAGGCCGTCGTCGTCATGCCGAAGGGCGTCCTCATCGTCATCGGCGTCGACCTGCCGGACCCGGCGCTGAAACTCGAAGCCCCGCTCGGCGGACCGTGGAAGGCCGACGGCTGGCCGCTGGTCCACGGTGACACCTCGATCAACCCGGCCACGGACGCGCTCTCGCTGTCCGCCGCGTGCACCCACAAGATCGCGGACGTCGCCCCCGGCGCCGGGCCGATCGGCACGATCATCGCCGTCGGCCCCTATGTGGAGACGGTCGACCAGCCGGCCGCGGATCTCGCCGGCTCGGTCCGTGTCCTGTACCCGACGGCGACGACGATGCTCGCCGCGACGGTCTCGCTGGCCACCGCGCCCCGGCCCCGCTCGGTCCAGCAGGCGCGGGAACTGATCGCCGCGCTCGCCCCGGACGCGCCGCCGATGCCCGAGGAGATGTTGCTCGGCGAGGGTTTCTCCGCCTACTCCGACGACGAGCCGACGGTGATCCGCGAGAACCCGCTCGTCGCCATCGCCCCGACGGTTCCGGTGCAGCATCCGGGGAAGGCGAAGAGACCGGCGAAACCGGCCGCTCCGCCCGTTCCGCCCGTCAAGCCCGTGCAGGCGGCCCCGCCCGTTCAGCCTGTTCAGCAGGCCGTCGCCGCGAAGCCCGCTCCTCCGGCCCGGCAAACCCCGCCGCCGGCGGCGCCCGCTCCTGCCGAACCGTCCCCGAAGAAATCGCACCAGTCCAGGACGGTGAAGTGGCTTCCGGTCGCCGCGATCGGCCTGCTCATCGTGCTGCTGGTCGCGGCCATCAGCGTGGCCTCCGGCGGTGACGACACGGCGTCCACGCAGACTCCCCCGCCGCCGACTCCGGCCACCAACCCTCCGCCGCCGAGCAGCAGCGCGGTGGAGAACATCCAGTTCACCTCGCGGGCGTCGGCCGCGGACCAGAAATGCGCGTCGCACGCGTACGGCGACGTCCAGGCGAGCCTTCAGCGGACGAGTTGCGCGGGGGTGAAACGGGCCAGTTTCGCCAGTTCCATCGACGGCCGGGCCGCCGCGGTGACGATCGCCGTCGTGGAATTCCCGAACACCGAACAGGCGACCGCGTTCAAGGCCGCCGCCGACACCCCCGGCGGTGGCGGCATCCTCGACCTCGCCACCGAGACCAACCAGTGGCAGGGCGAGGTCCCGGTGTTCGAGGGCGCCGCCTACCAGAGCGGCCTCGACGGGAAATCGGTCCGGCTGGTGCAGGTGGTGTGGGTGCCGGGACCGTCCACTGCGGACGATCCCGGCCTGGTCCGCGGCGCGAAGGCCGCGCTCGAACTGCCGGTGAACGGCTAGGGCGTGTCCGGTAAGTCATGTTCGACGGGCTTCGTGATCCAGGTGGTTCCTGACGGTGCGGGCGGATCGGCCTCGTACCGGGTCGTACTCGGCCGCATCCGCCCGTGCCGTCAGGGACCGCCTGGGCGCGAAGACCACGGACATGACTTACCGGATACGACCTAAAGGCCATATGCCTCCAGGAGGCGCAGCCACACCTCGCTGATCGTGGGGAACGACGGGACCGCGTGCCACAGCCGCGACAGCGGGACCTCCCCGACGATCGCGATCGTCGCCGAGTGCAGCAGTTCGGAGACGTCCTGCCCGACGAAGGTCGCGCCGAGGAGGACACCGCGTTCGGTGTCGACGACGATCCGCGCCTTGCCCGCGTAACCGTCCGCGTGCAGCGAAGAACCGGCGACCGCGATGTCGATGTCGACGACGCGGTGCGGCTTGCCCTCCTCGGGTCCGGCTAGCCCGACCGAAGCGACCTCCGGGTCGGTGAAGACGACCTGCGGGATGGCGTGGTGATCGGCCGTGGCGCTGTGCGCGCTCCATGCGGCGGAATCGACCGGCTTGCCCGCCGCCCGCGCGGCCACGGAGTCCCCGGCGGCCCTGGCCGCGTATTTGCCCTGATGGGTCAGCGGCGCCCGGCCGGTGACGTCCCCGACCGCGAACAGCCAGTCACCGTCCACAGCGGACACACGGCCGTTGTCGTCCGTCTCGAGCGGCGCGCCCGCTTCGAGCCCGATCGACTCGACGCCGAGTCCGTCGGTCGCCGGGCGGCGGCCGGTGGCGACGAGGAGTTCGTCGACGACCAACCGGTCGCCGCCCTTCAACGCCAATTCCTTGCCACCGTCCACTGCGGACACGGAGTCGATGCCGGAGCCGGTGTGCACGGTGACCCCGGCTTCGCGGAGTCCCGCGATGACGGCGTCACCCGCGAACTCCGGCAGCCGCGGCAAGGGACGCGCCCCCGAGATGATCAGGTGGACTTCGGCGCCGAGGGTGGCGAAGGCCTGCGCCATTTCGACTCCGACCACACCGCCGCCCAGTACGCCGAGACGACCCGGAACCTTCTCCGCCGAAGTCGCCTCTCGCGAACCCCACGGGGAAACGGTGTCCAGCCCGGGGATCGACGGCGTACGCGGGACACTGCCCGTGGCGACGATCACGGCGTGCCGCGCGGTCAGCACGTCGCCGCCGTCGACGGTGACCTCCCGCTCACCGGTGATCCGGCCGTGCCCGCGGATCGGGACGATCCCGACGCCTTCGGCCCACTTGACCTGTCCGGTGTCGTCTCCCTTGCCGGTGAACCAGTCCCGGCGCGCGAACACCTCGGCCGGGTCGACCGCGTCGCCCACCGGGACGCCGGGCACCCGCTTGGCGGCGGCGAGGAGGTTCCCCGGCCGCAGCAGCGCCTTGCTCGGAATGCAGGCCCAGTAAGAACATTCGCCGCCGAAGCGCTCGTGTTCGACGAGCGCGACCCGCAGTCCGCCGCGTGCTGCCCGTTCGGCGGCGACCTCGCCGACGGGGCCGCCTCCGATCACGATCACGTCAAAAGTCTGTGCTGACATGCATTCAGCGCACACCACCGCGCAGCTTCGCGCAACCTGCCGCTATCCTCGTGTCGCTGCGTGAGTCATCAGCCGCGGGTTCAGGTTGCACCGTGCCGGTTACGCAGTAGAACGATCGAGCGCGGGAGGTTTTTTCATGGCCAGGAACACTGCTGTGCATCTGCTGGATGATCTGACCGGCGAGGCGGCCGAAGAAACGGTCGCTTTCGGTTTGGACGGAATCGCTTACGACATCGACCTTTCGGCCGACAACGCCACCGCACTCCGGGAAATCCTGCGTGCCTATGTGGACAACGGCCGACGGATCGGTGGACGGAAACTGCGGCCGCGGGTCGTGCAGCGACCCAAGGGCGCCCGGGTGTCGAAGTCGACCCCGAAGACCACGGCCACCGCCGCGAAGGCCGAGGCGAAGTCGGCCGCGAAGCCGGGCCGCAAGCCCGCCGCGAAGGGTGTCGCCGGTCGCAAGCCCGCCGCCGCCAAAGCCGCTCCCAAGACCGCCGCCGCGAAGACCACCGCAGCCAAGGCGGAGGCCAAGGCTCCGGCCAAGACCACGACGAAAGCCACCGCTGCCAAGGCGAAGGCGACCCGCGGCACGACGGCGAAGCCCACCTCGGCCAAGGCTCCGGCCGGTCGCGCGAAGACCGCCGCCGCGACCAAGACCACGGCCGGCGCAGCGCCGAAGACCGCGGCCAAGACGACAGCCGGCGCAGCGCCGAAGACCGCGGCCAAGACGACTGCCGCGAAGGCCGCGCCGAAGGCAGCTGCCGCGAAGACGACGGCCGCCAAGGCCGCGCCGAAGGCCGCCGCCAAGACGCCGGTGAAGAAGGCCACGGAGCCGAAGAAGGCCACGCGCGCCGCCCGTAAGGTGCCTGCCGTGACATTCTCGGCCACCGAAAAGTAGTTCCGCTAAAAGCAAATGGCCCCCTTCGCGTAATTGAGCGAAGGGGGCCATTTGTGTCCGGTCTCGTGAGTGGTAAGTGTCGTTAGAACGACACTTACCACTCACGAGGCCGGACGCTGAGCCCCTTCCGAATGCCACTTCGGATACCCGTACCGCGTGTGCCGGAGCGAGCGGTGCCACTCCCGCTCCTCGGCCGAGGGCTTCCGGGTGGTGAGTTCACCCAGTCGCGCGGCCGCCGCCACGCGGACCGCGGCCGTGACTTCGGCAACACCTTTACGCAGGCCATGCTCGGCGAGCGACGCGACCGGGCTCCGGTGGGAGTCGAGCGGACGGGGATCCGCGGGTGCCGAAGTGAGGTACCGGCCGACCCGCTCGGCCGCGGTCGACACGAGCAGTGTCGAGTGCGCGAGCAAGCCCGTTCTCGTCCGGAACACGGCGAAACCGCACAGCTTCGCGTCACCGACGAACAGTCCCCGATCACCGACCCGCGACGGCAGCCCGAGTTCGGCCACCGTCGCGGTCATCAGTTCCCCGAGCGCTTCGAGCGGCTTGACGGCTTTCGCCGACAAACCGAGCTCTGGCAGGACGAGGGTGATGTTGAGATTGCCGGGATCGTGGAACACGGTGCCGCCGCCGCTGGCCCGGCGCAGCACCGGGACGCCGTCGGCCGCGCAGACGTCGGCCTTGACCTCGCGTTCGATCTTCTGCCCCCGCCCCACGACCACGGAGTCGGTGCTGCGCCAGATCCACAGGACCGGCGCCTCCGGTGCGGCGCGCAGGAGGGCTTCGTCGAACGCGAGGTTGTCGGCCGGGTCGTCGAACGAGGCGACGACTTCCGAGGGACCGATCACAGTGCTTTGAGTTCCTCCACGATCTCGCCCACCGACGATTTGGCGTCGCCGAAGAGCATGCTTGTCTTCGCATCGTAGAAGAGCTCGTTGTCGATGCCGGCGAAGCCCGAGCTCATCGAGCGCTTGAGCACGATCACCGACCGGCTGTGGTTCACCTTGAGGATCGGCATCCCGTAGATGGGCGAGCCAGGATCGGTCTCCGCGGCCGGGTTCGTGACGTCGTTCGCGCCGATCACCAGCGCGACGTCGGTCTGGGCGAACTCGGAGTTGATCTCGTCCATTTCCTTGAGCTGTTCGTACGGGACGTCGGCCTCGGCGAGGAGCACGTTCATATGCCCAGGCATCCGGCCGGCCACCGGGTGGATGGCGTAGGCGACCGTGATCCCCTTGGCCTCCAGCAGTTTCGCCATCTCGCGGACCACGTGCTGTGCCTGCGCGACGGCCATGCCGTAGCCGGGGACGACCACGACCTTGTTCGCGTACGCCATCTGGATCGCGGTGTCGGACGCGCTGGTGCTGCGGACCGGGCGGACCTCGCCGGAGCCACCGCTCGAAACCGCCGTGCCGCCACCGAACCCGCCGGCGACGATGGCCGGGATCGACCGGTTCATCGCCTTCGCCATCAGGTTCGTCAGGATCGAACCCGAAGCACCGACGATCATGCCGGCCACGATCAGCGCGGTGTTGTCGAGTGCGAGCCCCATGGCCGCGGCGGACAACCCGGTGAGCGCGTTCAGCAACGAGATGACGACCGGCATGTCCGCGCCGCCGATCGGCAGCACGACCACCACGCCGAGCACGCCCGCCGCGAGCAGCAGGCCGATCATCAGCAGTTCGGCGTCACCGCCGACGGCGATGACGACCGCGAAGACGATCGCGGCGATCAGCACCAGCGCGTTCACCGGCTGCTGCAGTTTGCCCAGCGTGATCGGGCGGCCGGAGATGAGCTCCTGCAGTTTCCCGAACGCGATGTTCGAGCCCCAGAAGGACACCGAACCGACGATCGCGGCGAACAACGACGCGATCGCGACGTACGCCGGCTCGTGCGCGTAGCCCTCGGTGGTGCGGAACTCGACCCACGCGATGAGCGCGACCGCCCCGCCGCCGACGCCGTTGAACAGCGCCACCATCTGCGGCATCGCGGTCATCTTCACCTTGCGCGCGGACGGCACGCCGACGACGACACCGATCGCGACGCCGAGCGCGATCAGCAGCCAGTTGCTCATTCCCGGGGTCAGGAGCGTCGCGATCACCGCGATGCCCATGCCGATCGCGGCGATCCAGTTGCCGCGTACCGCGGTGCGCGGACCGGTCAATCCCATCAAGCCGTAGATGAACAGTGCGAAGGAAATGATGTAGAGGACGGCGATGAAGGTCGTCACTTGTCACCACCGTCTTCCGGCTTCTTCGCCTTGAACATCGAGAGCATCCGGTCGGTGACGAGGAAGCCGCCGACCACGTTGATCGTGCCGAAGGCGATCGCGATCACCAGCAGGATCTTGTTCAGTACGCCGTCGACACCGAGGCCGAGCACGATGAGCCCGCCGAGCAGGACGATGCCGTGGATGGCGTTGGTGCCCGACATGAGCGGGGTGTGCAGCGTGTTGGGCACCTTGGAAATGACCGTGAAGCCCACGAATCCGGCGAGTACGAGGATCGCCAAACTGCCTACGAGCATCACTCGCCCCCTTCTTCTTTTCCGGCCACGCAGGCCCCGGCGACGATCTCGTCGGAGAAGTCGAGCGCGAGCTTGCCCTCCTTATCGACGAGCAGTTCGAGCAACTCGGTGACGTTGCGCGCGTAGAGCTCGCTGGAATGCGCGGGCATCTCCGCGGCGAGGTTGAGCGGCGAGCAGATGGTGACGTCGTGCTCGACGACCTCCTCGCCCGGTTTCGTCAGTTCGCAGTTGCCGCCGGACTCGCCGGCGAGGTCGACCACGACACCACCGGCGGGCATCCCCTTCACCGCGTCGGCGGTGACGAGGACGGGCGCCTTGCGGCCAGGGACGAGCGCGGTGGTGATCACGACGTCGAACCTCGTGATCGCCTCGGTGAGCCTGCGTTGCTGCTCGGCCTTTTCCTCGTCGGTCAGCTCGCGGGCGTATCCGCCTTCGCCGACCGCCTCGATGCCGAGGTCGAGGAATTTCGCGCCGAGCGACTTGACCTGCTCGCCGACCTCGGGCCGGACGTCGTACCCGGTGGTCTGCGCGCCGAGCCGTTTCGCCGTCGCCAAGGCCTGCAAACCGGCGACACCCGCGCCGAGCACGAGCACCTTCGCCGGTGGCACCGTCCCCGCCGCGGTGGTGAGCATCGGGAAGAACCGGGTGAGCTTCTCCGCCGCCAGCAACACCGCGCGATAACCCGCGACACTGCTCTGCGACGACAACGCGTCCATCGCCTGCGCGCGGGAGATCCGCGGGATCGCCTCGACGGCGAAGGCGCGGACGCCCGCCGATTCGAGCGCCGCTATCCCGTCCGGATCACCCCGTGGATTCAGGAAGCCGATGAGAATGGTGCCCTGCTTGAGCTTCGCGACTTCGGCCGCGCTCGGAGGCGCCACCTTCACCACGATGTCGGCATCCCACGGGTCGCCGATCACCGCGCCGGCCTGCTCGAAGGTCTCGTCGGCGAGCAGCGCGCCGGCGCCCGCGCCGGGCTCGACCACCACCCGCAGTCCGCGTCCGGAGACGCGCTCGATGAGCTTCGGTACCAGCGCGATGCGGCGTTCACCTTGTCCGGTTTCCCGGACAACACCGACCGTGAGCTGCTCGTTTTCTGCCGCCACAGGCGACCTCCTCGCTGGAGAGGACCACACGAACCCGCACTGTTTACCACGTCCGACCGACAACTTTCCTGGCTGAACGTATCCGGACGGCATCTTTCCGTGACATCGCTCATCACGATCGATCCAGCCATCGATCCAGGTGCGCGACGTCATAGGGGGTCGGCCGCTGGGGAGAGGAGAGCCGAACGTGGTGTGTTTAAGCCTGCACGAGGTACATGAAGGACCCCTTCCTTGCGCTAGGCGCAAGGAAGGGGTCCTTCATGTACTGGGGAAGGTGTGAAGGTCGAGTTTCCTCGGCTGAGCCGAGGGAAGGGGCCTTCACGCGCAGCCGCCGTAACTGCTGCTGTCTGTGGGGCGAACGTGGCGATTATCGAGTCCGTGAAGGCCTCCTTGAGGGACTCTGGGTCCCTCAAGGAGGCCTTCACGGACCGGGCCTGGCACCGACCCGCAGCCGGAACCCATGTAGATACCCAAGACGCCCTGCGCGGATGCACTCAGGCTTAGGGCAGCGCTTTCCGCATCACGGAACGCTTCGCCAGTTCGGCACGCCCAGAAAGATCAGCCGCAGCCGCCGTTCGGCCGTGCGCCCGATCTCGTCGTCCCGCGAAGGCGCCTCGAGCAACTCCAGCACCGTCGTGAGCATGGTCGTCACGATCAGGTCGGCGAGCAGGTGGAGATCTTCGGTGCTCCATTCGCGGAGATTGTCGAACCGCGCGAGGTCGACGGCGAGTTCGCTGACGAAGAGCTTGAGTTCGAACGCGATCGCCTGCCGGACCGGTCCCGTGCCGCCGTAACGCTCCCGGGTGAGGAAATGAAAGTGGTCCTCGTGCGCCCGGACGTGCTCGCGCAGGATGCGCACGGACATCTTGATCATGTCGTTGTACGCGGCCGGTCTGGTGCGTGCCGAACGGATCATCGTGCGCAGTGTGCGCATCGACTCCTCGACGAGCGCCACGCCCAGTTCGTCCATCGACGCGAAATGGCGGTAGAACGCCGTCGGCACGATTCCGGCCTGTTTCGCCACCTCGCGCAGGCTCAGCCCGGAGAACCCTCGTTCCGCCACCAGATCCAGGGCGGCGTCCAGCAGCGCCTGCCGTGTGCGCTGTTTGCGCTCCCGCCGGGAAACGGGCTCCGTTGTCACGACGGACAGCGTAATCGCCTCCGCGGTATCACCCACGTCACATCGCCCTCCTCTCGCGTTGACAAGCGCGACCATCGCCACTTCACTATTGAGTGTACAAGCGTTCACTGAATTTGGGAGAAGCGATGACGGCACTGGTACCGCGCAGGGCCAGGCGGCTGGCCTCGCTGGCCGAGGCCCTGCTCACGCCCCATGGCATGGACCGCTACCTCGAACTCGTCGATCCGATGCTGGTCCGCCGGGAGATCCGCGGCCTGGTCACCGACGTCCGGCGCCAGACACCCGACACGGTCACGCTGACCATCCGGCCGAGCCGCGCCTGGCGGGGACACGTCGCGGGCCAGTACGTGCGGGTGACCGTCGAGATCGACGGCGTCCGCCGGACCCGCTGTTACTCGCCCGCAGGTTCGGAGCACGACGGATCACTGGAACTGACGATCAAGGCCGATCCGCAGGGGCTGGTCTCGCGACACCTGAACCGCACGGTCACCATCGGTTCGGTGCTCGGACTGTCCACTCCGGACGGTGAATTCACGCTGCCGTCGCCGAGGCCCCGGCGGATCCTGCTGCTGAGCGGCGGGAGCGGGATCACGCCCGTCCTGTCGATGCTGCGCACGCTGGCGGACGAGAAGCACGAGGGCGATCTCACCTTCCTGCATTACTCCAACGGGGCCGAAGACGCGCTCTACCGCGCCGAGCTCGCCGACCTCGCGCGCCGCCTGCCCGGCCTGCGGGTGGTACACGCGTTCACTCACGCCAAAGCCGGCGGCGACCTGCACGGGTTCTTCTCGAAGGAACACCTCGCCGAGGCCGCGCCGTGGTATCCCGACGCCGAAACGTTCCTGTGCGGTCCGAAGCCGCTGATGGATTCGGTCCGCGAGGTCTTCGAGGCCGACGGTCTCGGCGCACATCTGCACACCGAGGAGTTCACGCCGCCGGCGCTCACCTTCGACACCGAGAACGCCGAAGGGCAGGTGCGGTTCGCGCGCAGCGGCCGCGAATTCGCCAACTCCGGGAAACCGTTGCTGGAGCAGGCCGAAGAGGCGGGGCTCAGCCCGGAGCACGGTTGCCGGATGGGCATCTGCTTCTCCTGCACGCAGATCAAGACCTCCGGCTGCGTGCGCAACGCCAAGACCGGCGAGACCTCCAGCGAAGAGAACGAAGAGATCCAGCTCTGCATCTCCGTCCCGGTCGGGGACGTCGAGATCAACGCTTAGAAAGGAGTCGGTCATGACCGGCTTGCAGGACAAGCTCACCCCCGCCCAGGTCGAGGAGTTCGGCCGCGAACTGGACGAGATCCGGCAGCGGATCGTCGCCGACCTCGGCCAGGTCGACGTCGACTACATCCACAACGTGATCAAGACCCAGCGCGCGCTCGAAGTCGCCGGACGCGGGCTGCTGTTCGCCGGGTTCTTCCCGCCGGCGTGGGTCGCCGGGGTGACCGCGCTTTCGGTGGCGAAGATCCTCGACAACATGGAGATCGGCCACAACGTCATGCACGGCCAGTACGACTGGACGCGCGACCCGGCGCTGAGCTCGCAGAAGTTCGAATGGGACACCGTCGCGCCGTCGGAGAACTGGCGCCACTCCCACAACTACATCCACCACACGTACACCAACATCCTCGACAAGGACCGCGACATCGGTTACGGCGTCCTGCGGATGGACACCGCGCAGAAATGGCACCCGTACTACCTGGGCAACCCGGTGTACGCGACGCTGCTCGCGCTGTTCTTCCAGTGGGGCGTCATGCTGCACGACCTCGAGTTCGACCGCGTCGTCAAGGGCGAGCGCAAATGGTCGGACAACAAGGAGGTCGGCCTGAAGATGCTCAAGAAGGCCGGGCGCCAGGTCGGCAAGGACTACGTGCTGTTCCCGCTGCTGACCGGTCCGCTCGCCCCGCTGACCTTCCTCGGCAACGCCACCGCGAACCTGACCCGCAACCTGTGGGCGTTCTCGATCATCTTCTGCGGGCACTTCCCCGCCGACGTCGAGAGCTTCACCGAGGAAGAGACCGAGAACGAGTCGCGGGGCCAGTGGTACCTGCGGCAGATCCTCGGCTCGGCGAACATCACCGGCGGCAAGCTCTTCCACATCATGACCGGGAACCTCTCGCACCAGATCGAGCACCACCTGTTCCCGGACATCCCCGCGCGCCGCTACCCGGAGATCGCGGGCGAGGTGCGGGCGATCTGCGAGAAGTACGGCCTCCCCTACAACACCGGTCCCCTGCACAAGCAGCTGTTCTCGGTGGCCAAGAAGATCGTGAAACTGGCACTGCCCTGGAACGGTGAACCGCGCACTCCGGCTACCGTGGAGAGCGACAAGACCCTCCGAGCGGCTTAAGGTGTCTGACATGGTCGGTCAGTTCGAAAGCACCAAGGACGTGGTCCAAGAGGTCACCGAGTCCGCGGCCACCCACATCGGCAACATCGCGACGATCATCACCGGCGCGATCCGGGACATCGCCCGCGAGACCGGCGATTGGCTGACGGACGTCATCGAGATGCGTGAGGCGTCCCAGCGGGCGCAGGCCGACGGGACGCGCGAAGACTAGAGGGTCGCCCCACGCCGGCTTCGGACGAAGATTACGGAAAACCGGATGGGCACGAGGCGGTGACCAAGGCAGGCTGAAGCCATGATCACCCGCCTCGCCCCGCGCCGGTTCGCCGGTCGCGTCCTCAGCGCGCAACTGAGCCGCGCGTACTGGGCGGAGCTGGCGTGGGTGATCATCGGCGCGCCGCTGACGCTGGTGTTCATGGCGCTCGTCGTCGTCGGGCTGTTCCTCGGGATCGGCCTGAGCCTGCTCACCATCGGCCTGCCGGTGCTCATCGGCGTCCTGGCGGGAGCGCGGCTGATCGGCGCCGCCCACCTCGGCCTGGCGCGTGCCCTGCTCGGGACCACGGTCGCCCCGCCTGCCCGGCCCGAGCTGCGGCCGGGGCTCTGGAACGGGGTCAAAGGGCGGCTCGGGGATCCGATGGGCTGGCGGTCGATCGCCTATCTGGTGATCCGGCTGCCGTTGTCGTTGACCGGGTTCTTCCTGGTCGTGACTTTGTTCGTGTACGCCGTGAGCACGCTGACCTATCCGCTGTTCTGGTTCACCCTGAACGGCGAGGCCATGCCGACGTTCGACCTCCGCGTCGACACCTGGCCCCTCACCCTGCCGCTCGCCCTCACCGGGCTGGCCGTGCTGCTGGCGATGCCGTGGGTGGTCCACGGCCTCGCCGAATTCGACCGCCTGCTGGTGCGCGGGGTGCTCGGCGCCGAGGACCTCTCCAAACGTGTGCGCGATCTCGAACGCACCCGGGCGACCGCGGTCGACGACGCGACGCGACGGCTGCGCCGGATCGAACGCGACCTGCACGACGGCGCGCAGGCCCAGCTGGTCGCGCTGGCGATGAAGCTCGGCATCGCGAAGGACGAGCTGGCGGGCGACGGCGACATCGAGCAGGTCACCACCCTGGTCACCGCCGCGCACGCCAACGCGAAACAGGCGCTGGTCGAGCTGCGCGACCTCGCCCGCGGCATCCACCCCGCCGCACTCGACGCCGGTCTCGACGTCGCACTGTCCACTTTGGCCGCGGGCTCGGGCATCGACGTGCGGATCACCGTGGACCTGCCGAGCAGGCCGTCGCCGTCGCTCGAGACGATCGCCTACTTCACCGTCGCCGAGTTGCTGACCAATGCCGCCAAACACACTTCCGCCGCGATCGAGGTCGACGTGGGTATCGTCGGCGACGGCCTGCGCCTCGTGGTGCGGGACGGCGGTGAAGGCGGGGCCCGGCTGGAACGGGGCGGCGGGCTCGCCGGAATCGCCGAGCGGCTCGCGACGGTGGACGGCGGGCTCGACATCGACAGCCCTCCCGGGGGGCCTACGGTGATCAGCGCGGAGATACCACTACGGAAATAGAACAATGGGGGGCGGCGTGCGCGTCGTGATCGCGGAGGATTCGGCCATCCTGCGGGCGGGACTCGTCGAACTGCTGAATCTTCGGGGACACGAGGTCGTCGCGGCCGTCGCCGACGGCGACAGCCTGTGCGCGGCGGTTCGCGAACACCGGCCGGACGTGTCCATTGTGGACATCCGGATGCCGCCGACGCACACGGACGAAGGACTCCGCGCGTCGATCGCGTTGCGTGCGGAGCTGCCGGGGTGCGCGATCCTGCTGTTCTCGCAGTACGTCGAGACGCAGTACGCGACGGAACTCCTCGCCGACCGCGCGGGCGGCGTCGGCTACCTGCTGAAGGACCGGGTCGCGGAGGTGTCGGACTTCCTCGACGCGCTTCAGCGGGTCGCCGACGGTGAGACCGTGCTCGACCCGGAAGTGGTCAGCCAGCTGTTCACCGCCACCCGGAAGACGGACGCGCTCGCGGGACTGACGCCGCGGGAACGTGAAGTGCTGGGGCTGATGGCCGAGGGGCGGTCGAACTCGGCCATCGCGGCGGCACTGTTCCTTTCCGCGGGCTCGGTGGAGAAGTACGTGTCGAGCATCTTCGGGAAGCTGGCGCTGCCCCAGTCCGAAGGGGACAACCGGCGGGTTCTCGCCGTGCTGCGATACCTGGAGTCCTGAGAAGAGGGCTGAAGGGATCTTTCGCTGCATCGCATGCGGGGAAAGATCCCTTCGGCCTAGGCCGGCTCGACCGGCACCCCGTCCACCTCCGGCAGGCACAGCTGCACCCACATGACATCCCGCCAGGCCCCGTGTTTGTATCCGATCCGCCGATAGGTCCCCACCGGCTCGAATCCCATCGCGCTGTGCAGTCCGGCGCTCGCGTCGTTCGGCAGCACCATTCCCGCGCAGAAGTTCCGGAAACCGCGTGACGCCAGCTTGTCCAGCAGCGCTTGATAGAGCGCGCGCCCGCCACCGGTCCGCCGCCGGCCGAGCTCCAGATAGATACTGACCTCGCAAGACCAGCGATACGAAGGTCGACCGCTGAAGGGGCCTCCGTAGGCGTAGCCGGCGACGCGGCCTTCGTCGTCCTCAAGCACGAGCCAGGCATGCGATTGCTGCGCCTTGGCGATGCGCTCGGCCATCTCGTCCGGCTTGGGCGGCTCGGTCTCGAACGAAATCACCGTGTCGGTGACATACGGCGCGTAGATCTCCGCGCACGCCGTCGCGTCGGCTTCCGTCGCTTCCCTGATCACCATGGCGACCATAGTAACCGAGGCTGCCACTATAGTGATCAGCATGTCGGATCCCTTGTCCGCGTCGCTCGCCGCGACGCTTCAGTCCGCGAGACTCGACCAGAATCTTTCGGCCAACGCCCTCGCCGAGTCCTCGGGGGTGTCCAGGGCGATGATCGGCAAGATCGAACGCGGGGAGGCGCAGCCGACGGCCGTTCTGCTCAGCAGGCTTTCCGCCGCCCTCGGGATGACGTTGTCCGAGTTGATCGCGCGTGCCGAACACGGCGACCGGCGGCTCGTGCGCGTGGCCGATCAGCCGGCCTGGACCGACCCGGACACCGGCTACGTGCGCCGCGCGGTGTCGCCTTCGCTCGGCGGGCCGCTCGAACTGGTCGAGGTCGTGCTGCCCGCGGGTGCCGAGGTCGCCTTCCCCGCCCACACCTATGCGCTGACCCATCACCAGATCTGGGTGCTGGACGGGCATCTGCGGTTCCGCGAGGGCGACGTCGAGCACGAACTCGACGTGGGAGACTGCCTTCAGCTCGGCACTCCGCAGCAATGCGCCTACGTCAACCCGACCGGGGAGCCGGTCCGATATCTGGTCGCGCTCGCCCGGCGGCACGCCTGATACTCGGTTGATGGCGCACCGGGCCCTCGCGTACGTCGCGGCGAAAGCACGCGGCGGGTACGAGGCCGGGCTGCCGGTGACCCTGCACTTCCATCCGGACGGTTCCACAGTGGACGGACGTCCGCTGCTGGCGGCGATGGCGGCGGACGGGTTCTACCGCAACCAGTTCGAAACCGGGACGAGCAACGGAGGGCTGACCGCGTATCCCGGCGGGGATCGCTGGCGATGGGAGAGCCGCATGTTCGGCGGCGCCTACGACGACGCGCCACCGGCCGAACGGCCGAAGTACGGCGCCTTGAACTTCCGTCGCCGCGCGGCCGGCGCCGCGCCGAGATTCGGCTCGGCCCATTTCCGGATGGCCGCGCACACCGTGGACAGGACGACGTTCTGTTATCCGGACAGCGTGCTGGCACCCCACGATTTCGGCCACGGCACCAGGGTTTCCGCGCTGATAGCACTGGCGGAGCAAGACGACACCGATCTTCTCGACGACTACATCGAGGCGCACGTCCACGGCCCCGTCGACCTCTCGACGGATGTCGAAGCGCTCGTGCTCGACCCGAGTCACCGCGGCACCGACGTCGAAAAGGCCGCGTCACGACTCGGCTGCCCGGTCGAATGGCATCCGGGTTTCCGCCTGTCGACCGAAGAACTCGAACGGCACCCCGGATACCGCGGCGCCGAATTCGTCGAACTCGGCCTGACGTTGGCCGAGGACGGCTATCTGGATCCACGTGTCCTCGGCGAAGCGCGCCACGTCGACCAGCAGGCCCTCAAACGCGTCTGGCACTACGTCGCACGCTTCGGGGCACTACCGTGAAGAGCATGTATTCCACGGAGATCGAGGTGCGCACCGGCAGCGTGGCCGTGGTGCACGACCTGACCAAGGACGCTGAGACCTTCCTTCGCGACGCGGACGCCGAGGACGGGATCCTGCACGTCTTCGTCCCGCACGCGACGTCCGGGCTGGCGATCCTCGAGACCGGCGCGGGCAGCGACGACGACCTGCTGGCGGCGCTCGACGACCTGCTCCCCCGCGACGGCCGCTGGCGGCACCAGCACGGCAGTCCCGGTCACGGCCGTGACCACGTCCTGCCCGCGCTGCTGCCGCCGTACGCGACGATCCCGGTGCTCGGCGGCGTGCTGACGCTGGGCACCTGGCAGTCGATCTGCCTAGTGGACACCAACCTGGACAACCCGGTCCGGCGAGTCCGCTTCAGTCTTCTGGAGGGCTGACCGGCCCGGCCACAGCGCGAGCAGCAGCCCCGCCGCGAGAAGTCCGGCGAGCACCCAGACCCCGGTCGCGACGTCCGGTGCGCCGGGCACGCCCTGCAGCAGGCTCCGGAGGCCTTCGGCGGAGAACCTGAACGGCGTCCATGACCACAGCACCGCGCGGTACGCGGGGTTCAGCAGTTCCGGCACCTGACCCGCGACGGCGGGCGCGACCAGGTACAGCGGGCCGAGGATCGCCATCGCCCGCACGCCGAGCAGGCGCAGCAGGCCGGTCTGCAGAGCGGCGAACGCGGTCGAGGCAAGGAAAAGGAAGCCGAGGACGTCCCAGCCGAGCGGGAGCGACGAGTCCCACAGCTTCAGGAATCCGGCCAGCACACCGGTGACCAGCACACCTGCCGAAACGATCTGCGTGCAGCGCGCGGCGGCTCCCGCATCCCGGCCGATCCGCCGTCCGGCCAGGATCAGCACGGCGCCCGCGGCCAGGCAGCCGTCCCAAGCCAGCGCGCTCAGCGCGAGCGGCGCGACCCGCCCTGCCGCACTGGCGGGGTGCAGCGTTTCGACCTTGGGTGTCCCGCCCAGTGCTTGCGCCGCGCCGGTCAGCGCCTGTTGCGCGATCTGCGTTCCGGACGGGTTCACCGCCCCGGAGACCACGACCGTCGAAGGAAGTTCGAGGACTCCGTAGACCTCCTTGTCCTCCAGCAGTTTCCGGCCTTCCTCCAGCGAGGTCACCCGCCACGAAACCTGTCCTCCGCCATGGGACGCGATCCCCTTCGCGGCCGCCTGGAGCGGCCCCGGGGGCGCGGCAACGGCAAGGGGGAGACCGTCGGGTGCGACGGTGGCCTGCGCGCCGAAGGTCAGAAAGCCGAGTACGGCGGCGATCAGCGCACCGGCCACCGCGGCGAGTAAGGCGAACGCCCCGGCAGGGCGATGGCTCTGGGTCGGCATGGCCGTCCTCCATTTATTCATCTCATGTTGAATTAGTCGCCAACGTAGGCGTCCGCGCCACGGAAGTCAACAGACGTTGAATAAGCTCACCGGTACCGTCGACCGCGTGACTACTCCGCACCGGCTCGTGCTGTGGGACATCGACCAGACCCTCGTGGACCTGCGCGGTACCGGCGCCGCCTGGTACACGACCGCGCTCGCCGAGGTCGCGGGCGTCGAACTGCGGGCGCTGCCGAACTTCGGCGGCCGCACCGAACGCGCCATCAGCGCGGACATCCTGACCTCGCACGGCGTCGAGCCCACCGAGGAGAACGTGCGCAAGCTCTGGCTCGCGCTGATCGCGGTCTCCGAAAGCCACGCCCCGACGCTGTCCTCCAGCGGCCGGGCGCTCCCGGGCGCCAAAGACGCTCTGAACGCCTTCGCCACGCACGGCGGCGTCGTCCAGACACTGGTCACCGGGAACCTGCCGGAGATCTCCGTGCACAAGCTGACCGCGTTCGACCTGCACGAGCACGTGGACTTCGAGATCGGTGGCTACGGCTCGCTCTCGGCACACAGGCCCGATCTGGTGCCCGCGGCCGTCGGCCACGCTTCGGCGAAACACGGCACCGAGTTCGCGCCGGCGTCGGTCGTCGTCATCGGCGACACCCCGGACGACGTACGGGCCGCGCTCGACAACGGCGCCGTCGCGGTGGCGGTGGCGACCGGGCAGTTCAGCGCCGAGGAACTGGCCGACGCGGGCGCGCACACCGTGCTCGGAGACCTGTCCGACCTGGCAGCGGTGCGTGCGGCCGTGCTCGGGAACGCCGACTAAACTCGGTCCATGGCATACCCAGGCGGCAACGGCTGGCCGGAGCAACCACAGCAGCCCGATCAGCGGCAAACCCCGCAGCATGGGTACCCGCCCCAGTACGCCCAGGATCCCCAGCAGCAGTACCAGGGTTATCAGCAGCAGGGTTTCCAGCAGTTCCCGCAGCAGGCCTACCAGGGTTTCTCTCCGGAACCGCCGAAGAAAGGCAAGAAAGGCCTGTGGATCGGCCTTGGCGCGCTCGTCCTGGTCATCGCCGTCGGCGCCACGCTGTTCTTCGTCCTGCGTGACGGCGAAGAACAGCGGCCCGAGCCCACTCCACCACCCGCGGCCGCGTCCGCGTCGAACCCTCCGTCGACGTCCCAGAGCGGCGACGCCCCGCAGGACAACAAGGTCCCGTCCAAGACGTTGGGCTGGCAAGGAATCGTCTCCCGACAGGACAAGACGGCGTACGACCTGCCCCCCACGGGCTGGGAGACCAAGCCGGGATACATCACCGGGAACACCGAGCGCGAGTTCAAGATGGTGATCCGCGAGGCGATGAGGTACAAGCTCGGCGCCTGCCCCGACATCAGCGGTTCGCACCGGGGAATGGTCGGCTTCGCCACCGCGGATCAGATCCCCGTCGAGAACGCCGCCAGAGGCGCTGTCCGGCTCTGGATCCAGTCCGCCACCGGCAAGGCCGACGTGCCGCTGCCCGAAATCAAGCAGATCCCCATCGCCGGCGGCACGATCCAGGCGCTCAGTTCCACTGCCTCGTTCACGCCGAGCGAAGGCGAAGGCTGCCGGGCGCCGAGCGTGAAGGTCACGTCGGCGGCCTTCAAGGTCGGTGAGCAGACCGTCTGCTTCGTGATGGTCCTCGATCAGGGCGTCCCGGACGCCGTGTCCGAAGCGGACGCGCAAATGATCCTCGCGAGTTTGAGGCCGCAGCAATGACCGGCCCCGGTGGGCCCATCGACGAACCTCGGCCGTGGTTCGTCGATCCGCTCACCGGGCAGCCGCTCGAAACCGAAACCGAACGGACGGCGCCGCTTCCGGTCATCCGGGACAGCGCTCCGCCGCGCCGTCGCTTCCGCCTCGGGCCGGTGCTGGGCGTTCTCGGCCTGGCCGTCGTGATCGCAGTCGGCACCACGGCCACCTACCAGGCCAAGACCGCGACGCCGCCGCCGTCCGCCCACGATCTCGTCCTGCCCGATCCGGTGGGGCCCACCCGGATCAAGCCGGTGATCGCGGGCTGGCAACCAGTGCGGTCCGACGATCACCCGCTCGTCTACGACGTCCCGCCGGACTGGAAGATCGAAGAGCCCGACGTCGCCGTCGGATACGAGACACCGGCAGGCGACGTCGTCACCCTGCAGGGTGTCGCCCGGTACCGCCGCGACTTCTGCCCCGCCGCCGGACTCTCGGCGCGGGCGATGGCGGGGTTCACCACCATCGACGAGGGCGAGGTCGGCGGCATCGCCCAGGCAGCCGAGGAAACGACTCTGCGGTGGGCCGAAGCGGCATACGGGCGGTCCACGAAGGCCGAGGTCGGCAAGTCCGGGTCGGTGCCGGTCCTCGAAGGCGGCACGACCGCCAACGCTGTGACCGCCACCGTCGTCCCCGCCGCGGACGGACCGTGCCCCGCCCCCTCGGTCGCGATCACCGCGATCGCCCTCCCGCTGGACGCACTGCCCGGATCGGGCCGCTACCACGTCCTCCTGGTACTGGCGGACCAGGAGATCTCCGGCCAGGTGGCCAGGGACGTCGTCCTCAAGATGGGTGAGAGCATCCGTCGCGAGTAGCACTCCCCTAAGGGAAATATGGGTCCCCTGCCGGATGTGGCCGATGGGCTCCGGCACTTACCTTGATCTCCATGCCAACAGGGGGAAGCGGGACGGCCGCGCCGGGCCGGACACACAAGATCGCCACGGTGCTGAGGCACCGGCTGCCTTTCACCACCCTCGTCACGGTGACCATGCTCGCGCTCGCCTTGGCCACGGGCGCGCTCTGGTCGGCCGCCGAGGATCGCGCGGTGTATCCGTACATCGCGTACGGGCTGCCGTCGCTCGAAGCGGGCCGATGGTGGACCTTGCTGACCGGACCGCTGTTCGCGGTCGTCCCGCTGTACTACCTGCCGATGGTGCTCAGCTTCGCGTTGTTCGCCGGGTTCGCGGAATGGCGGCTCGGCACGCGGCGGGCGATGGCCGTCGCCATCGGCGGCCAGTTCGTCAGCGTGCTGGTGGCGGTGCAGTTCCTCGCGTTGAGCCGTAACTCCGGCTGGGAATGGGCGGAACGGATCGCGGGCAGCCTCGACGTCGGGTTCTCCGGCGGCGCGCTCGCCGCGGTCGCGGTCGCCAGCGCGACCCTGCGCCCGCCGTGGCGGCTGCGGTTGCGCGCCGGATTGTGCGTCTACGCCGGGATCGCGATCATCTTCGTCGGCACGCTCGCCGACCTCGTGCACTTCTTCGCGCTCGTCCTCGCCCTGCCGTTCGGGCGCAGGTTCCTCGGCGCCAAGGACGCCTCGCGCGAACGGAGGCCGAGCCTGCGCGAGTGGCGGTTCTACGTCGTGGCCGGGCTGCTGGTGCTGACCGTCGCCGAACTGGTGATGTCCTTCGTGCCGGGCAACGGGCCCTTCGGTTCCTCCGAAGAGCTTTCGCTGTCCACGTGGGAAGTCATCGTCCTGTGCCTGATCGTCGTGCCGATCATGAACGGCCTGCGCAAGGGGAGCCAGGTCGCCTGGTGGTGCGCGATGATCCTGACGTCGTTCGTCATCCTGCAGGTGATGGTCTACGGCGGGGTGCTCACGCTGGCGGAGATGTTCGGCGAAGACGCCGGCCTGATGGATCCGCCGCTGTTCTTCGTGGACAACCTCCTGTGGACGGTCGAATTCGCGCTGTTGATCTCCGCGCGAGGCGCCTTCCGGGTGCCGTCGCGGCGCAAGCGCCGTCGGCTCGGCCGGATGGGCAACCCCGCGCTGGCCCGCACGCTGCTCAGCCGTCACGGCGGAAGCACGCTTTCGTGGATGACGACCTGGCCGCAGAACTCCTACTTCGTGGCCGCGGACGGCAAGTCCTATCTCGCCTACCGCCGCCACGCCGGTGTCGCCATCGCCCTCGGCGACCCGATCGCCCCGGACGGCGCGGCCGACCGGACGATCGCCGAGTTCATCACCATGTGCGAGAACACCGGTCTCGTGCCGTGCCTGTTCTCCGCCACCGGCGACACCACCGCCAAGACCGAAGAGCTCGGCTGGAAGCAGGTCCAGGTCGCCGAGGACACCTTGATCGAACTGGAAACGCTGGAGTTCCGCGGGAAGCGCTGGCAGGACGTGCGGACCGCGCTCAACCGCGCCAAGAAGGACGGCATCGAGTTCCGGCTCGTCCGGCTCGCCGATCAGCCGCGCGCGGTGATCTCGCAGGTCCGCGCGATCTCCGAGGAGTGGATCAGCGACAAGGGCATGCCGGAAATGGGCTTCACCCTCGGCGGGGTCGACGAGGCGATGGACCCCGAGACCCGCGTGGGTCTCGCGGTGGACGCGGACGGCGTCGTCCACGGCGTGACGTCGTGGCTGCCGGTGCACACCGGCGCGGGCGCGATCGGCGGCTGGACGCTCGACGTCATGCGCAAACGCGCCGACGGATTCCGCCCGTCGATGGAATTCCTGATCGCGTCGTCGTGTCTGGCCTTCCGTGAGGAAGGCGCGAAGTTCGTTTCGCTGTCCGGTGCCCCGCTGGCCGGCTCCGGCGAACCCGCGCACGCCGTCGAGCGGGTGCTCGACGCGCTCGGCACGATGATGGAACCGTTCTACGGCTTCCGTTCACTGCACGCGTTCAAGGCGAAGTTCCAGCCGCGCCACGTCCCGCTGTACCTCGCGTTCCGCGACGAGGCGGATCTGCCGCGGATCGGGATCGCACTCGGCCGGGCCTACCTGCCGAACACGGGACTGCTGCGGCTGGCGAAGCTCGCGCGCTCCGGCAAGAAGCCTCAGCGCCTGCTCGCGAACCCGCAGCCGCGAACAACTTCTTCGCTGGCTTCTCAGTAGGTCACGCCCTGGCGGAGGGGTAGCGGTCTGCTGCTCCCAATGTGGCATTGGGGACGGTCAGCGTCCCCAATGCCACATTGGGAGCAGGCCCGAAGGCGTCCATCACCGCATCAAACGCGGCGAAGGGAGCCTTCGCCATCCCGGCTCCGCCGGCGAGAAGACTCAGCGCAACGTCGAAGGCGGGGGCGTGCTGGTCTTAAGGTCGGCCTCCGGGACACCCCGGTAGGTCTTGAGGATCTTCAGGATCTGCTCGCGGTCCGCACCACCCGGCGTGTCCTGGCCCGAATAGACGGCCAGGACCGCCGAGGCTTCGCCCAGCTCAGGTGCGAGCACGCCGACCAGGGCGCGCCGCGCGCCACAAGGTCCGGGCGGGGTGACGACCTCCGCGAGGACGATGCTCGCGGGCACCTTCTTGCCGGTACCGAGCGTGAATTCGGCGGGCTGGGCCGGTTCCTTGGTGATCTTGGCCGTCAGCGGACCGTTCTCCGGGTTGTAGGCGCTGACGGTGAGGTCGTCGATCGCCTTCTGCGCCGCGGCGGAAGGATCGGAGACCTTCACGTTCGTCACGCCGCTGCCGCCGATCCTGCTCTCCTTGTCCTGCGGGCAGTAGCGGTCGCCGACGAAGGCACTGGCGACCATGCGGATGCCCGGGACCTGGGTGCCCTTCTCCCAGCCGTGGATCGTGCCGGGTTTCGGCGTCCAGTTCGGCGGGACGTCGTAGGCGTAGACGCCGTCCTTCCCGGCCACCGACTGCCAGCCGTCGATCACCGGCGGCGCGACGACCTGGGGTGAAGGCGTGTAGACGATCGGCGCCCGGGTGGTCGGCGTGCTGCTCGACGACCGGTCCGAGCCGTTGTTCGCGAGCGTCGCGACCGCGATGACACCGAGCGTCGCGAAGAAGCCGTACATGGCCCTTCGCCCGCTTCGTGACATCGGCTGCTTCGCGGGCTGCGGCTCCGGTTCGACAGGAGCGGCCAGTTCCGGGACCGGCGGCGTGTAGCCGGACGAGTCCGAGGGCTGATAGCCCCCGAACCCGTCCAGCGCCGCGTTGTCCTCGTAGCCCGGGGAATCCCCGCGCTTCTTGCCGAACAAGCCCATTACGAACGGACGAGCTTGACCAGGTGCTCCACGACCGCATCCACGGCGATCTCTTCACGGTCGCCGGTGCGGCGGTCCTTGACCTCGACGACACCGTTCGCCAGCCCGCGCCCGACCACCAGGATGGTCGGCACGCCGACGAGTTCGGCGTCCGCGAACTTCACACCGGGGCTGGCCTTGCGGTCGTCGAGGACGACCTCGACACCGGCGGCGTCCAGTTCGGCCGCGAGTTTCTCGGCGCCCGCGGTGACCGTCTCGTCCTTGCCCGCGATGACGATGTGGACGTCGAACGGCGAGACCTCGCGCGGCCAGATGATGCCGAGGTCGTCGTAGTTCTGCTCGGCGAGCACGCCGACGAGGCGGGAGACGCCCACCCCGTACGAGCCCATGGTGATGCGGATGGGCTTGGAGTCGGGGCCCAGCGCGTCGAGTTCGAACGCGTCCGCGTACTTGCGGCCGAGCTGGAAGATGTGCCCGATCTCGATACCGCGCGCGGCGACCAGAGTGCCCTTGCCGTCGGGCGACGCGTCGCCTTCACGGACCTCGGCGGCCTCGATCGTGCCGTCGCCGGTGAAGTCGCGGCCCGCGACCAGGTCGACCACGTGGTGATCGCGCTCGTCGGCGCCGGTGACCCAGGCGGTGCCGTCGACGACGCGCGGGTCGAGCAGGTAGCGGACGCCGTTGTCCTTCAGCGCCTTCGGGCCGATGTAGCCCTTGACGAGGAAGGGGTTCTTGGCGAAGTCGGCCTCCGTGAGCAGCTCGAACTCGGCGGGCTCGAGCGAGGCTTCGAGGCGCTTCGTGTCGACCTCGCGGTCGCCGGGGAGGCCGATGGCCAGCAGCTCCCACTCCTTCGCGCCCGGCTGGCGGGTCTTCACCAGGACGTTCTTGAGCGTGTCCGCGGCAGTGAAGGTGCGGCCGAGGCCGGCGTCGTTCAGGAACGCGACGAGCGACTCGATGGTCGGGGTGTCCGGCGTGTGGTGGACCTTCGCCTCGGGCAGGCCCTCGACCGGCTTCGCCTCGGGAGCGGGCGTGGTGACCGCTTCGACGTTGGCCGCGTAACCCGATTCGGTGCTGCGGACGTAGGTGTCCTCACCCGTCGCGGCGACGGCGAGGAACTCCTCGGAGGCCGAGCCGCCCATCGCGCCGGAGGTCGCCTTCACGACGACGTACTCGATGCCGAGACGGTCGAACAGCTTCGTGTACGCCTGGCGGTGCAGCTCGTACGACTTCGCCAGGCCCTCGTCGTCGAGGTCGAAGGAGTAGGAGTCCTTCATGACGAACTCGCGGCCACGCAGGATGCCGGCCCGGGGACGCGCCTCGTCGCGGTACTTGGTCTGGATTTGGTACAGGACGACGGGATAATCCTTGTACGAGTTGTATTCACCCTTCACGGTGAGCGCGAAGAGCTCTTCGTGCGTCGGGCCGAGGAGATAGTCGGCGCCCTTGCGGTCCTTGAGGCGGAAGAGGGCGTCGCCGTACTCGGTCCAACGGCCGGTGGCCTCGTAAGGCTCCTTCGGCAGCAGCGCGGGGAACTGGATCTCCTGCGCGCCGATGGCGTTCATCTCTTCACGGACGACGTTCTCGATGCGGCGCAGCACCCGCAGGCCCAGCGGCAGCCAGGAGTAGCCGCCCGGGGCGACCCGGCGGACGTAGCCGGCGCGTACCAGGAGCCGGTGGCTCGGTACCTCGGCGTCCGCCGGATCCTCACGCAGGGTGCGAAGGAACAACGACGACATCCTGGTGATCACTTCTGGGCTCCTCGCTGGAATTACGTGCTGAGACGTTCTGCGCAGCGTAGTCACCCCACCCAAGGACGGTTCAACCGGTTATCGCGGGCGGCCGGTTTTGTCGGTGGTCTCCGCTAGCTTGCCGCCATGGGTATCGAGCTGGGCATGATCACGATCGACTGCGCGGATCCGCGCGGGCTCGCGGCGTTCTGGACGAAGGCGCTCGGCGTGGAGGTGGATCAGGACCACGACGGCGAGTTCCTGATCCTGCACCCCAAGGTGGAGAACGGGCCCGTGCTCGCGTTCCAGCGCGTGCCGGAGCCGCGGGCGGGCAAGAACCGGGTCCATCTGGACTTCGGCACGGACGACATGGAGAAGGAGGTGGACCGCCTGACCGGACTGGGCGCGAAGAAGCTGGACAAGAAGGAGATGCCGGGCATCGCCTGGACAGTGCTGGCCGATCCCGTCGGCAACGAATTCTGCGTGGCCACCCACGAGGGCTGAGGCGGGCCGCGATGGTCAGAATGGCGGCATGACGGAGCGAGCCATCCTGCCCTGGACCGACATCGAGCTGCCCGAAGGCCTGAGCGCGCGGTTCTACGACGGAACGGGCCCGCTGCCGGAGGGAGACCTCGATGACGTCGAGGTGTACGTGCTGCCGTACGACACCGGTATGGAGCCGGCGAAGCTGATCGCCGGGCTTCCGTCGCTGAAGCTCGTGCAGTCGCTGTCGGCCGGGGTGGAGAAGCTGCTCCCGCTGGTGCCGGCGGGGGTGCGGCTCGCCAACGGCCGCGGTCTGCACGACCTCAGCGTGGCCGAGCACGCGCTGGCGCTGATCCACGCGTCGCAGCGGGATCTGCCGCGCTGGTTCACGCAGCAGGCGACGGCGTCGTGGGAGCGCGAACACACGCGCTCGCTGGCCGACAGCCGGGTGCTGCTGGTCGGCTACGGCTCGATCGGCCAGGCCATCGAGCGGCAACTGCTCGCGGCCGAAGCGGTCGTGACCAGGGTGGCGAGCACAGCCCGGCCCGCGGAGCAGGTGCACGGCGTCGGCGAACTGGCGGAACTACTGCCGTCCGCCGACATCGTGGTCCTGATCCTGCCCGAAACACCCGCGACGATGGGCTTGTTCGGCGCCGCGGAACTCGCCGCGCTGCCGGACGGCGCCCTGGTGGTGAACGTCGGGAGGGGCTCGGCGATCGACACCGAAGCGCTCACCGCCGAGACCGTCTCCGGCCGGTTGCGTGCCGCGCTGGACGTCGTCGACCCCGAGCCACTGCCCGCCGGGCATCCACTGTGGACCGCGCCGGGAGTGATCATCACGCCGCATATCGCGGGCGGGTCCGCGGCGTTCTACCCGCGCGCGAAGCGGCTGGTCGCCGAGCAGTTGCGCCGGTACGCCGCCGGCGAGGAACCGCTGAACCTCGTGAGCAATAAGGACAGTTAGGGCCAGCTAGCCACTCATGAGCCTTGTCTCCTAGCCGAGGTGTTGCCCCCGCCGGAGGCGTTGCGAAAGCCACTTTCGCAACGTTGAAGGTTGCGAAAGTGGCTTTCGCAACGGGGTCCCGGTCGCAGTGAAACCGGACGAGCAGGTGCTACTGCCAGTGCGTCCGGTAGGCGAGCCAGTCGCGCATCGCCGCGGCAAGACGGCGCTGCGCCGTGCGGACCCCGGTCGTCGCGGGCGGTTCCGGTAGCCGGCTCGCGCGTTCGGCGTGCCCCGCCAGGGCGACGCCGAACGCGGTGACCGCCCAGACCGGGACGCCGGTGAGCACGGGTCGCCGCCGGAGCAGGCGGTCGACGTCGGCGGGCTCGTGTCCGGCGTCGAGCAGATACGGGACGAGCGCGACGAGATCGAGCCAGCCCGCGCCCCGCGCCGGGTAACGCCAATTGGTGACGAGCACCCTGCCCGATCCGGTTCGCACCAGGTACTCGGGCTGGATGTCGTTGTGCAGCAAGGTGTCCCCTGCCGACCAGGGGTGCCAGGACGTCTCCAGCTGGACGAGCCTGTCGAGGTTGCGGACGGCCCAGCCGTCGAGGTCGTCCGGCGGTTCCTTCGCGAGTTCGTGCCAGCCGCGCAGGAGTGGGCCGAGATCGTCGAGCGCGTCCGGGACGTCGGGCAGCGGGCACGGCGTGAGCGTGCGGCCGAGCGTGCCGAAGGTGGCCAGGACGGCGGAGAGATCCGGCGACCCCGGGCGCAGGTTCGGCCTGGTGCCGTCGAAGTCGGCGAACGCGAGCACCAGCCAGCCGCCATCCACAAAGGACAGCAGTTTCGGCGTGGGTGCTTCCGCGGGCAGCCGCCGCGCGATGGCGGCCTCCGTGCGATACCCGCCCGCTCGCGGGCTGCCGGCGGGGATCGCCTTCAGGAAGACCCAGCGATGACCGCGTTCGAGTTCGAGCCTAGCGGCGACACCGCCGTCGAATTCCGGGGTCTGCCACAACGAACGGCGCACCGCCGAACCGAGCTCACGCTCCACGGCGTCACGCGTCGCCGACGGCAGGTCGTGCCAGCCGAGGCGTGCGGAAACCGGCAACGCCCTACCACCCCCACCGATCTCTCCGAGAAGATCGACTGTACCGAAATCCACCCTTTCGGGTGACAACCGGTCAGGTCGAGATGGGCTTCACGTACCCGCCCCAGCGTTGGAACTCGGTGAACCCGACTCGCTCGTAAACCCCGAGAGCACGGTGGGTGTTGTCCTGGTCGACGTTGAGCGAGGCCCGCTGGAAACCCTGGGCCTTGGCCTGGGCGAGCGTGTGCCCGAGCAGCGCGCCCGCGATACCGCGTCCGCGAAGGCTCGCGTCGGTCGCGACGTGACTGACGTACAGGTCCTTCACACCCGTGGCGGCCTCGTCGGAGGCGAAGAACGCGCTCAGCACCATCGCGACCACACGATCGCGCTCGGGGCTCAGCAGCAGGTACGACAGGTCCGGCTGGAAGTCCTTCGCGCCGACGACCAGATGCCGCCACGCTTGCGGGGACTGCTCCGTGCTCCCCCAGTGGTCCGCGAAGGTCTCGTTGCGGGACCGCAGGGTGAGGGCCTCGTACTTGTCCTCGTACGTGACGAGCGGGAACTCTTCGGGCAGCGGTTTGACCGGCGGGATCGAGCCGAGGCCGGCGCGCATGTCGACGAACCACCGGGCGTGTTCGTACCCGGCGCCCGAGAGGACGTCGATGAGCCATCGCTGCTTGGTGTTGGCCGCGGCGTGGAGTTCCAGCGGCACGTCCGGGTGGGACGTCGCGTGGAGCTTCTTGCCCGCCTCCTCGAACCAGCCGGTGAGGTGCGCGGCGATCGCCGCGTCGCGGTACGCGGGGTGGACGAGCGTCTCGACCCGCATCATGTGCACCGGATCCGCCGCGTCACGCTTCCGGAGCAGCCCGTAGGCGACCAGGGTGTCCCCGTCCCAGGCGCTGGTGGACGCCGTCGGCAGGTCGACGGTCGGCGTACCGATCTCTTCGGCGAGGTCCTCCGCGCTGTAGTGCTCGTCGATCGGCTCGACGCGCTCCGCCTCGGCGAAGGTCTCGGCCAGTCGCGGCATGTCGTCCAAGGTCAGCGGGCGCCAGGTCAGGCTCATGCGGTCGAGGCTAAGCCCGCGCCTCGGGGTGACGCACTCCATTTAGTTACGCTTCCGTGGTGCTCGTGCTCCTGCCCCCTTCCGAAACCAAGGCCGCCGGCGGCACCGGCGCGCCGCTGGACCTCGGCGCCCTGTCGTTCCCGGAGCTGAATCCGACCCGGGCGAAGCTGGCCGACGCGCTGGCCGAACTGGCGGGCGACGTCCCGGCCAGTGTCGCCGCGCTCGGGATCACGCCGCGGCAGGCCGACGAGGTCACCCGCAACGCCGAGCTGTGGACCTCGCCCACGATGCCCGCGCTGCGCCGCTACACCGGCGTCCTCTACGACGCGCTCGACGTGAAGTCCTTCACCAAGGCGACGCTGGCGAAGGCCGAGAAGCGCCTCGCCGTCGCTTCCGCGCTGTTCGGGGTGGTCGCGGCGACCGACCCGATCCCCGCGTACCGGCTTTCCGGCGGGAACGCGCTGCCGTCGCTCGGCACCGTCCGCAGCGTGTGGAAGCCGGTCCTCGAACCGGTGCTCCAGGGTATCGAGGGGCTCGTCGTCGACCTGCGTTCCGGGACCTACTCGGCGCTGGCGAAGCTCCGCCCGGACGCGGTGACGGTGCGCGTCGTGACCGAGGACGCGAAGGGCAACCGGACCACGGTGAGTCATTTCAACAAGGCCTACAAGGGACGGCTGGCCGCGGAGCTGGTGAAGTCGCGCAGCGAACCGTCCACTGTGGAACAACTGATGCGGGTGCTGTCGAAGGCGGGCCTCGACGTGGAACGCACCGGGGAACACAGTGTGGAGCTGCTCACCGGGGACGGCGTGCATTAGTTCCGTACCCCTACGGTCTCCTTCCTCGGTTGTTCCGCCAGGTGCACATGCGGAAAGTGATTTCCAGCCACCTGGAAAGGAACCACCGTGAACAGAAGACAACGGCTACTGGGGATCGCCACCGCCACCCTCGGTTGCCTCTCGGTCCTCCTGCCCGCGCCCGCGGCCGCCGCGAACCTGCCCGCCGTCACCCCGACGGATCAGGCGGTCGTCCCCGGTGGACCGCACACGAACTCCATCGGCGGCACCCCCGCCTCGGTCAAGGACCACCCCTTCATCATCGCGGGCCTGCGCGAAGGCGGGACGCGGCCGCAGGGCCAGACGTGCACCGGTTCGGTCGTCGCGCCGCGCAAGATCCTGATCGCCGCGCACTGCAAGGACGCGGCGGGTGAGAAGTCCTTCCTCTACGGGCTTGACGATCTCAACGCCGGTGGCGGAACGCGGATCGGCGTCGTCAGCTACGAGAAGCACCCGAAGTACGTCAACTTCGACCAGGGCTACGACGTCGCGGTGGTCACCACCGACGCCGACATCCCGGTGCCCGGCGGGCAATACGCGAAGGTCGCGACCTCGGCCGACACGGAGCTGCACAAGCCGGGCAAGTCCGGGCTGGGGCTCGGCTACGGCAAAAAGGACCACAACGACGACACCCGCAACGTCGAACTGCACAAGTTCACCCTGCCGATCGTCCAGGGCAGCAACTGCAACGGCGTCGGCGCGGGCTTCAAAGACGCCACGATGATCTGCAGCGGCTACAACGACGGCCACGTCACCATCCTGCCGGGCGACAGCGGCGGACCGCTGATCGTGGACGGCAAGGTCGTCGGTGTCGCGTCCTGGAGCCGCAGCGACTTCAAGTGGTACAGCGTCTACGGCAGGCTCAACAACGACATGGGCGACTGGGTCAAGCAGCAGATCGGCGAGCCGCAGAACCCGGAGACGTTCTCGCTCGGGGTGACGCCGTCCGCGCTCAAGGTCGAGCCGGGCAAGTACGTTTCGGCCACGGTGACCAGCAAGCCCGGCAAGAACGGCGCGGAGAAGGTCGACCTCAGTGCTTCGGGACTTCCCGAGGGCGCGACGGCCACGTTCCAGCCCACGTCCATCACCTCCGGTGAGTCGGCGAAGGTGACCATCGAGGTTCCCGCCGGGGCGGCCGAAAAGGACTACGCCGTCACGATCTCGGGCAAGGGCACCACCGACACCGCGACCACGAACCTGACGCTGACCGTCGGCGACGGCGGGCCCCAGCCCGGCGAGCTCAAGGTCGGCCTGAGCCCTGCCAGCGGGACTTCGCAGCCTGGCTTCTTCAGCAACGTCACGGTTTCCGCCACCGGCGGCACGGGCGCGATCACGTTGTCGGCGTCCGGGCAGGGGCTGCCGTTCGCCCCGTTCTTCAACCCGAAGACGATCTCGAGCGGTGGCAGTTCGACCATGCAGGTGGTCGCGCCGTTCCAGCGCGGCACGTACCCGGTGACCGTCACCGCGACGGACTCGGCGGGCAAGACCTCCACGGCGACCTACACCCTCACGGTCCAGTAGCGAGTGTCAGGAAAGGGTCGTTCAGGACATATCTTGTCCTGAACGACCCTTTCATGACATTTCAGGACCGGAAAGCACCGCCATGGCGGCATTGTGCCCGGGGATACCCGAGACGCCGCCGCCCCGCACGGCCCCCGCACCGCAGAGCAGCACACGCTCGTGTGCCGTCTCAACGCCCCAAAGCCCCACCTGAGCGGCATCGGCGGCATAGGGCCACGACAGATCGCGGTGGAAGATGTGTCCCGAGGGCAGTCCCAGTTCGGCTTCGAGGTCCAGCGGTGTCTTCGCCTCGACGCACAACCTGCCGTCCGGCGAACGCAGCACGCAGTCCTCGATCGGCTCGGCCAGCACACTGTCCAAAGAGGACAAGGTCGCTCGCAGCGCCTCGTCGCGCGCGGCGTCGTTGCGCCCCTCGAAGAGTCGCGCGGGCATGTGCAGCCCGAACAACGTCAGCGTCTGCACCCCGGCGGCTTGTTCGGCCGGGCCGAGGATCGACGGGTCGGTCAGCGAATGACAGTAGATCTCGCACGGCGGCAGAGACGGGATCCGGCCCGCGGCGGCCTCGGCGTGGGCCGTCGCCAGCTGCTCGTAACCCTCGTTGACATGGAACGTGCCACCGAACGCCTCACGCGGGTCGACGCCCGGATCCCGCAGCCGCGGCAGCCGTGACAGCACCATGTTCACCTTGAGCTGCGCGCCTTCCGGCGTCTCCGGCGGCTCCTCCCCCAGCAACCGCGCGAGCACTCGCGGCGCGACGTTCGACAGCACGTGCCCACCGCGCACGGTGAATTCGTCGTCGCCGAGCCGGTAACGCACCGATCCGCCGGGATCGATGGACAGTACCTCCGCGCCGGTCACCAGCCGCGCGCCCGCCGTCCGCGCGGCCGACGCGAGTGCCGCGGTCACCGCGCCCATCCCGCCCACCGGCACGTCCCAATCGCCGGTCTCGTTGCCGATCACGTGGTAGAGCAGGCACAGGTTCTGCCGGAAGTCGCCGGCGCCGGCGAAGGTGCCGATCAGCGCGTCGGTCAGGACGACGCCGCGAACGGTGTCGTCGCCGAACATCCCGGTGATCGTTTCCGAAATCGGCCGTTCGAACAGCGCGTCCCATGCCCCCTGCTCGATGCCCGAGCGCAGTTCTTCCCTGGACACCAACGGTTCGGTCAGGGTGGGAAACGTCCGTTCCGCGACCTGGGACGTCATCGCGTAGAACCGCCGCCACGCCTCGAAGTCCTTTGTGGACCCGGTGAGCCCGGAGAACGACGCCGCCGTACGGCCGTCGTCGCCCGTGTCGACAAGGAGACCGCCTTCGCCGACGGGCGTGTACGACGACATCCGCCGCCGCCGGAGATCGAGGCCGAGCCCGAGGTCCGCGATGATCTTGCGCGGCAGCAGGCTCACCAGATACGAGTACCGCGACAGCCGGACGTCGACGCCGGGGAAGGCACGGAAGGAGACCGCCGCCCCGCCGACCTCGTCGCGCCGTTCCAGCACGAGCACCGAGCGGCCTGCCCTGGCCAGGTAGGCCGCCGCCACCAGGCCGTTGTGCCCGCCACCGACGATCACGGCGTCAAAGGACTCCATGCAAAGCCTCCCAGCGAAAACGGCGGTGGGGGGGGGGGGGGGGGGGGGGGGGGGGGCGCGCCGGGGGGGGGGGGGGGGGGGGGGGGGGGGGGGGCCCCCCCCCCGCGGGGGCGGGGGGGGGGGGGGCGGGCGGGGGGGGGGGGGGGCGGCGCGGCCCGGGCGCC
>NZ_JBIUAQ010000039.1:59362-75521 GCF_044547565.1 Amycolatopsis sp. NPDC052450 | reverse complement strand
CTCGGGGCGGCCGGTGCGCGCGTGACGCCCCCCTTCCCTCGGCTGAGCCGAGGGAAGGGGGCCTTCACGCGCTTCGGGCGGCTTCGGGCTGATCCGCGCCTGCTGCTCTTGCCCTGAAGTGTCATGAAAGGGTCGTTCAGGACGTTTTTCGTCCTGAACGACCCTTTCATGACACTCGGAGGCCCCCGTCCCGAACCTTCACGCCTTCCCAGTGCAAGCGGAGCCGGTGACACCCCCATGGCGGAAGTCCGCGACGATCTCCTTCCCTACCCTGAAGGCAGTGAAGAAGGCGTTCACGGCATCACGCCTTCTGTAACCGTCTGGGGGCGGAAAGTGACAAAGATCAACTCCTGCCGGCTTTCGCATCAGAGACGATCCGTTCGCGCGTCGGAACGATCAACGGACCACCGAGCCCGGGTGGTCCGGTCCGCGCCTCGACCGACCGAACGTTCATGCACTTGTCCGCAGAACGGACAGTGACCGGACAGTCGCTAGCCCGACTGGGGGAAACTTACCGCCCTTGCACATCCACCCGTTAGCATCCGCACATTTGTTCGTTCCTGCGCGTCCCGATCGGGCGAAGAACACGTCTCACCATTCAAGTCCACAAGACGAGTGAGGTCGCCAGCGATGAGCACAGAGGGTCTCTCGATGCCAGGTATCTCGGTGGGCGGCTCCGGAGCGGACGCCGCCGACCGGATGCGCCGTGCCGCCGGGGTCATGTCGTTCGCCAAGATCAAACGTCCGGCGCTGGTCGCGCTGGGCGTCGATACGCTCGCGATCTTCCTGGCCGCGCTCGATGTCTGGCTGGTGATCCCCGAGAAGGCCCAGCCGTACTCCATCTACCTCTCCGGCGCCGCGTGCCTCGGCCTCGCGTTCCGCCGCAAGCTGCCGTTCCTCGCGGTGATCGTCACCGTCCCCGGCTTCCTGGCGGGCTGGTCCCAGCTGGCCGCGATGATCGCGCTCGGCTTCCTCGCCACCCGCAAGCAGATGCACTGGCAGACCTGGACCGGGTTCGCGCTCGTCTTCACCTGCCGGTTCGTCCAATGGCCGCTGGCCGACTTCGTCGAACTCAGCTGGCGCGAACACGTTCTGGACGGGATCTACGGCGTCATCGTCGCCGGGATGCCGGTGGCCATCGGCCTGCTCATCGGAGCGCGGACCGAGATCTCACAGAAGCTCTCCGAACTCGCCGCCAGCCGTGACCGCGAACGCCGCTTCCACGCCGACGCCGTCCGCGCGGAGGAACGCGCCCGGCTCGCACGGGAGATGCATGACGTCGTCTCGCACCAGATCACGCTGATCGCGATGCAGGCCGGCGCGCTCCAGGCACAGACCACCGACGCCCGTTCGCTCGAAACCGCGCAGGTCATCCGGAAACTGAGCACCAAAACGCTCGAGGAACTGCGCTCGCTCGTGAGTGTGCTGCGCTCGGGCTCCGAAGACGACGGACCGCGGCCGGGGATCAACGAACTCGACCGGCTGATCCGCGGCTCGGACGTCCCGGTGCACCTCACCGTCGAGCGGATCCCCGATCTCCTGCCCAGCCAGGTTTCCGCGGCGGCCTACCGGACCGTGCAGGAATGCCTGACCAACGTGCACAAGCACGCGCCCGGCGCCACCGCGACCATCCGGATCCAGGGTGAGCACGGTTCCCTCAAGGTCGAAATACGCAACGAGCGCGCCCGGACAGCCGGTGCGGCCCTGCCCTCGGGAGGGCACGGGCTGACCGGACTGGCCGAACGCGCTCGACTGCTGGGTGGGAGCTTCGAGACCGCCGACACCGAGGACGGCGGGTTCCGGGTGCGTGCCCGGTACCCGCTCGACCGCTAGGCCCCGGGGAGTCTCAGATCTCCCGGCGCTGGCGCAACCGCTCCAGCGCCTCGGCGAGAATGGCCTCGCCGTCGGCGTCGGAACGCCGTTCCTTCACGTACGCGAGGTGGGTCTTGTAAGGCTCGGTCCGCGGCGCGGCAGGAGGGTTCTTCTCGTCCTGCCCACCGGGGAGCCCGCAGCGCGGGCAGTCCCACTCCTCGGGAATCTCCGCGTCCATCGAGAACGAGGGCTGTGCCTCGTGCCCGTTGGCGCACCAGTAGGAAATGCGGCGCCGTGGCGCCGACTCACCCCGCTCCGATTCGCCCGAAGGACCGGCACCCACACGGGTGCCCCGAATCGCGTTACCGCCAACCATGAATCCTCACACCTATAGGGATCGGCGGCGCGCCCCCCATAGGCACGCCGAAACACCTGGATCGATCAGACCTTGAGCAGGAGCCCGAGGCCGATGATGCTGATCAGCCACACCGCGCCCAGCAGCAGCGTGATCCGGTCGAGGTTCTTCTCGGCCACGCTCGAGCCGGAAAGGCTCGACTGCATACCGCCACCGAACAGCGAAGACAGACCGCCACCACGGCCGCGGTGCAGCAGCACGGCGACCACCAGCAGCACGCTGGAGGCGATCAACAGGATTTGCAGGAACAGCTTCATGTCATCCTCTGCGCTCTTGGAGAATGCAGGAAAACGGTGTGCCACCGACGGTTGTCGACCGCCAGAACACACCGTACTCCTGGACTCGTCCACTGCTGTGTGACGGACCGGATACCCAGGTTACCCGGTAGGTGCCCCGATCAGGGCAGGGGCCCGCCCGCGGCGAGTGCGCAGAGTTTGGTGAATTCGTCACCATCCAGGCTGGCACCACCAACGAGCGCACCATCGATGTTCTCGCAGGCGACGAGGTCGCTGATGTTGTTGGCCTTGGCCGAGCCCCCATAGAGCACGCGGACCGAGGACGCGACCTCGGCGCCGTACTTCTCGGCGAGGGTGGCGCGGATGGCTCCGCACACCTCCTCGGCGTCCTGCGGGGTCGCGACCTTGCCGGTCCCGATGGCCCAGACCGGCTCGTAGGCGACGACGACGTCCTTGACCTGTTCGGCCTTGAGCCCCTTGAGGCCCTCCACCAGCTGGGACGTGGTGTGGGCGATGTGCTCGCCTGCCTCACGGACCTCGAGCTTCTCCCCCACGCACAGGATCGGCTTGATGCCGTGCTTGAGCGCGGCCTTGACCTTCTTGTTCACCAGTTCGTCGGACTCGCCGTGGTACTCACGCCGCTCCGAGTGCCCGACGGTGACGTAGCTGCAACCCAGCTTCGCCAGCATCGGACCCGACACGTCGCCGGTGTAGGCACCGGAGTCGTGCGGCGACAGGTCCTGGGCGCCATAGGTGAGCGACAGCTTGTCGCCGTCGGTCAGCGTCTGGACGCTGCGGATGTCGGTGAACGGCGGCAGGACCGCGACGTCGACCTTCGCGTAGTACTTCTCCGGCAGGGCGAAGGCGATCTTCTGAACCAGCGCGATGGCTTCGAGGTGGTTCTGGTTCATCTTCCAGTTGCCGGCGATGAGCGGTTTGCGCGCCACTAGTCGTTCTCTCCCAGCACAGCGACTCCGGGCAGTTCCTTGCCCTCCAGGTACTCCAGCGACGCGCCGCCGCCGGTCGAGATGTGCGAGAAGCCGTCCTCGGGAAGGCCGAGCTGCCGCACGGCGGCGGCGGAGTCGCCACCGCCGACCACGGTGAAGGCGTCGCTCTTGACCAGCGCTTCGGCCACGGCACGGGTGCCGCCGGCGAAGGACTCGAACTCGAACACGCCCATCGGGCCGTTCCAGAACACGGTCGCCGCGTCGGCCAGCTTGCCCGCGAACAATTCGCGCGACTTCGGGCCGATGTCGAGACCCATGCGGTCGGCCGGGATGGCCTTCGCGTCGACGACGTCGAACTCCGCGTCGGCAGCGAAGCCCGTCGCGGCGAGGACGTCCACCGGCAGGATCAACTCGACGCCGCGTTTCTCCGCCTCGGCGAGGAAACCGCGGACCTGCTCCAGCTGGTCCTCCTGCAGCAGCGAGTTCCCGACCTCGTGGCCCTGGGCCTTGAGGAAGGTGTACGCCATACCGCCGCCGATGAGCAGCCTGTCGACCTTGGTCAGCAGGTTGGCGATCACGCCCAGCTTGTCCGAAACCTTCGCGCCGCCGAGGACGACGACGTACGGCCTCTGCAAATCGCTGGTGAGCTTTTCGAGGACAGCGACTTCGGTCAAGACTAGGTCAGCGGCATACGCCGGAAGCGCCCGCGCGATCTCGTAGACCGAGGCCTGCTTGCGGTGCACGACACCGAAGCCGTCGGAGACGAACGCGCCGCCCGGGACGAGCGCGGCCAGCTCCGCGGCCAGCTCCTGCCGCTCGGCCTCGACCTTGCTGGTCTCACGCGCGTCGAAACGCACGTTCTCCAGCAGGGCCACCTGGCCGTCGGTCAGGCCCGCGACGGTGGCCTTGGCGGACTCGCCGACCAGATCACCGGCCAGCGGGACGTCCACGCCGAGCAGCTCGGTGAGCTTCGCGGCGACGGGAGCGAGCGAGAACTTCGGGTCCGGCTCGCCCTTGGGACGGCCGAGGTGCGCCGTGACGACCACCTTCGCGCCCGCCTCGGCGAGCCGCTTGAGGGTCGGCAGGGCCGCGCGGACGCGGCCGTCATCGGTGATGGTCTCCCCGTCGAGCGGGACGTTCAGGTCGGACCGTACGAGTACGAACCGGCCTGAGACGTCCTCGCCCAGCAGGTCTTCGAGGTTCTTCAGCGCCATGGCTCAGGAGAGCTTGTTGCCGACGAGCTTGACGAGGTCGGCGAGGCGGTTCGAGTAGCCCCACTCGTTGTCGTACCAGCCGACGACCTTGACCTGGTTGCCGATGACCTTGGTCAGCGGCGCGTCGTAGATGCAGGACGCCGGGTCGGTGACGATGTCGGCCGAAACGATCGGGTCGTCGCTGTAGCGCAGGATGCCGGCCAGGGGGCCCTCGGCGGCGGCCTTGTACGCGGCGTTGATCTCCTCGAGGGTCGCGCTCTTGGTCAGCGTGACGGTGAGGTCGGTGGCCGAACCGGTCGGGACCGGGACGCGGACCGCGTAGCCGTCGAGCTTGCCGTTGAGCTCCGGCAGGACCAGGCCGATGGCCTTGGCGGCACCGGTCGAGGTCGGGACCATGGACAGCGCGGCGGCACGGGCGCGGCGCAGGTCCTTGTGCGGCGCGTCCTGCAGGTTCTGGTCCTGCGTGTACGCGTGGATCGTGGTCATGAGGCCCTGCTCGACACCGAAGGCGTCGTTCAGCACCTTGGCCAGCGGGCCGAGGCAGTTGGTGGTGCAGGACGCGTTCGAGATGATGTTCTGCGAACCGTCGTACTTGTCGTCGTTGACGCCGAGCACCACGGTCAGGTCCTCGCCCTTGGCGGGCGCGGAGATGATGACCTTCTTGGCGCCGCCGGCGAGGTGCGCCTTGGCGGCGTCACCGGTGGTGAAGAAGCCGGTCGACTCGACGACGACGTCCACGCCGAGGTCGCCCCAGGGCAGGTTGGCCGGGTCGCGCTCGGCGAGGGCCTTGATCGTCTTGCCGTCGACGACGATGCCCTCGTCGCTGACGCTGACCTCGCCCGGGAAGCGGCCGAGGATGGAGTCGTACTTCAGCAGGTGGGCCATGGTGGCGACGTCGCCGAGGTCGTTGAACGCGACCACCTCGATGTCGTGACCGGCGGCCTGCACGGCCCGGAAGAAGTTGCGGCCGATGCGGCCGAAGCCGTTGACACCTACGCGAACCGTCACTGCTGCCACTCCCTTGAGACTCGTCCGGGATCGCCCCGGAAAGACGTCCTTTACTCGGGCGCAACCCTAGCGTGCGTGCTCGGGCGGCCCTCTTTGCCCTGACGAGACTTCCACCACTCGGTGGGTCAGGTCAAGAATCGATCAAGTGCATCGCCACCAGGACGTCTGCCGAAAACTCTCAGCTTCGCTGTGCTAGCCGTCGCTCCAGCGGCGTGCGCATCCGTGGCGTGACTCGCACCTCTCCGAACCACTCGGCCAGGTGGTTCGCCTCCGCTTCGACGGCCCGTTCGACGTCCGCGCCGACGTCCTCCAGGAAGTGGTGGACGACCTCGCCGTCCGGACGCTGCGCCCAGCCGCCGACGATCCGGCCGTCGGCCCAGACGGTGGGCCCGATGTTCCCGGTGCCGTCGAACAGTGGCGCCTTGTGCGGGCCCAGGTACCAGTCGCGCTCGAGCCATCCCATCGACGTCGGGTCGAGGGACGGGAGCAGCGCGACCCAGGGTCCTGGCTCCGCGACCGGCTCCACGTCGTCGGCGAGCACGATGCCGGGAACGCCGTCGAGATCGACCTCGACCGGCTGAATTTCCGCGAGCGCCTTCTTCGTCTGGCCCGCCGTCCAGCCCGTCCACCAGCGGAGGTCCGCGATCGGAGCGGGACCATAGGCGTAGAGCCACTTTCGGGCGAGTTCGACCCTGGCGGCGTCGGCGTCCCATTCGACGAGGCCCTGTGACAGCCAGTCCGCCATCGGGGCCCAGTAGTACTGGCTGCTGATCCAGCTGCCGCGCGGGCGGCCGCGCACGATGCGGCCGTCGACCGCGAGCTGGAACAGGACGCGGCTGGTGACGTTGGCGATCGCCTCGTACGGCTTTCCCTTCGCCATCAACAGCTGCTGCCTGAGCCGCGGCTCGTCCTCGCTCAGCTGTTGTGCGGTCGCGGAACCGCGGGCCTTCAGCGCACGCTCGGTCGCGTCCTCGACCTCGGCGAGCCAGCGTTCCGGATCGGGCACGTTCTCCGGATGACCCTGCGTGCCGAGGTGCTGTTCGAGCAGGCGGCGCTGCTTCTTGGCGATGTCGGCGGAACAGGCGGCCTGGATGAGCGCCGCGTTCTCGTGCCCGACGACGAAGACCGTGCGGCGCATGCCGAGCATCCGGATCAGCGTGCGCTCGTCGTACAGCGCGTTCTCCACCTCCGCGACACCGTCGCCCTTCACCCGCGCCCACGCCGACAGGTGCACCGACGCCGGGTCGGTGGCATGCAGCGCGACGACCGCGTCCGCGGCGGCGTGCACCGAGCCGGCGGGCGTGGTCAGGCGATGACGTGTCGCGAGGCGGGCGCGGCGTTGCCGGATGCCGATCTTGAGGGTCACGGATCGGTTCTATCACCGGGGCCCGACAAATCCCGGATCAGTTCCGGTCGTGAGTGGCAGGGACGGTTAGGGCCAAGGGTGTCTTAGGTACCTACGGCGGGTGAGCCGGTATCGCGAGTCCGTGAAGGACTCCCAGTCAGGCGCGGTCGTGGGGATGTCGTGAAGGGGCCCTTCGAGACGTTGATGGTCTCAAAGGGACCCTTCACGACATAAGGGCTAGACCCGCTCCAGTTCGAACACCGGGATGACCCGGCTGGTCTTGCGCTGGTACTCGGCGAACTGCGGCATGACCGCGGACTGCCTGGCGTAGACCTCGTCGCGCTCGGCGCCGGTGAGCAACCGGGCGCGGACCGGGAAGGTCTCGGTGCCGAGTTCGACCTTCGTGTCCGGGTTGGCCACCAAGTTGTGGAACCACGCCGGGTTCTCGTCGGAGCCGCCCTTGCTGCCGAAGATGTAGATCCGGTCGTCCTCGAGGAGCGGAACGAGCGGCGCGATCCGCTCGGTGCCGGACTTCGCGCCGGTGTGGTGGACGAGGACAAGCGGGAAGCCTTCGAACATGCCACCCGCCTTGCCGCCGGTCTCGCGGAATTCGGCGATCACGCCGCGGTTGATCTCGTCGAAGTCGAAGTCGATCGTGTCTGCCATGACCTCGATCGTATGGCGCACCGGGTGACCGTATCGATGGCCGAAAACGCCACGGGTATATCTATTTGTCGCACTATGCTCGGCAGCATGGACCTGTTGGCCGAAACCCTCGCCGTGGGCGGCGTCCGGGGCACCGCCGGCGCCCGGATCGAGGCGTCCGGGCCGTGGGGGATCCTCTGGCACGGCATCGCCGGTGCGGCCTTCTACGCCGTCACCTGCGGGACGGCCTGGCTGGACGTGGCGGGCAAGCCGCCGCGGCAGCTCATGCCCGGCGACGTCGTCCTGCTGCCGAACGGACCGGAGCACACCCTGCGCAGCGCCCCGGACGTCGCGATCATTCCCAACCTGTGCACGGCCGCGGAGAAGGCGCGGGAGTGCGGCGGAGTACTGCGCCTCGGTTCAGGGGAGGTCGAGACCCATGTCCTCGGCGCGTCCTACGACTACGACCCGGCGGTGTCCACCCAGGTGATGGCCACTCTGCCGGAGCTGGTGCACATCCGCGCGAACCACGTCGGCGGCGGGTTGGACGACACCGTCCGGCTGTTGTCGCGGGAGCTGGCCTCTCCGCAGATCGCCACCGAGTTCGTCCTCAACCGGCTCGTCGACATCCTGCTGGTCCAGTTGCTTCGCGCGTGGCGGACCGAGAAACCGGCCGAGACGCGGGGCACCTGGCTCGGCGTCCTCGGCGATCCGCTGATCAGCGTGGCCTTGGCCAAGATCCACGAGGCGCCGGCGAAACCGTGGACCACCGACCTGCTCGCGGCGGAACTGGCGACCTCGCGCAGCACGTTGACCCGTCGCTTCCGCGAAACCACCGGCCGGGCTCCCGGCGATTACCTGACCCAGTGGCGGATGGACCTGGCCGCGGTCCGGCTGCGCGACACCGACGACACGGTGGACACCATCGCCCGCTCTGTCGGCTACACGTCGGTATACGCGTTCAGCCGGGCCTTCCGGCGGGCTCGAAGTCAGGCGCCGGGGCAGTACCGGACCTCGACCCGGGAAAGCCTCAAGCCGTAGTGCCCCCAATGTGGCATTGGGGACACCGAGCGTCCCCAATGCCACATTGGGGGCACTAGCCGAGACTGCGGCGAACCGGCCCTGTCAGGCCGTTTCCTCCTCCGGTTCCGGCTCCTCCGCCGACCGCGTGAACAGCCGCGTCGCCGAAAGGCGGGCGACTCCGTCCGGCTCCCCCAGTTCGTCGGTCGCGTTCCGGATCGTCGCGTCGACGGACAGGTACTTGCGGCCCGCCCGCAGGTCCGCGTCGTTGCGCAGCCGCACGATCAGCGGGAACTCGCTCAGCGCGCCGGCGTCGAACAGGCCGGTGGTGTAGATCAGCTGGACGCCCAGCGCCTCCGCCACCGCGCGCTGGAGTTCCAGCAGGTAACCCGCCGAAGCGCGGCCGATCGGGTTGTCGAGGAACAGCACGCCGGAGTGCCGGTTGCGCGCCTTGCCGCGGTTGTTCGCCCGCAGCGCCGCGAGGGTGCAGTACAGGATGATCGCCGCGGTCAGCTGCTGCCCGCCGGAGAACACGTCCCGGATCTCGGAGACACGCTGGCGTTCGGTCCGCAGTACGGAGTCCGGCTTCAGCATGTCGACCCGGAACCCCTTGGGGGCCGCGGCCTGTACGCCGCGCAGCACGAGCGAAAGCCCGTCCCGCTTCACATCCCGGCCGTCTGCTGTCTTCCCCACCGCAGCCTCGTCGACGACCTCGCCCAGTTTCTCGGCGAGCACGTTCTCTTCGAGTTCGGTGAAGCGGATCCGCAGGAACTCCTGGCCCGACCAGTCGCCGAGACCGTCCGGCAGCCGCGAAACCCGTTGTGCCGCGCGAAGAGTACGCAGCGCGCCGTCGACCATGCCCTGCAGGCGGGTGATGATGCCGCCGCGGTGCCGGTCGATCTGCGCGAGATCGTCGGTGAGTGTGCGCAACCGAGGCCGCAGCGCCTCCGCCCATTCCGCGGCGTGGGCGGGAAGCTGATCACGGCGGACCGAGATCACCTGCTGCCGCACCGGCGTGCTGAGCTTCTCGAAGCGCTTGTCCGTCGCGTACTGCGCCAGCTGGTCGGCCGCGGCCCGCACCCGGCGGTCGCCCGCGTCGGCGGCGTCCTGCGCCTCCGTGAGCGCCGTGTTGAGCCGGGCGTGCTTGGCACGCGCGGATTCGACGTCGCCGTCGAACGCGGCCAGATCGTCCTCTTTGGACAAGAGATGCGCCATGGATTCGGCCAGCAGGCCGAAGCCGGACGCGGACGCCTTCGCGGACTCCAGTGTCGCCTCTGCCGCGGCGCGGCGCTCCTGCAGTTCCTCCCATTTCCGCGCGGCGGCGGACACTTCGAGGCTCGCTTCGTCGATCAGTTCCAGGCCGTGCTCGATGTCCTTCGGCCTGGCGTCGAGAGCGAGCTGAGGGCTCGCCAGCTCCGGGAGCTGGGCCAGTTCCGCCTTGCGGGTCGCGACGAGGCCGACGATCTCGGTGCGTTCCTCCTCCAGCACGGCGACCGCCCGGTTCGCCCGCGCCTGCGCCGCGGCCCGCGCGGAGGCGTCGGAACCGTCCGGCGTCTCCAGCAACGACGAGGCCCGCTCGCGGACGGCGTCGTCCAGCGCCTCGACGGCCGCCCGCGCGGAGGTCTCGACACTTTCGGCCTGTTCGAGTTCGGCCCGCAGATCGCTGCCGACCTCGACCTTCGCGTAGGCCTCGGAAGCCGACGAGAAAGTACGCCGCAACGCGTCCACCGGCTCGGCGGGCACCGGATCGTCCTCGGTGACGTCGCTCGACCCCGGGACTTCGGCCAGCTCGGACTTCGCGGTCGTCGCCGTGCGCCGGTGCCCGTCGGCGGTGCGCTGTTCCTCGCCTGCCTGCTCGCGCAGCCGGGAAGCCTTCACCGCCGCTTCGGACGCCGTCGACTCGGCCCGCTCGGCGGTCTCCGTCGCGCGTTCGACGTCGTCCGTCCACTCGGGAATCTTCGCGGCGCGCGTGGCGAGCGCCTCGAGGCCGCGGGCACGCTCCCCCGCCTCAGCCGAAGCCGCGCGCAGTTCCGGGACCCGCTCCCGCAGCCCGGTCGCCTTCTCGCCGAGGCGCTGGAACTCCTTCTCCGCCTGCTCCAACGCGGTCCGCGCGGTTTCGTGCGCGGTGCGCGCGTTCTGCAGCTGCTCGGCCAGCGTCGCGATGCTGCCCGGCGGATAGTCCTCGCGCCACGTCTTGAGCTTCCACGACAGCGCGCTGTCGTCGGCCAGCGAAGTCGCCAGCGCTTCCAGCCGGCGCTGACGTTCCGCGTGCCGGAGCGCGATGGCCTCACGCTCGGCGTCGGCGGCCTCTTCGTCGTACATGGCCGGGTTGGGCGGCACGAGGAACTCGATACCCGCCTCTCCCGGCAGGCGATCGGTCGTGGTCGCCGCGGTCGTGGAAACCGGGATGATCGTGGTGGGCAGCAGACGCCGCTCCGCCAGGACCTTCTCGGCGAGCCGGACCTGCTCCGGCTCGTTGAGCAGGATCCCCGAGACGAGCTGGGGCGCGCGGGCCAGCACCGCCGCCCGCCGCTTCTTGTCCAAAGTAGACAGATAACGCCAGCCGGACCACGCGTTCATCCCGGCGGCTTCCAGCGCGTCCAACGCGGCCTGGACCTCTTCGGTGGCGGGCAGGAGACCGCCCGAACCGAGTGCGTTCAGCGCGCGCTCGTCGACGGATTCCTCCATCCGCAACGCGGTCTGTTCCTTCTCCGCGGCCGAACCCGCCTCGCGGAGCCGCTCCAGCAGCACCGGGAGATCCGTCTCCAGCGCGACGTCGTCCGCGCCGAGGAGTTCGCTCAGCCGGGGTTCGACGGCGAGCGCGTCGGTGCGCCGATCGGCCCGGTCGAGCTCGTCGGCCGCGCGCTCCAACCGGTCCTTTGTGGACCCGGCGAGACGGTGCGCGTCGTTGACCGTGGTCTGCGCGGACCGCAGATCCTCGGCGACGCGTTCGAGTTCCTGTTCGCGGCGGACCAGTTCCGCGGCGGTCGCCTCAGCCTCGGTCCTGGCCTCGCGGGCCGCCTCGGCGACATCGGCCCCGGCCTTGAGCGCGCCGGACCGGACGGCTTCCGCGATCTCCTCACGGACCTCCGCGATCCGCGCTCCCAGTCCGCGGGCCTCCGCCCGGCGCGAAGCCGCGAGGTTCGCCGACTCGTCCCGTTCCGCCTGTGCCTTTTCCGCCTCGGCACGCAGGGCGCCGACCTGCGCCTCGGCCTTCGACGCCTGCTCGGCCGCGTTCTTGGCCAGCGCCAGCAGACCACGCGCGAGCGCGGCCGCGGCGGTGTTGCGCGCCTGCAGGGCGGGCTGCGCCTTCTGCTCGCGATTTCCCACCAGTTCCCGGAAATCGCGGGCCTTGCGAGCGGCGTTGAGGTGGTTGAGCACGGTGGCGCATTCCCGCCATGCCTCGGCGGACGTCTTCGCCTCGGCCAGTTCGCCGTCGATCCGCTTCTTGCTCTCCTGCGCCTCGTCGAGCCGCAGTTTCCCGACCAGGCGGCGGAGTTCGGTGACCCCGGCGGTGAGACGACGGTGGTCGCCCTCGGCCAGTTTCTCCGCGGACTTCACCTCGTCGACGTGCTGTTCGAGCCCGCTCAGTCGCTCGTTCTCCAGCTTGTCCCGCGCGGCTACCTGGCCGGCCAGCGTCCGCATCTCGGCGCGGGCCGCGTCGGCGAGCTTCCGTGACGCGGCCGCGACGCCTTCCTCTTCCGCCAGCGGCGTGAGCAGATCGAGGGCACCCGCGACGAAGTCCCGCTCCGACAGCAGATCCCCCCGCTGGGCGAGGTTGTGCGCGTAGGTCGCGACGACCTCGGCGAGGTCCTTCGGCTCGTCCTCCGAAAGGACCGCGCGCAACAGGAACTCGACGAACGCCTCGTCGGTGCTGAACGCGAAGGCGTCCGCCGCCTCGCCCTCACCGGCGTTCATCGCACGCTGGTACCGGAAAAGCTCGGTGTCGAGGCCGAGACCGTCGAGCCGGGACGTCCATTCGTGGTGACGCCGGGTCCAGAACAACTCCAGTTCCGGTTCGCCGCCGTGCACCTTGTCGAGCTGGTCGTGGAAACCGGACATCGTCAGCAGCCTGCCGTCCGACGTCAGCGGCAGCGAGTCCAGCTCGAGCGAGGGGGTGGGACGAAAGCAGTACCAGGAATCGACGAGGTTCTCCGAATCCGCCGACACCACGTGCCCGCGCCATTCCGACACCTTGCCGGTGATCACCCGCTGGCCGGTCTCGACCTGCAGCCACTCCAGCACGACGTGCGAGACGTCCTTGGCGGCGACGAACTTCTCCAGCACCTTGGTGTTCGTGGTGCCGACGACCTGGCGGCGGCCGGGCAGCATGACCGAGAAGATCAGCTTGATCAGAACGGATTTGCCGCCGCCGTTCTCCAGGAACAGCACGCTCGCCGGCGACGGCCGCCGCGGCGGCCCCTCCCCCGCCAGGTGGATCCCGGCGCTGAACAGCGCGTCCTGTTTGGGCGCGGTGATGGCGGCGCCGACGCCGCTGAAGTCCAGCACGACGTCCTGGTACCGCGCGCCCGCCGGGCCCACCGAGTGCAGGCGAACCCGCGAAAGCTCGTACATCTCTTTCGTCCCCTTTTAGAGCGTGTCCGACGCGGCAGCGCGCAGTGTCCCGCCGCCGTTGGCGACCGAGACCACGTTCAGCTCGAGCAGATCGTCGAAGGCCGCGTCGGCGGCGAGTTCCCGCACCTGCACCTGATAGCGCGGCGTCGTCCGGTAGGTCCCGCCCTGTTCCCCGCTGACCTGGACGAGAAAGCCTTGATCGGCGAGAAAGCGCAGGGCGCGCGCGACCATGCCGCGCGTGGTGTCCGAAGCCAGCCTGCCGTCCTTGGTCGCCGCCGCCGCGGGACGCCGGGCGTAGGCGCGCCAAGCCTGTTCGAGCTCGGGCGCGTCGGCCAGCGGGTCGTTGTTCGCCTCGGCCTCCGCCGCGCGCTCGTCGAGGATCCGGCAGGCCTCACGCACCATCGCGTCCACCTGCTCGACGCTGACGCGGCCGATGTAGGTGTCGTTGGCGAGGTCGTCCGGGCGCGGGTAACCGAGCGCGGCGGTGGCCAGGTGGACGAGCCCGTGCAGGACCTTCTCGGTCTCCCGGCGTTCGCGGATCTTGCTCTGCCGCGCGTAGCTGTCCATCTTGATCTCGAAGACGGACTCGTCGGTCGCCGCCAGCACGGCACCGGCCTGGAGGTTGACTTCCAGCACCATCAGCCCGAGCCCGGCCGCGACCGCGTGCGTGAGCTGTTTGAACGCCCTGTCCTCGCCGTAGCGCCGGACAAGATCGCCGTACACGACGTCCCGCGACGGCAACTGCTTCGGGCGCATGCCGAAGGAAACCAGCCTGGCCGCGGATTCGACGTCCCCGGTTGTCGTCACGCGACCTCCTCCTCTTCTTCTTGGCGATCGACCGCGGCCGACGAAAGCAGCAGATCCGCTCCGCCGAACTCGGGATCTTCGAGCAGCGTGCCGTCGTCGACGGCCAGCAGCACCTGGCGCTGCCCCAGCCGCAGCGCCGCGCCGACCTCGGGACTGTAGGCGTGCACCGCCCGCAGGGCGACCAGGGCCGGCAGCCCGGGATCGATCCGGCGGGCCTCTTCGAGCAGTCCGGACAGCCGTCGCGGCACCTCCGGCAGGTCGAGCAGGTCGTCGGCGAGGCGCCACTGCTCGTCGCCGAACTTGTCGGTGACGTCGGCGGGCATGAGCTCGGGCTCGGGGATCTCGCCGACGAGCTGGTCGCGTTCCGGTGCCGGCCGCAGCAGCAGCGACACCAGCGAAGACAGCGACGGCACGGTCGGCGGGGAGATGCCGGCACCGGCGTGGAAGAACGACTCGGCGGGCGCGACGGCCTCGGCGATCGGCAGGCCGAGCGTCGGCATCAGGAGCTGGCCGAACAGGTCGATCGTCGCCCGCTGCGGCGGCCCGGAGAACTGCTGGCGGTCCTGTTCGGCACGGAACACCGCACCGGCGTCGGCCAGCCTCGACTGGAGCCGCGTGTGGCGGCGGATGCAGTCGCTGACGATGTCGACGAGTTCGGCCGCGCGGCGTTTGCGGTCGAGGTCCTCGGTCTCGTCCCGCGACGCGGTGATGTTCTTGAGGATCGCGTTCTCGGCACGGAACCGGGATTCGATATGCGACAGCGCCTGATCCAGCAGGTCCGGGACCTCGCGCTCCCAGTCGACCGCGCGGACGTCACGCCGGGTGGCGTCCAGCTTGGCGCGCAGTGTCTCCCCGTACTGGACGGTCCGGTAGCGGGCCTGTTCGGCGGCGAGCTTCGCGTCGGCGAGACGGCCGCGGTTGATCAGGTTCTCCAGTTTGACCTCGGCCGCGATCTGGGCGGACTCGACGTCGGTGTCCAGCGCGCCGACGAGGACGTTGATGGCCTCGTCGGTGGCGCGCAGGTAGACCTCGCCGTTGGGCGCGGCCAGCTCGACGAGCAGTTTGAAGTCGAACTGGCGGCGCTGGTAGCCCCCGCCGGGGCCGATGGAACCGTAGACGCGGCGGAACCCGCGATCGGTGGTGCCGACGTTGATCAGGTTGTCGAGGACCCACCGGGCGACCTTGGCGTGCTCGTCCGGCGTCCGGCCGGGCGCCTGGAGCGCGACGAACGGCAGCAACCGCGCGATCACCTGTTCGTGATCGGCGCCGGTGTCGAAGTCCATCGACACGGTGACCTGGTCGATCGTGTGCAGCGCGATCTCGGCCATCTGGTAGATCGTGGCGTCCGCCCAGTCCAGCTTCGCCTTGCGCGCGTCGAGGTCGTGCAAGGGCGCTGTGCATGCCAGCGCCTTGAGGCGGCGGGTCAGCCCCTCGTCGGCCAGCCCCATCCCGGTCAGCTCGTCGTCTCGCACAGCAGGCCAGGCTAGTCGCCACCCCCGGCGCCCCGCACGGGTGACCGGGGTGCCCGGCGCTCCGGGCGGCGGTAGCGTCTCGTCCATGCGTGAAATGAGCCGGGACGAATGGTGGGACTTCGCGAGCGAGGGCACGCGAACGGGCATGCTCGGCCTGGTCCGCGCCAACGGGGCGCCGATCGTGACGCCGGTGTGGTTCCTGCTGAACGAGGGCCCGGACGGCGACGAGCTGATCTTCACCACCGGCACGGAGACCCTCAAGGGGAAGGCGCTGCGGCGCGACCCGCGGCTCTCGCTGGCCGTCGACGACCAGAAGCCGCCTTACTCGTATGTGCAGTTCACCGCCGAAGCCGTGTTGCACGACGACCTCGACGAGATGCTCGAATGGGCGACCAAACTCGGTGGCCGGTACATGGGCGCCGAGCAGGCCGAGGCCTACGGCAAGCGAAACGCCGTGCCGGAGGAGTCTTTGGTGCGCGCACGGATCACGAAGGTGATCGCGCGGGCCGACATCGCCGGCTGACCCGATAGCGCGTGCTTGAGTCGGCACAGGGGACCGGGCTTGGGGGTCGCGGAAAACAAAATATAGAAGCAGGGCGTGGCGGAAAAGGGGTTCGCGACGCTAGGGGTAGGGACCCGGATGGCGAACACCCGGGTGCGGTT
>NZ_JBIUAQ010000039.1:0-59352 GCF_044547565.1 Amycolatopsis sp. NPDC052450 | reverse complement strand
CCGCCCCGCCCGGGGGTGGGGTCCGCGCGGGGGGGGGGGGGGGGGGGGGGCCCCCCACCCCTGGCGGGGGGGGGGGGCGGGCCTGAGTGGCCCCCCCCCCACGCTCGGAGTCGGTACGCGGATGGCGAACGCGAGGTTGCGGTAACCACCGTCAACCTGCCCTGTCCCACTGGGCGCGACACCCGGGCAGCCCGTTTCGCATGACCCTCTGTGTTGATGTTGGTCAAGTATTGACACGAAGCACCCTCTGGTGTGTGATCTGAACCATAGATAGGAAAGTTTCCTAACTAAAACTCCCTCCCCCGCCGGGCTCGCTCGCCCGGTCCGCCGTTGCACCTCCCGACCCCGAACTTCACGCATGGAGGCTCCAGTGGCACCCCGACCCCCGTGGCGCGCGTTGCTCACGTGTGCCGCCGCGACGGCGATGACCCTCGCCGTCCTGCCTGCTCTGCCCGCGGGCGCGGCACCGACCGACCACGAATCCGAAGCCGCGACGATCTCCCAAGGCGCCGTCGAAAAGAACCACGCCGGCTATTCCGGCACCGGGTTCGTGAACTTCGACAACGTCGCCGGCAGCTACGTCGAGTACACGGTGAACGCCGCGCAGGCCGGAACCCGGACGCTGACTTTCCGCTATGCCAACGGAACCACGATCGACCGGCCGGTTTCCCTGAGTGTCGACGGGACCATCTCCGGCACGCTGTCCTTCCCCGGGACCGGCGCGTGGACCACCTGGAAGACCGTCACCAAGGACGTCGCCTTGGCCGCCGGAGCGAACAAGATCCGCACCACCGCGACGACCGCGAACGGCGGGCCCAACGCGGACAAGCTCACCGTGAGCGGAGTGGCCGACGCGGAGGCACCGACCCCGCCGAAGAACCTGGCCGCCAAGGACATCAAGGCCCGCAGCGCCACCTTCACCTGGGAAGCGTCGACGGACAACGTCGGCGTGGTCCGGTACGACATCATGCGCGGCGGCAACGTTCTCAAGACCGTCGACGGGACCACCCTCACCGCGACGGTCGACAACCTGCAGCCGAACACGGCCTACGACATCTCGGTCGGCGCCTTCGACGCGGCCGGAAACCCTTCGCAGCAAAGCAATGTCGTCCAGTTCACCACACCGCCGAGCGGGGACACCACGCCGCCGACGGTGCCGGGGAACCTGCGCTCGACGTCGGTGACCGCGAACAGTGTTTCCCTGGCGTGGAACGCTTCCACGGACGACAGCGGCACCATCGCCGGCTACGACGTCTACCAGGGCACCACGAAGGTCGCGACCACACCGTCGCTCGAAGCCACGATCACCGGGTTGACGGCGAACACGTCGTACACCTTCACGGTGAAGGCGCGGGACCTCGACGGCAACGCCTCGGCCGCGAGCACCGCGCTGATCGCGAAGACGAGCGGGAACGCGGGCGGCGGGATCCCCGAGTACGACAAGGACATCACCAAGGTGGACCTCGCCTGGTCGGTCGACTTCCTGCCGGACGGCACGGCGCTGGCGACCGAACGGGACCGGTTCGAGATCCTGCGGATCACGCCGTCGGGTGAGAAGACCGCGGTCGGCAAGGTGCCCGGCGCGGTCGGCACCAACGGCGAGGGTGGCCTGCTCGGCATCGCGATCTCGCCGAACTACGCCACCGACCACGCGGTCTACCTGTACCACACGGCATCCGGCGACAACCGGATAGTGAAGATGACCTACGACAACGGAAAGCTGTCCTCGACGTCGACGCCGGTGCTCACCGGGATCGCCAAGAACCGCTACCACAACGGCGGAAGGCTGCGCTTCGGCCCGGACGGAAAGCTCTACGTCACCGCCGGCGACGGACAGAACAAGGACACCGCGCAGAACAAGGGATCGCTCAACGGCAAGATCCTGCGGGTCAACCCCGACGGCTCGGCGCCGAGCGACAACCCGTTCTTCTCCACCGGCGGCAACGCCCGCTACGTGTGGAGCTTCGGGCACCGTAACCCGCAAGGCCTGGCGTGGGATTCCCGTGGCCAGCTGTGGGCTTCGGAGTTCGGCGACGGCAAGCTGGACGAGCTCAACCTGATCCAGAAGGGCGGCAACTTCGGCTGGCCCCAGTGCGAAGGCACCGAGGGCACCTGCGGTGGCACCGTCGCGCCGAAGAAAACCTGGTCGACGAGCTCCGGCGGGCCGAGCGGGATCGAGATCGTCAACGACTGGATCTACGTCGCGGCCGTCACCAGCGAGCAGCTCTTCGCCACCCAGATCAACGCGGCGGGCAACGGCGTCGGTTCGGTGCAGTCGCTGTTCTCCGGCCGCTGGGGCAGGCTCCGCTCGGTCACCAAGACACCGGACGGCGGCCTGTGGGTCACCTCGACCAACGCGGACAAGAACGGCGGCACGCCGAGCGGGATCGACAACGTGGTGGTGCGATTGAAGTTCCCCGGTGGCGGGCAGCCGGGAGCGTTCAAACTGACCAGCTCCGCGTTCGCCGACAACGCGTCGATCCCGGACAAGTTCACCTGTGCCGGTGACGGCACCGCGGGCCAGGACACCTCCCCGCCGCTGGCGTGGAGTGCCGGGACCACCGGCGCCAAGGGATACGCGGTCGTCTTCGCCGACGTGGCCAACAACGGCAACAAACTGCACTGGGCGATCTGGGACATCCCGGGGTCCACAGTGTCGCTGCCCGAAGGCCTCGGAGCGGGCTACACGGTCCCGAACCAGAACGGTGCCAAGCAGAAGGCCATGGGCAGCGGGGCGAACTCGCAGAAGTACTTCGGCCCCTGCCCCGGTGGCTCCAGCCATCCCTACACGTTCACGCTCTACGCCCTGAAATCGGCGACGGTACCGGGCTTGTCCTCATCCTCGACGATGGCCCAGATCGAGACGGCGATCAAGAACGCCTCGACGGCCAACGTCAAACTGCGCGGCAAATCCAGCGCCGCGTCCTGAGTCGCGGTCGGGGTGTCCGGAGCGGCGCCGGGCACCCCGGCCGTTTCCACGCCAAACGCCTGAGCTCCCCACGGTGAAGGACTGGAAGTTCTGCCCTCGCTGCGGCGACCGCACGCGAATCGCCGGCGACGGCGAAGACACCCATGTCGCATGCCCCGCCTGTGGCTTCACCAAATACGACAACCCGCTGCCGACCACGGTCGGGCTCATCCTCGACGGCGACCGGATCCTGTTGCTACGCCGGGAACACGAGCCTCGGAAGGGCAGCTGGGACACCGTCGGAGGGTTCCTCTCCGGCGCGGAGACCGCCGAGGAGAACCTCGTCCGCGAAGGGCTCGAGGAAGTCGGCTGCGAACTCCGGAACCTCCGGTTCGCCGGAACGTACCCGTCCGTCTACGGCGACACCGGGCTGATGACGATCGGTCTCGCCTTCGTCTGCGAACTTCCGCCGAACGCGGAAATCGTGCTGTCGGAAGAGAATTCCGAGTACGCCTGGTTCCCGCTGGACGATCGCCCTCGGCTCGCCTTCGCCGACTGCGAGGCCGCGGTGGCCGACTTGGCGGCGCTCACCAGCCGAACAGGTTCCGCATGATCCGCGAGCAGCGCTCGGTCATCGCCGCGGCGTCCTGATCCGGCTGGTCGATCCACCAGCTGATCAGGGAATCGACCACGCCGGTCCACACCTGGGCGATCGCCTCGATGTCTCGATCGTCGTCCAGCCCGCGCGAGTGCATCAGCTGCGCGGCGCCGATCAGCGCGAATCCGTCGAGCCGATGGCGATAGTCGACCGCGACACCGGCGATCTCGCCGGTCGACGGCACCGTTGGGTCGCGGAGCAGCTTCCACGCGTACCGGTCGTTGTCGAACGTCTCGAAAATGGCCGAGAGCACCGCGAGCGGCATGCGTTCCGGCGGCTCGCCCTTCTCCGCCATCGTCTCGGCGACCCCTTCGGTCAGCCTGTCCCCCGCCCGGTGCAGGCAGGCGAGGTACAGCCCGTCCTTCGAGCCGAAGTACTGGTACAGCAAGGGTTTCGTGACGCCGACCCGGCGGGCGATCTCCACCATCGACGCCCCGGCGTACCCGTTCTTGCCGAACTCCTCCGTCCCGGCGCGCACGATCTGGGTCTCCCGTTCCTCACGGGGCACCCCCTTCGTGCCGACGGCCCTTGCTTCTGTCACGGCGGTTATCTTACCCTGAGGTAAATGACCCTAGGGTAAGTTACCTGATGGTCAGTTAACGGAGGCGCGACAGGAGAGGTGCGATGGCGGAGTTCCTTGCCCATTTGAGTGACCCGGTACTGCTGGCGACGCCGGTGTTCCTGCTGTTCGTCGCGATCGAGATCCTCGCGCTGCATGTGCTGGGACACGACGACAACGTCATCGGCTACAGCGTCAAGGACACCCGGACCAGCATGTCCATGGGCGCGGTGGCGGTGGTGATCAACGGCGTCTTCCGCATCGCCATGCTGTTCGTGTTCGCCGCGCTCTACGAACTGGCGCCGGTGAAGTTCAGCCCGCACGACTGGTGGACCTGGGTGCTGATGCTGCTGGGGCAGGAGATCGTCTTCTACGCCTACCACCGGGCCAGTCACCGCGTCCGGGTCATGTGGGCGGGCCACCAGGTGCACCATTCGAGCGAGCACTACAACTTCTCGACGGCGTTGCGGCAGAAGTGGACCCCGTACTTCCAGCTGCCGTTCTGGTCGATCCTCGCCCTCGCCGGAATCCCGCCGTGGATGATCCTCACCGGACTGTCGATCGACCTCGTCTACCAGTTCTTCGTGCACACCGAGAAGATCCGGAAGCTGCCGCGCTGGTTCGAGTACGTGTTCAACACGCCTTCACACCATCGTGTGCACCACGGCAGCGACCAGGAGTACCTGGACGCGAACTACGGCGGCATCCTGATCATCTGGGACCGGATGTTCGGGAGTTTCGTCCCCGAGGGCAAGCGGCCGACCTACGGGCTGACCAAGAACGTCGAGTCCCACAACCTGCTCAAGGTCGGCTTCCACGAATACGGCTCGATCCTGCGAGACGTCCGTGCCGCCGGCTCTTGGCGGGACAAACTCGGGTACGTGTTCGGCCCGCCGGGCTGGCAGCCCAAGGAGGCACTGAGCTCAGGCCGTGTCGTGTAAGTGCTGATCCGCGGAGAGGGAGCGGGGGACCTTTGCCATCACTTCGGCCGCCGCATGTTGCGAAAGCCACTTTCGCAACCTTGAAGGTTGCGAAAGTGGCTTTCGCAACCTCCCGAGATGTCTCACCCGAGCCGCTGACCTGCGAAAAGGGAGCAAGGGACCTTTGCTACCGCCTCCGGGACGGTCACCGCAACTCCTTGCCGGACACACCCTAAGCGCTCCTGCGCAACGCGGGTGAATTCTCCGGCCGGATCTCCGGCGGAAGGCTTTCCAGCGGCGGCCGCTGGGTGAGGGCCACGTCGGTGAGCACGAGTTCCCGCTCGACGCCCTCCCCCACACCACGCCGGAATTGGGCGAGTGACGTCGACGGCGGCGCCGCGGAGATCACCCGGCCGCCGCCGTCGGGTTCGACGCCCGCCGCCCCGGCGAGCGGCCGGTGGTAGAACCCTTTGACGTAGGCGATTCCCGGGTCGGTCAGCAGGGGCCCCAGCAGGCCGGTCACGTAGCCGGCGGTGAAGTCGCGCAGATCGCCGTCGACGAAGACGACGAGATCACCGGTGGTTTCGGCGACGCCCTTCCAGAGCGCTTCCCCCTTGCCCGGCAAGCCTTCCAGAGCCGGGAACACCGCGTCCTGCGCGACGACGTCCGCGCCGGCCGCGCGGGCGACCTCGGCGGTGGCGTCGGTGGAATGGCTGTCCACCACCAGGATTTCGTCCACCAGGGGGAAACGTTCGACGAGTTCACGCCGGATGGTGCCGACGATCGCGCCGACGGTCTCCGCCTCGTCGCGGGCCGGGATCACCACCGAAACCCGCGTCCCGCGTTTGGCGACGACGAGTTCGCCCGCCCACCAGTCACCCGCCCGGCTGCTGCGCCGGGCGAGCCACGTGCCGACCTCCGCCGATACCCGCATGGCTGCCCCTTCCTCGAAGATCACCTCATCGGGAAGCTTCGAGGGGAGCTGTTTCCATCCGTCGTCACCACGGAAACCGCCGCGTTACGCCTGCCCGCCGCAGGTTAACGACCGGGAGAGGGCCTCACCGGTGCGGCGTTTGGCGAGGTAGAACGCCGCCTCGTGCGGTTTCGCGCCGTTGTCGACGGTGTAGCCGCTGTCCAGGACGCCGTCGGCGCCGGGGAACAGCCTGCTGAGATCCGGCCGGGCGGCGACGAGATCGTCGCGGTCGGCCAGGTTCACCCAGCTCGCGACGCCGGGCGGGACGGACGGCGGCTGCGGGCGGGTCCGTTCGTAGACCACCGTGCGCAGGCCCAGCGGCGAGCCGAGGGTGAGCAGCAACGGCAGCGGGCGGCCGTGCAGATGGGCGGCTTCGTAGGCGACGACGGAACCGAGCGAATGCCCGATGATCGCCTCGGTCTCCGGGCCGATGTGTTCGGCGACGCGGTCCTGCACACGTTTCCGGATCGTCTCGTCGGTGAGGTACAGCGTCACCTGTTTGAGTGCCTTGACCACCACGCGTTCGGCGAACGCCACCCCGAGCCTCGCGAACGGCTTCAGCCGCACCAGCGCGTTCAGCACCGGGCGGGCGGCCGCGCGCACGCCCTGGGTTTCCCCGTCCGGACCGCCGAGCCGGGCCAGTTCGGCACTCGCCCGCTCGCGATCCGTCTCGCGGGACGCCGAACCGGCCGCGTTCCGGAGCCACTCCCCTGCCAACGCCTCGGCGAGTTCCCACTCGTCGGCGGTGAGTTCGTCGGCGCCGCCTTGCTGGCCGTCCTTGAGGAAAAGGTCACCGTAGAAGGCCATCCGCGCGTCACCGGGCCGGGCGTCGCGCCACAGGGAGTCGGCCAGTCCGGCGTCCCCGGCGAGCCGGACACCGCCCGCCAGACTCGGCAGCCATTCCGCCTCGAGGGTGTCCGCGGACTTCTGTTCCTGGGCGATGCCGTGCACCAGAACGATCCGAGCCATGGCGCATGGTATCGCGGCCGCCCTTGCCGGTGACCGTCCGATGAGACAAAGTGATCTCCGTGGGAGAGCGGAGGTCGTTGGTCGTCGCGTCGCAGTGCGACTCGCTGAACCTTCTCTCGTTCCTCCCCGACGCGGGCCGTCAGGTTTCGACGGCCTTGCTCGACCCCGAGATCGGCGGCTGTGTCCCCGCGCTCCAGGACGGCCGCGGCCTGCTCGTCGACCCGACGATGGTCGAGCTGGACGACGCACTGGTGGAAGCCTTCGAGCGTGCTTCGGAAGACGAGGCGACGCTGTTCCTTTCGCTCGTCGGGCACGGCGAATACGCCGACGACGACTTCTACTTCCTCACCAAGGACACCGGCCTGCCGGTGGACAGCCGGAAATCGTTCCTGTTCGCCCAGCGCATCAAAGAGCTGCTCGGCCGCTACTCGATGCTGGACGGTTTGGTGATCCTGCTCGACACCTGCCACGCGGGAATCGGGGCGAGGCAGGCGGGCCGACGCTGGCTGCGGATCGTCGGCGAGGCGGGTCGACGGTTCGACCTGCTCACCGCCTCGGACGACCGTGTCGCGGCGAACGGGTGTTTCAGCCGGTCGCTGGTTTCGGTACTCCGGTCGGGGCACGCCGAGTTCGGCGAGCGCGTCCGGTGCGCGGACCTCAAACGGGTGATCACCGGCCTGTGCCCGGCGCAGACCGCCATCCATCTGGGTTTCGACGGCACCCGTGAGGTGGCCGAAGCCGACCAGGGACTGTGGCTCGCGCTGAACTCCTCGCCCGTCTGGCGGCGTTCTCCTTTGGCAGGCAACCCGGCCGCGCCGCGGATCGAGCGGCTGACCGCGGACTACCGGCCGGATCCGAAGCTCGGCGAAGCCGTCGGGCACCTGCTCACCGGAACCCGCCTGGTCGTGCTCGCGGGCGAGGCCGGCACGGGGAAGTCGGCCATGCTCGCCGCGCTGGCACGGCCGTCTGTGGCCGGTTCGTACGTGCCGCCGGACTTCCTGCACGCCGTGCTGTTCACCGGCCGAGGTGAGACCGCGGAACAGATCGCCCGTGAACTGGCCAGGCAGTTGCGGCGCACCGTCCCCGGGTTCGCCAACGCCGAAGACGCCCATCGCGGCGGGCTCGACGACGTCGGCCGCGCCGGCGCGAGCGCGTTCGAGCTGGCACTGCTCGGCCCGCTGCGCCGTCTCGCTCCACAAGGGACCGGCGGTCCGGTGCGGATCGCGATCGACGGGTTCGACGACCTCGATCCCGGGCTCCGGCGGCGGCTGCGCGGGGTCCTTCTCGACCTGTCACTGGACCCGGCGCTGGCGTGGGTCAAAACGGTGGTGGCGACCCGGAAACCGGACGTCCTGGAGTCGGCGTTCGTGATCCGGCTCGGTCAGCGGGACAGTGTCCCCGGACGGATCCTCGAACCGGAGGAAGCCTACGTGGGCGACCCCGTTCCAGGACATGACACCGGCTCCCCCACTTCGCCGCGGATCACTCCCGCCACCCTGATCATCGACGTACCCGGCCTCCCGCCCGCGCGGCACGAACTGTCCTTCGGGCTCACGACGCTCGGCCGCAGCAGGAACGCCGCGCTCCGGCTCGGCGATTCGCGGGTTTCCCGGCTCCACTGCGAGATCCGCTGGGACGGCACGACGGCGTGGCTGACCGACCGGGATTCCGCCAACGGCACCTTCGTCAACGGGAAACGGGTGCTGAACGCCGAGTTGGCGCATCGGGACGTGCTCCGGCTCGGCGATTCGACGGTTACCTTCATCAGCGTCACGCAGGCGGACCGAGAAGAGGAAGACGAGGAGCGAGGCACCGGCGCGGTGGCCTCGCCACGGCCGGGTCACGCGGTCCTGCTGGAGCTGCTGGGTCTGGCTTCCGGACGCGGGCCCATCCCGATCTCGATCCTCACCGCGGCGAGCGCGGCCGCGGGCGGGCCGGACCGGCGGGTGCGTGTCCGCGATTTCCTGGCCGGGCTCGGTGACGCGGTCAGCCGGACGCGAGCGGGCCTCGCCGACGAAACCGTCCTGTGGACCGGTGCGCCGCCCGAGCTCTTCCCTGCTGTGGCGGCCCGTCTGCACGCCTGGCTGGCGTCGGCGACCTCGGAGGTGGCACTCGTGACCGGAGACGACGAGCCGACGCTCGAACAGAGTTACGCCGAGGCCAACGAGGCCGAGCACCTCTGGCTCGCCGGGCTCCGCGAAGACGCCCTCGCCTCGTTGGAACGCCGGACGTCCCACATCCCGGTCGAGAACCGGGAACGCTGGGCGTTCTGGGCGAACCGCGCGGCAGGCGAGCTCGGCGAGACCGACCGGATCACGTTGCGCTGCAAAGCACGGCACGCGACGTGGACCGGCAAGGCGGGTGACGCGGCAGGCGCACTCGCCCGGTTCGAAGAACTCCTGCCGATCGCCACCGCCGCGCTGTCCGACGGCGACGAAGACGTTTTGAGCATTCGCAACAACATCGGGCATCTGCTCGCCGAACTCGGCCGCTTCGAGGAGTCCCGGGCCGAGTTCGAAGCCCTCGTCCGCGACGCCACCCACGCGCTCGGAGCCGACCATCGCGAGACACTGCACGCGCGGCATTTCCTCGCGGTCGCGACCGGCAAGACCGGGAACGGCGAGGAATCACTCCGGCGAAGCGACGGGACGGCTGAATGACCGGCATCCCGACGTCCTCGACCTCCGGTACGGTCTCGCACTCACCCTTGCCAAGGCCGGGCAGGTCACCGAGGCGCTGCCGACGTGGACCTTGCTGCTCGGCGATTCCGTCGAGGTCCGCGGCGAACGCCACGGGGAAACCCGGAAGATCCGCGAGCAGCTCGCGTACTGGAGCGCGCGGGAGTGAGCGGTGAGCGCACTGCGGATCGCGCTCCTGACCTACCGCGGGAATCCGCGCAGCGGCGGTCAAGGCGTGTACGTCCGGCATCTGAGCCGCGAACTCGCCGCGCTGGGGCATCGCGTCGAGGTGCTGTCCGGGCCGCCCTATCCGGAGGTCGACGACGGCGTGCGGCTGACGAAGATCCCGGGGCTCGACCTGTTCGCGGAGCCGGATCCCTTCCGGACACCGCGGCCGCGGGAGTTACGTGACCTGCCGTCGTGGGTGGAGTTCCTCGGCATGCGCCGCGGCGGCTTCCCCGAACCCCTCGCCTTCTCCCTGCGTGCCGCCCGGCATCTCGCGAAGCGCAGGGACGACTTCGACATCGTCCACGACAACCAAGGGCTCGGCTACGGAATGCTCCACTGTGGACTGCCGACCGTCGCCACGATCCACCATCCCCTCGCCGTGGACCGGGCTTTGAAGCTCGCCACCGTCACCGGACGCGACGCGGCTCGGGTCAAGCGGTGGTACGGGTTCGTCGCCATGCAGCACCGCGTCGCGCGGCGGCTGCCCACGCTGACGGTGTCCCGGGCTTCCCGCGCGGCCATCGGCCGGGAAATGGGTGTCCCGGAGGACCGGATCCAGGTCGTCCCGCTCGCCGCCGACACCAGGATCTTCCGGCCGCGGCCCGAAATCCACCGGATCCCGGGCCGGGTCGTGGCCACCGCCAGCGCGGACGAACCACTGAAGGGGCTCGAACACCTCTTGGCGGCGTGGGAACGGATCGAAGGCGAATTGGTGATCGTCGGCAAACCGAAACCGGACGGTCCGGCGGCGCGGGCGCTCGCCCGGCTCGGCCCCGGCGCGGGCGTCCGATTCGTCACCGGGCTGACCGACGACGAACTCGCACGGTTGCTGTGCTCGGCCGAAATCGCTTGCGTGCCTTCACTGTTCGAAGGATTCTCGCTGCCGGCGGCCGAGGCGATGGCCTGCGGAACGCCGGTCGTCGCGACCACGGGCGGCGCACTTCCCGAGGTCGTGGGTGACGCGGGGATCCTGGTGCCGCCGGGTGACGTACCGGCGCTCGCGGAGGCACTCACCAAAGTCCTCGGCGACGAACACCTGCGCGCCGATCTCGCGGCCCGCGGCAGGGAAACGGCGGGGGCGCTGAGCTGGCGGCGCACTGCCGAGGAGACCGCCGCGCACTACCGGCGGGTCCTCGGCCGGGAGCGTGCGGGGTGCTGACCGTCGACTTCGACCGGTTCCCCGTCGGCCCCGGGGACCGGGTGCTCGACCTCGGCTGCGGGGACGGACGGCACGCCTATGAAGCGTACAAACGCGGCGCGGACGTGGTCGCCGCGGACCTCGACGACACCGCGCTGAAGTACGTGCGGGACATGTTCGCCAACCTCGCGAAGGCGGGCGAGACTCCCGCCACGGCCTCGGCGATGGCAGTCCGCACGGACGCCCTCCGGCTCCCGTTCCCGGCAGGCTCCTTCACCCGGGTGATCGTGGCCGAGACACTGGAACACATCCACGCCGACCGGACAGTGCTCGCGGAGGCGAGCCGCGTGCTGGCACCCGGTGGACGGCTGGTGGCGACCGTGCCGCGCTGGTGGCCGGAACGGATCTGCTGGCTGCTCTCGGACGCGTATCACCAGGTCGAAGGCGGGCACATCCGGATCTACCGGCGCCGCGAACTGCTCGGCAAACTGACGGAAGCCGGGCTGCGGCCGACCGGAAGCCATCACGCGCACGCGCTGCACTCGCCGTACTGGTGGCTGAAATGCGCTGTCGGCCCGGACGAGGAGCACCGGCTCTGCGCGCTTTATCACCGGTTCCTGGTCTGGGACATCATGCGGAATCCCCCGCCGGTGCGGTTCGCCGAGCGAGCGCTGAACCCGGTGCTCGGCAAGAGCCTCGTCGTCTACGCCCGCAAGCCGTGAAGGCCACCGCCGCCGGGATCGCGGCCGTGCAACGGCCGGACGGCGGGATCCCCTGGGAGACCGGCGGACACCTCGATCCGTGGAATCACCTCGAAGCCGCCATGGGACTGGACGTCGCCGGACTGAAGGCCGAGGCCGAAGCCGCGTACGACTGGCTGCACCGGAACCAGCGTCCTGACGGATCGTGGGCGGCCAGGTATCGCGACGGCAAGATCGACTTGTCCACTATGGACACGAACTTCACCGCCTATGTCGCGGTCGGGACGCGGCACCATTTCCTGCTGACCGGGGATCGGGCCTGGCTGGACCGGATGTGGCCGGTCGTGGACAGGGCAGTCGACGCCGTCCTGCGGCGGCAGCAGCCGTCGGGCGCCATCTCCTGGCGCGACGACCCCGAAGTCCGGTTGGTCGCGGGATGCGGCAGCATCCACCACGCGCTGACCCAGGCACTGGCGCTCGCGTCCACGATGGGGCTGGACCGTCCACAGTGGCGGGACGCGGCGCGCCGGCTCCGCGCGGCCCTGGTCGGCGAGCCACGCCTGTTCGCCGCGAAACCGCACGCGATGGATTGGTACTACCCGATCCTGGGGTCCGTCGTGACCGGCGCCGACGCCACGGCGCGGCTCGCGGCCGGCTGGGACCGGTTCGTCGAACCCGGCCTGGGAGTGCGTTGCGTGCACCACGAACCGTGGGTCACCGGCGGGGAAACCGCCGAACTGGCACTGACCCTCGCCACCCGCGGCGAGCGGGCCCGCGCGGGCGAACTCCTCGCTTGCGTGGCCCGGCTTCGGCTCGACGACGGCTCGTACTGGACCGGATATCAGTACGCGGACGACGAGTTCTGGCCGGACGAGCGCACGACGTGGACTTCGGGCGCCGTCCTCCTCGCCACCGCCGCGCTCGATGGCGACCCAGCCACGTGCGAAGTCTTCGGCGAGCAACGCAACCGTCAGGTGTGATCGCTGGTGACAGTGGGACGGCTGTGACCTCGACGGCCGGTCGCGAAGTACAAGGCGTGACTCGCGTGCTTGGGGACGCAACTCGCGTGTCTGGGGGCGTAACTCGCGTGTTTGGAGGCCGCACTTGGGAGCGCGGAGTCCGAACACGCGAGATCCGGGTCTGAGCACGCGAGTGCGGTGCCGCGTCACCCAGCCCGCCGTCTCACCCGAGACACGACACGTGTGCCTTACCCGCGTTTAGTCCTCTGGATGCGGTCCTTGCACACGCAAGTACCGCATCCAGAGGACTAAACGCGGGCTGATCAGGCTTCGTCTTCTTCGAGCATGTCCGGGGTGACGGCCGATTCGGTGTCCGGGATGCCTTGTTCCTTCGCCTTCTTGTCGGCCATCGCCAGCAAGCGGCGGATCCGGCCGGCGACGGCGTCCTTGGTCATCTGCGGATCGGACAGCTGGCCCAGTTCTTCGAGCGAGGCCTGCCGGTTCGACAGGCGCAGTTTGCCCGCGGCGAGCAGATGCTCCGGGGCGGATTCGCCGAGGATGTCCAGCGCGCGTTCCACCCTGGCCGCCGCCGCCACGGCCGCGCGGGCCGAGCGCCGCAGGTTGGCGTCGTCGAAGTTCGCGAGCCGGTTCGCGGTGGCGCGCACTTCGCGACGCATGCGCCGCTCTTCCCAGGCGAGCACGCTCGTGTGCGCGCCGAGGCGGGTCAGCAGGGCACCGATGGCGTCACCGTCGCGCACCACGACCCGGTCCGCGCCGCGGACCTCGCGCGACTTGGCCTGGATGCCCATCCGCCGGGCGGCGCCGACGAGCGCCAGCGCGGCCTCGGGGCCGGGGCAGGTCACCTCGAGTGACGACGAACGGCCGGGTTCGGTGAGCGAACCGTGCGCCAGGAACGCGCCGCGCCAGGCGGCTTCCGCGTCGGCGACGCCGCCGGACACCACCGCGGCGGGCAGTCCGCGCACCGGACGGCCACGCTGGTCGATCAGGCCGGTCTGCCTGGCGAGTCCCTCGCCGTCCTTGACCACCCGGACGACGTACCGCGTGCCCTTGCGCAATCCGCTGGAGGAAATGACGTGGACGTCGGACTGGTGTCCGTACAGTTCGTGGATCTCCTTGCGCAGCCGCCTGGCCACCGAACCGGTGTCGAGTTCGGCCTCCACCACGACGCGGCCGGCCACGATGTGCAGCCCGCCCGCGAATCGCAGCATCGACGCGACCTCCGCGCGGCGCGGGCCGATCTTGGTGATCTCCAGCCGGCTCAGCTCGTCCTTCACGGCGGCGGTCATCGCCATCGCTGCCCCTCCATACCTTCAGCTCCTCCCCCGGTGAGACCGAGAGCGTCTCGCATACAGCCCGCGAGCGCATCAGGATCATGCCGCCCCGTCACGACCGGGTCAGCCACCGCCCCCAGCAACGCCCTCGCGCCCAGTCTCCCGGCGGCGTCCCGCAACCGGGCTGGTGAGGGCACCGAGTCACGATCCGCGATGACCGCGTCCACCCGCAATTCCGGGGCGTGTTCGAACAGTACGTCCAAATGCTTCTCCGGAGAGAATCCCGCCGTCTCCCCCGGTTGGGGGATCAAGTTGAGGATGACGACCTTCGTGGCGTCCGTTCGGAGCAACGCGTCGTGCAGATCCGGCACCAGCAGATGGGGCAGCACACTGGTGAACCACGACCCGGGGCCGAGGAACACCACGTCTGCGGCGAGCACTGCCTCGATGGCCTCGGGACAACCGCGCGGCGGCCGGTCGGCCTGCCCTGTCGGGTGCAGGCTGATCCGGTGCACCTGGCCCGGCGTCGTCGCCACCGCCACCTGACCGCGAATCCGCCGGAGCGCCTCGGGATTCTCGGCGTCCAGCCCCGAAACCTCGCCCTGGATTTCCAGCGGTTCGGGTGACATCGGCAGCACCCGGCCGGAAATGCCCATGAGCCTGCTCGCCTCGTCGAGCGCGGCGACCGGATCTCCGAGCACTTCGAACAATCCGGCCAGCAACAGGTTCCCGACCGCGTGCCCGGCAAGAGCCCCGTCGCCGCCGAAGCGGTGCTGGAACACCTCCGCCCACAGGGTCCCGCCGTCTTCGGCGGCGAACGCGGCGAAGGCCTGCCGCAGGTCGCCCGGCGGCAGCAGCCCGAGTTCCCGGCGCAGCCTGCCGGACGAGCCGCCGTCGTCCGCGACGGTGACCACGGCGGTGACCTGCGAGGTCACCCGGCGCAACGCGGTGAGGGTGGCGTGCAGGCCGTGCCCGCCCCCCAGAGCGACCGCGCGCAGATCACTCGCGGCCAAGGTCGCGGTGCACCACCTTCACGGCCATACCGTCCTCATTGGACAGACGCTGGGCGAGCTCCTCGGAAATGGCGACACTGCGGTGCTTTCCGCCCGTGCAGCCGACGGCCAGCGTCAGGTACCGCTTGCCCTCGCGCTTGTAGCCCGCGCCGATCAGGCGCAGCAGCTGGTGGTAGCGGTCGAGGAACTCGTCCGCGCCTTCCTGGCTGAGCACGTAGTTGCGGACCTCGCCCTCGAGACCGGTGTGGTCGCGCAGTTCCGGGATCCAGAACGGGTTCGGCAGGAACCGGACGTCCATCACCAGGTCCGCGTCCATCGGCAGACCGTATTTGTAGCCGAACGACAGCACGGTGACGCGGGTCTGTGTGCTCGCCTCGGAACCGAACGCGTCCTCGATCTTGGCGCGCAGGTCGTGCACCGAGAGCGACGACGTGTCGAGCACCAGGTCGGCCTCTTCGCGCAGCGGCTCCAGGAGCGTGCGCTCGGCGGTGATGCCGTCGGCGAGCCTGCCGTCGCCCTGCATCGGGTGGCCTCGGCGGACGGCCTCGAACCGGCGCACCAGCACCGCGTCCGTGGCCTCCAGGAACAGGACACGCGGCTTGTATCCGCGGGCGTCGAGATCCTTGATGACCGACGCCAGGTCGTCGGTGAACGCGCGCGAGCGCACGTCCATCACCACGGCGACCTTGGTGATCGCGCCCCGCGCCTGCGCGCCGAGCTCGACCATGGTGGCGATCAGTTCGGGCGGGAGGTTGTCCACCACGAACCAGCCCAGGTCCTCCAGGCATTTCGCGGCGGTGCTGCGGCCGGCTCCGGACAGCCCGGAAACGACCGCGACCTCCATCCCCGAACCGCGGCCTTCTTCTTGCGCACTCACGATGGTCCCTTCACCGATCACGTACCGGACTCCCCCGCCGCCGCGGCTTTCTCCCCTGCGAGTGCCGCGACGACCGCTTCCGCGGTGCGCCTGCCGAAGCCGGGCACCGCCTCGATCTCTTCTATCCGCGCTTCGCGGAGTTTCTTCACCGAGCCGAAATGCTTGATCAGCGCGGTACGGCGAGCTTGCCCCAGCCCGGGCACACCGTCCAATGCGGACACCTGCATCCGCTTGGACCGCTTCTCCCGGTGGTACCGGATGGCGAAGCGGTGCGCCTCGTCACGCAGCCGCTGCAACAGATACAGCGCGTCGGACGTGCGCGGCAGGATCACCGGATCGGGATCGCCCGGCAGCCACACCTCCTCCAGCCGCTTCGCCAAGCCGACCACGGCGACGTCGGTGACGCCCAGTTCGGAGAGGACGTCCGCGGCGGCGGTGGCCTGCGGGCCCGCGCCGTCGACGACGAGCAGGTTCGGCGCGTACGCGAACTTGCGCGGTTTGCCGGTCTCCGGGTCGATGCCCGGCCGATCCGGATCGACCGCGACACCCTCGGCGTTTTCCTTGAGGTAGCGGTAAAACCGGCGGCGGACGACCTCGGCGATCGACGCGACGTCGCCTTCCTCCGCGGCCTCGCGCAGGGCGAAGCGCCGGTACTCCGACTTGCGCGGGATCCCGTCCTCGAAGACCACGAGCGAGGCGACCACGTCACTGCCCTGGATATGGCTGATGTCGACGCATTCGATGCGCAGCGGCGCGGTTTCCAGCGCCAGATAGTCCTGCAGTTCCGCCAGCGCGGCCGAGCGCGCCGTGAGATCGCCCGCGCGGCGCAGTTTGTGCTGGGTGAACGCCTCGCCGGCGTTGCGCGTCACCGTCTCCGCGAGCGCGCGCTTGTCCCCGCGCTGCGGCACCCGCAGGCTCACCCTCGAACCGCGCAGCCCGGAAAGCCATTCGCCGAGCGCTTCCGCGTCGGCGGGCAACTCGGGGACGAGGACCTCGCGCGGCACCGGCGACCCGAGGTCGGGGTCGTCCGCGCGTTCGGCTTCCTCACCGTAGAACTGCGTGAGGAAATGGTCGACGAGATCCTTGACGTCCATCTCTTCGGCCTTGTCGATCACCCAGCCGCGCTGGCCGCGGACCCGGCCGCCGCGCACGTGGAAGACCTGGACGGCGGCTTCGAGTTCGTCGTGGGCGAAGGCGACGACGTCCGCGTCGGTACCGTCACCGAGCACCACCGCCTGCTTCTCCATCGCGCGCCGCAACGCGCCGAGGTCGTCGCGCAGCCGGGCCGCGCGCTCGAACTCCAGCTCCTCCGACGCGGCCGCCATTTCCTGTTCCAGGCGGCGGATCAGCGCGTCGGTGCGGCCGGCGAGGAAGTCGCAGAAGTCTTCGACGATCGCGCGGTGCTCGTCGGCGGAGACCTTGCCGACGCACGGCGCGGAACATTTGCCGATGTAGCCGAGGAGACAGGGCCTGCCGATCTGGCCGTGCCGTTTGAAGACGCCCGCCGAGCAGGTGCGCGCCGGGAAGACCCGGAGCAGCAGGTCGAGCGTTTCGCGGATGGCCCAGGCATGCGCGTACGGACCGAAATACCGCACGCCCTTCTTGCGCGCGCCGCGATAGACGTGCAGGCGCGGGAACTCCTCGTTCATCGTGACGGCGAGGACCGGATAGCTCTTGTCGTCGCGGTAGCGGACGTTGAACCGCGGGTCGAACTCCTTGATCCAGTTGTACTCCAGCTGGAGCGCTTCGACCTCGGTGCTCACCACGGTCCACTCGACGCTCGCCGCCGTGGTCACCATCTGGCGGGTGCGCGGGTGCAGACCCGTGATGTCGGCGAAGTACGAGTTCAGCCTGCTGCGGAGGCTTTTCGCCTTGCCGACGTAGACGACCCTCTTCGTGGCATCGCGAAATTTGTACACGCCAGGGGCGTCCGGGATGCTCCCCGGCGAGGGACGGTAGGTGGTCGGGTCAGCCACGTCGTCCAGCCTATGGGGCACCACCGACAGTCTTGCGAGCCCCCATGCTCTAACCCTCATCCGGGTGGCGACTACCACGATGCGGTCCGTATTTCATTACGTATACCGACCTAAGTCGGGTCTTCGGCCGGATCAGACGTTCGTTGGTTCCTAGCGGGTGAACCGGGTGATTACTTTCCGTCCCAGTTCCACTTCATTCGGTTCTTCGTCAGATGACGCTCGAAAGGACTCCTGCACCGTGAGCCGTCTTCGTACGCTGGGCGCCGCCACCCTCGCCGCCGCAGCCCTCACCATGACCGCCGGCGCGGTCGCCTCCGCGGGCACCCCCACCGGTGTCCAGCCGAACATCGTGGGCGGCGGCACCGCCCCCACCGTGAGCTGGGGCGCCCAGATCTACGTCAACACCCCCGGCCGTCAGTGGGACGGCTTCAACTGCTCCGGCAGTGTGATCGCCCAGCGCTGGGTCCTGACCGCCAAGCACTGCCTCGACTCCGACGGCAGCGGCATGCGGGTCCGCGTCGGCAGCAACGCGCTCCAGGGCGGCCGTGAGATCGCTGTCGACCGCAAGGTGTCCTCGCCGAACGGCGCCGACATCTCGCTGCTGCACCTGGCCTCGGACGCCGGGGTCACGCCGATCTCCCTGACCGGCTCGAACCCGCCGGTCGGCAGCACCAACAAGCTCTACGGCTGGGGCCGCGAGACCCCGACCGGCCCGCCCGCCTCGGCACTGAAGGTGGCCGACGTCCGCGTCACCGGCAGCTCGCGCGACGCCTACGGCGGCCCGGCCATCCAGAGCGTCGGCATCAACGGTTCGGCGTGGAAGGGCGACTCGGGCGGCCCCCAGGTCTACAACGGCGTCCAGGTCGGTGTCGCTTCGACCGTGCAGAACCAGAGCGGCTCGAACATCCGCGGCACCAACAACTACGGCAGCGTCGCTTCGGCCCGCTCCTGGATCCGCTCGACCACCGGGGTCTGACCTCCACCCCGGCCGGGCCCCTGTCGCGACGTGACCCGTCGCGACAGGGGCCCTTTCACGTGGTCGTGTCGGTGGGGTGTGGGACGCTCGCGGGCATGCGGATCGCGACCTGGAACGTGAACTCGATCGGGCCCCGGCTGCCGAGGGTCCTGGACTGGCTCGGCTCGGTGCAACCGGATGTGCTGTGCCTGCAGGAACTCAAGAGCGGCACCGACGCCTTCCCCGTCGACGCCGTGAAGGAACTCGGCTACGAGACGGCCGCGTACGGCATCGGGCGCTGGAACGGCGTCGCGATCGTGTCCCGCGTCGGCCTGGAAGACGTGACGCGCGGCCTGACCGGCGAGCCCACCTTCGAGGACAAGGCCGACGCGCGGGCCATCGGCGCCACCTGCGGCGGGCTGCGGCTGTGGTCGGTGTACGTGCCGAACGGGCGTGACCTGGAGAACCCGCACTACGGCTACAAACTGGCCTGGCTCTCGGCGCTGGAGGCGACCGTGCGGGAGGAGCAGGCGCGCGGACTGCCGTTCGCGGTACTCGGCGACTTCAACATCGCGCCGACCGACGCCGACGTGTGGGACATCGGCGTGTTCGCCGAATCGACGCACGTGACCGAGCCGGAGCGGAAGGCGCTCGCCGCGCTGCGCGACCTCGGGCTGTCGGACGTGTTCCCGCGGCCGCTGAAGTACGACCACCCGTTCACGTACTGGGATTACCGGGCGGGGAACTTCCCGAACAACAAGGGAATGCGGATCGACCTCGTGTACGCCGACGCCGTCGTGGCCGGTGCGGTGACGGATTCCTATGTGGACCGTGACGCGCGGAAGGGCAAGGGCCCCTCGGACCACGCGCCGATCGTGGTGGATCTTTCGCTTTGAGCGCTGCCGGTCCCGTGCCGGATGTCATGAAAGGGTCGTTCAGGACAAAAAACGTCCTGAACGACCCTTTCATGACACTTGAGTGAGCCAGCCGCACCGCGGCCCGGACCCTGCCCCGAACGCTAGGAACGGCCCTTTCCTTGCGAAATTTGCAAGGAAAGGACCGTTCATTGCAGCCTGCCGCGGCGTCGCGGCTGACCCGAGTCCGTGCCGGGCCCCGAACGCAATGAAGGGGCCTTTCATCGCAAATTTTGCGATGAAAGGCCCCTTCATTGCACGCTGGAGAGGGCGCGTCAGCCTTCCCAGGCCGCCTTGTGCAGCCGCCGCAGCGCCCGCACCGCGGCCACCGCACGTTCCCGGTCCACCGCCTGCACGGCCATGACCGAGTAGTACTCGTCGTCCGGCAGTTCCAGCCGCGCCCAAGAGGCACCGTCCGGGAAGCTCACCGAAAGCACCTCGCTCCACGCGAACTTCTTGGTGATCAGCACGTTCCGGACCTCGATGCCGTCGGCGTCGGCCTTCACGCGCGCGGTCGCGAACAGCATCGTGCCCGCGGCGAGCAGGACGCCGATGCCGATCATCGCCGCCTGGTCGGACGGCTGGAAGATCACGCCGGTGTCCGAGCCGCGCAGCAGCACCGCGACGACCACGAACGTGGCCAGCAGGATCACCGCCAGCACCGAACACATCACCAGGGCACGGCGGGGCCGCAGCACCACGACCTCGGACTTCGTCATCACATCCGCCTCGACGCTCACACGAAGCCCCGCTCGGTCCACGGCTGGCGCAGGTTCCGCAGCGCGTGCGCGGCGTCCAGTGCGGCGACCGTCGCTTCGTAGCCTTTGTCCTCGACGGAGCCGGGCAGGCCGGACCGGTCGAGGGCCTGCTGCTCGGTGTCGCAGGTGAGCACGCCGTTGCCGACCGGGGTGCTCTCGTCGAGCGCCACCCTGGTCAGGCCCGCGGTGACCGCGTCGCAGACGTACTCGAAGTGCGGTGTCCCGCCCCGGATGACCACGCCCAGCGCGACGACCGCGTCGTGCGTGCGGGCCAGCGCCTGCGAGGCGACGGGCAGTTCGACGGCGCCCGCGACGCGCACGACCGTCGGCTCTTCCTCCAGGTCGGCCGCCTTGGCCGCCGCGAGGGCGCGGTCCAGCAGCGCGCTCGTGATCTTCGTGTGCCAGCGCGTGGCCACGATGCCGAGCCTGATGTTCTTACAGTCGGACAGGTCGAGTTCGACGTCCGGACGGCCTTCGCCGCTCACCGCTTGCCACCTCCGTTGCCCTGGTCGACCTCGGCGCCGACCTGGTCGAAATGCTCCAGCTGGGACAGGTCGTGGCCCATCCGGTCGCGTTTGGTCCTGAGGTAGCGCAGGTTCTCCGGGTTCGGCGAGATCGGCAGCGACACCCGCCCGGTGACCCGCAGGCCGTAGCCCTCCAGCCCGACGCGTTTGGCGGGGTTGTTCGTCAGCAGCCGCATCGAGCGGACGCCGAGGTCGCACAGGATCTGCGCGCCGGTGCCGTAGTCCCGCGCGTCGGCGGGGACGCCGAGCTGCAGGTTCGCGTCGACGGTGTCCGCGCCGGCGTCCTGCAGCTGGTAGGCCTGCAGTTTGTGCAGCAGCCCGATGCCGCGGCCCTCGTGGCCGCGGATGTAGAGCACGACGCCGCGGCCTTCCTTGGCCACCGCTTCCAGTGCCGCCTCCAGCTGCGGGCCGCAGTCGCAGCGCAGCGAGCCGAAGACGTCTCCGGTGAGGCATTCGGAGTGCACGCGGACCAGGATGTCCTCGCCGTCGGCGATCTCGCCGTAGACGAACGCGATGTGCTCGATGCCGTCGAGCAGGCTGTCGTAACCGACCGCGCGGAACGTGCCCGCCGCCAGCGGGATACGCGCCTCGGCGACCCGCTCGACCTGCTTCTCGGTGCGCCGCCGGTACGCGATCAGGTCGGCGATGGTGATCATCTTGAGGTCGTGGTCCGCGGCGAAGACCTCGAGTTCGTCGCGGCGGGCCATGTCGCCCTCGTCCTTCTGCGACACGATCTCGCAGAGCACGCCGGACGGCGAGAGCCCGGCGAGCCGGGCCAGGTCGACGGACGCTTCGGTGTGTCCCGGGCGCCGCAGGACGCCGCCCTGCTTGGCGCGCAGCGGGACCACATGGCCGGGCCGCCGGAAGTCCGACGCCTTGGACGCCGGGTCGGCAAGCAGCCGGACGGTATGCGACCGGTCGGCCGCGGAGATGCCGGTGGTGATGCCCTCGGCGGCGTCGACCGTGACGCTGTACGCGGTACCGCGCTGGTCCTGGTTCGTGTGGTACATCGGCGGCAGGTCGAGCCGGTCCGCCTCCGCCTCGGTCAGCGCCACGCAGACGTAACCCGAGGTGTAGCGCACCATGAAGGCCATCAGTTCCGGCGTGGCCTTCTCCGCCGCGAAGATCAGGTCGCCTTCGTTCTCGCGGTCTTCGTCGTCCACCACGACGACCGGACGGCCCGCCTTGATGTCGGCGATCGCCGCCTCGATGGCATCGGCGTTCACGGCCACCCCGCCTCCACAGGGGGTCAGATCAGCCGACCCCGGAATCGCACTCGTCTCACTCACGCCCGCTCCTCCGTACCGCCATTGTCCCCCTGCGCGCGCAGATGCGGCATGGCCAGCTTCTCGACGTACTTGGCGACCACGTCGACCTCGAGGTTCACCAGGTCACCCGGGGTGTTCCGGCCGAGGGTGGTGAGTTCGAGGGTGGTCGGGATCAGGGCGACGGAGAACTCCTCGTCGGTCACCGAAGCGACCGTGAGGGAGACGCCGTCGACCGCGATCGACCCCTTCTCGACCACGTACCGCGACAGCTTCCTGGGCAGCGCGAACGTGGTGAGTCCCTGTTCGTCCCGCTTGAGGAAGACGCCGGTGCCGTCGACATGGCCCTGCATGATGTGCCCGCCGAGCCTGCCGCCCGCCGGCGTCGCGCGTTCGAGGTTGACCACGTCACCGACGTGTACCTTCGCGAGGCTGGAGCGCTGCAGGGTCTCGTGCACGACATCGACGGTAAACTCACCGCCCGCCACCGCGACCACGGTGAGGCACACGCCACTCACCGCGATGGAGTCACCGTGCCCGGCGTCGCTGGTCACCAGCGGACCCCGCACGGTCAACCGCGCGGCGTCCGGGACCTGCTCGACCGCGGTGACCTCGCCGAGTTCCTCGACAATGCCGGTGAACACTCCTGCTGCCCTCCTCCTGGCTCGCACCGTCGCTGGAAACGGTGCTCCCCTCATCCAACACCCATCGGGGCCGATTCCTTCTCCTGACCCGACGGCGGATCAAGAGGCGGGATCAGCCGCGGGCGCGGGCCGCCTGCTCGCGCAGCGCCGCGACCGCCTTACCTGGGTCTTCGGCGCCGTAGACGGCGGAACCGGCGACGAAGCAGTCCACACCGGCCTCGGCGGCCTGCTCGATGGTGTCGGCGTTGATCCCGCCGTCGATCTCGACGACGAGCTTGAGGTGACCGGTGTCGACCAGGCGCCGCGCCGTGCGCACCTTGTCGAGGACACCCTCGATGAACGACTGGCCGCCGAAACCGGGCTCGACCGACATCACCAGGAGCGTGTCGTAGTGCTTGAGGGTGTCGAGGTGGTCCTCGATCGGCGTGTTCGGCTTGATCGAGAGGCCGGCCTTCGCCCCGGCGGCGCGCAGGTTCTTCGCGAGCGCGATCGGGTCGTGCGCGGCCTCGACGTGCACGGTGACGTTGTACGCGCCCGCCTCGGCGTACCCGATGGCCCACTTGTCAGGGTTCTCGATCATCAGATGGCAGTCGATCGGCACGTCGGTGGCCTTGAGCAGCGACTGCACCACCGGCAGGCCCAGGGTCAGGTTCGGCACGAAGTGCGCGTCCATGACGTCGACGTGGACCCAGTCCGCGCGGGTTTCCCCCTCCCCCGCGACGGCGCGGATCTCGTCGCCGAGCCGGGCGAAGTCCGCGGAGAGGATGCTGGGTGCGATCAAAGGTCGGTGAGCCACGCGCCCGAGTGTAGGAGGACACCGCTAACGCCCGCTAACCGGCTGTGACCGCCCCGCCGGTCTTGGGGATGACGGGAAATGGCACCCCAGTGGGAGGTGCGCGCACGGCCGGGGCGAATAGCGTTCCGGTCATGGTCAACCCCCTCAAACCCCTGGTGCGGATCGGTAGCTATCGGAGCGTGCCGTTCGGGTTGCTCGGCATGGTGATGACGGCCGTGCCGTTCCCGATCGCGCTCATCCCCGCCGTGCTGATCCCCGGCGACGTACGGCTGAAATTCGTCTACGGGATGCTCTCGATGGGTGTCCTGGTCGCGCTGGCCGGGCTGCCGGGACCGATGCGGCGCGTCGGCATCTGGTTCGCGAACCAGATGCTGGGCACCCGGATCGCGCAGCCACTGCCGAATACGAAGATCGCCTGGCCGGAGCGCTGGCGCTCGGCGGCATGGCTGGTCGTGCACACCGCGCTCGGCTGGGTGCTGTTCGGCCTCGGCTCCTTTCTGATGCTCGGCTTCGTGTTCGCCGCGGTGTGGGCGGGAGGCGGCGGCAGCCCGATCGAGGTCTTCGGGGAACGGGTGACGATCGAATCCGGCACCGGCGGGCTGTGGACGCTGCCGATCGCGCTGGTCACGCTCGTGGTGATCGCGTACGTCCTCGCCGGTTTCACCAAACTGTTCCAGTACAGCGCGGTCGCGCTGCTGGGCCCCTCGGCCGCCGAACGCGTCGCCGCGGCCGAGGTCCGGGCGAACCACTTCGAGCAGCGGAACAGGCTGGCGCGCGAACTGCACGACTCCATCGGCCACACACTGACGACGTCGACCATCCAGGCCGCCGCGGCCGCCGAACTGGTCGACTCCGAACCGCAGCTGGTGCGGAAGGCGCTGGGCACCATCGAGGAGTCTTCACGGGCGGCGCTCGAAGACCTCGACCACGTACTCGGCCTGCTGCGGGAGGACCGGTCGTCCCGCGAACCCGAACGGCGGCTCATCGAGGCCGCGACGCTGGCCGAACGCGCCCGATCCGGCGGAGCGATGATCGACTACGAGCTGACCGGCCCCGCCGCGGAACTGCCCGCGACCCTTTCGCGGGAGGCGTACCGGATCGTCCAAGAAGGACTGACGAACGCGTTGCGGCACGCCCATCCCGGCCCGGTTTCCGTGCGGGTCGCGGTCCTCGCCGACGCGCTGCGGATCGAGATCGTGAACCCGCTCGTGGCACACGCGGCCGGTTCCGGCCGCGGCGGCAACGGGCTGCCGGGGCTCACCGAACGTGTCGAAGCGCTGCGGGGCGAGCTCGTCGCGGGTCCGGCCGTCGACGGGGAACCGCTGTGGCGGCTGGTGACCACGATCCCGCTACGGTCGCACTCATGACACTGCGCGTCCTGATCGTCGACGACGAACCCCTGTTGCGCGCCGGATTGCGCTCGCTGCTGGACAACCAGCCGGATCTGACGGTGGTCGGCGAAGCGAGCGACGGCGGCGAGGTGGTCGGCCTGGTGCGGCGGACGCGTCCCGACGTGGTCCTGATGGACGTGCGCATGCCGGGCGTGGACGGGATCGAGGCGACCCGGCGGGTGCTGGCCGGGGTGGCCGAACCGCCGAAGGTCCTCGTGATCACGACGTTCGACAACGACGATTACGTCTACGACGCGCTGCTCGCCGGGGCGAGCGGGTTCCTGCTCAAACGGGCGCGCAAGGAGGAATTCGCGCACGCCATCCGCACCGTCGCCGCCGGGGAGACCCTGCTGTTCCCCGACGCGATCCGGCGGATGGTCACCGCGCGCCCGGCGCCGTCCGGCCTCGCTCCCCGGCCGTCCTCGCTGACGAAACGGGAGACCGAGGTGCTGCGGCTCATCGCCACCGGTATGTCCAATGTGGACATCGCAGCCGAGCTGGTGATCAGCCTCGAAACCGTCAAGACCCATGTGGGCAACATCTTCGGGAAACTGGGCGCGGCGAACCGCAGCCAGGCGGTGGTGTTCGCCTACGAGACCGGCGTCGTCGCGCCGGGGCACAGCCTGCGCTGAGCCTTCACAGGCAGGTGGGGCAGACCCCCGGTACGGCGTGGGGCCTGCCCCATGGTTACCGCATCCGGCCGTCCCTAGCTTGGTATCCATGCGAAAATCCTTGCCAGGCAAGAAGATCATCGCCGTCGGTTCGCTGGTCGCGCTGCTCGCGGCGACGACCGCGACCCCGGCGCTCGCCGCAAGCGCACCACACGACGAGGTCGACCAGGCGCTGAAAACGCTGGTGCTGGACGGCGTCCCCGGCGCGCAGGCGACCGTGACGAGCCCCTCCGGGCGGACATGGTCGGAGCGCGAAGGCGTCGGGAATATCGAGACCGGGACGCCGTTCCCGCACGGTTCGAAGTTCCGGGCGGCCAGTATCACCAAGACGTTCGTCGCCGTCGTGGTGCTGCAACTGGTCGCCGAAGGGAAGGTCCGGCTGGACACGCCGATCGACCGGTATCTGCCCGGGCTCGTCAAGGGGAACGGCAACGACGGCACCAAGATCACCGTGCGGCAGCTGCTCCAGCACACCAGCGGGATCTACAACTACCTCCGCGACCTCGACCTCGAGGAATGGCGCCACCGCGGTGCCGAGCCCGAGGAGCTGGTGGCGATCGGCCTCGCGCATCCGCCGCTGTTCGCGCCCGGTACGAACTGGTCGTACTCCAACACGAACTACATCATCGCCGGGATGCTCATCGAGAAGCTCACCGGTCGTTCCGTCGCCACCGAAATCCGGAGCAGGATCACCAAGCCGCTCGGCCTGCGCGACACGTACCTGCCGTCGCGCGGCGACGAAGGCCTGCCGTATCCGCACGCCAGGGGCTACGCGCCGGGTCCCGCCGGCCACACCGACTACACCGAATTCGACCCGTCGGCCGCCGGGGCCTCCGGCGGGCTCATTTCGACCGGCGCGGACCTGAACCGGTTCTACGGCGCGCTCGTCGACGGCCGCCTCCTGCCGCGCGCACAACTGGCGGAGATGCAGCGGACCGTTCCGGTGCCCCTCGGGATCCCAGGCGCGCAGTACGGCCTCGGGATCGCGTCCGTCCCGCTGTCGTGCGGCGGCACGTTCTGGGGGCACGGCGGGAACATCGTCGGCTATGCGAACCTGTCGGGTGCCGTCCCGCACGGCAGGCGGGTGAACGTCGTGGTGAACCAGGATCCCGCGCCGCCCAAGGTGTCGGACGACCTCGTCAAGGCGCTGGACACCGGGTTCTGCGCCCGCTAAACCGACGGTAGCAGGTCCAGCACGGAGGTCCACGAGGCCTCCGGGCTGAGCCTCGCGGTGGTGACCCCGGCGGAGGCGAGCGTGCCGAGATGGCGCTGCCACGCCGGATGGTGCACCCGCGTGTCCTGGATCTGGTAGCCCAGCACGATTGTGACGCCCGGTGTGCCGAGGACGTCGCCGAGCAGGGTCAGCGCCTGGCTGTCGGCGATGCCCAGTGCCAGTTTCGCAACGGAGTTCGCCGACGCCGGCGCGAACAGGAACACCGCGGGATCCGGATGCGGCCGGGGTTCACCCGGCAGCCGGGAGGTACTGCGGACCGGCAGCTCGGTGCACTTCTCCAGATCACCGAGCCCGCCGGTCTCTTCCAGCCAGCGGGCCGCGGTGGGGGTCAGCGTGATCGCGAGCTCCCAGCCGCGGTCCGCGGCCGGTTTCGCGAGCTGCGCGGCGAACCGGGTGTCCAGTCCGCCGCACGAGCTCGCGACCAGGCCGAGGACCCTGCTCACCCGGCGGAGTCCGGCTTCCGCAGGACGGCGCAGAACATCGCGTCCGTGCCGTGGCGATGCGGCCACAGCTGGACGTACGGGCCGTCGCCGAGCTGCGGGACGCCCGGGAAGAAGTCCCGCGCGTCGACGATCTGGGCACCGGCGCGGCGCGCGGTCTCCCCCACGACGCCTTCGGTCTCGGCCAGATGCGGCGAGCAGACGACGTAGGTGACGACACCGCCGGGACGGACCAGGTCCAGCGCCGCGGTGATCAGCTGGCCCTGGAGTTTCGTCAGGTCCGAGATGTCACCGGGCTGACGGCGCCAGCGTGCCTCCGGCCGGCGCCGCAGCGAGCCGAGCCCGCTGCACGGCGCGTCGACCAGAACGCGGTCGTAGCCCGGTTCGAGACCGGACTCGCGCCCGTCGGCGACGTGGATGGTCACCGGCAGGCCCTGGACGGTGTTCTCGATCAGCTTCGCGCGATGCGGCGCCTTCTCGACGGCGTCGACGGTCGCGCCGCTGATCGACGCCAGCGCGCCCAGCAGCGCGGCCTTGCCGCCCGGACCGGCGCACAGGTCCAGCCAGCGCTCGTCCGAGCCGGTGAGCGGGACCTTCGTGACGGCGACGGCGCACAGCTGGCTGCCCTCGTCCTGCACCGCGGCCAGCTTTTCCCGGATCGGCTCGATGTCGCCGGGGTCACCGGAGCCCGCGGGCATCCGGACACCGTAGGGCGAGTAGGGCGCCACGTCGCCGCCGGTGATCGCGGCCAGTTCGTCGGCGCTGATCTCGCCGGGCCGGGCGACCAGGTGGACGTCGGGACGGTCGTCGTCGGCCTCGAGAGCAGCCTTCAGCTCAGGACCCTTGTCCCCCAAAGCTTCCGCGAACGAACGCGCGACCCAGCGCGGGTGCGCCGTCCGCAGCGCGTAAGCGCCGATCGGGTCGGCGGCCTCGTCCGGCGCCAACTCGTTCAGCCAGGTGTCTTCGTCCTTTTCGGACACCGAGCGCAGCACGGCGTTCACGAAACCCGCGATCCAGGAACCGACTTCGGCGCGGACGAGGTCCACAGTGGACCCGACGGCGGCGTGCTGAGGGATGCGGGTGCGCAGCAGCTGGTACGCGCCGAGCCGCAGCCCGTCCAGCACGATGGCGTCCACTTTGGCCAGTGGCCGGTCGAGGCAGGCCTCGATGACGGCGTCCAGCATGCCGACCGCGCGGCAGGTGCCGTAGGTCAGTTCGGTGGCCAGCGCCGCGTCACGACCGGAGATCCGGCGGTTGCGCAGCAGCTGCGGCAGCACCAAGTTCGCGTACGCGTCGTCTTCACGGACCGCGCGCAGGACGTCGAAGGCGACCTGCCGGGCCGGGTCGATCTGCGGCGGGCGGCTGGGCCCCTCTTTACGCGGGCCCGGGCGGCCTCGCTCCGGCCTCGACGGCCGGCGTTCCCTACGCTCGTTCACTGCAGGCGCTCTCCTTGTTCGATCCTCGTACCGCGCGCCCAATCGGTGGCCGCCATCCGCTTCTTCCCCTGTGCCTGCACTTCACCCAGCCGCACCGGTTTCGACGCCGTGCCGACCAGGACCCGCTTGCGTTCCACGACCAGCTCGCCCGGCGGGGGCCCCGGCTCGTCGACGACCGTCACCGGGCCAAGCTTCAACCGCTCGCCCCGGAACTCCGCCCACGCGCCGGGCTCCGGCGTGACCGCGCGGATCTGCCTGTCGACCGCCGCGGCCGGGTCGGCGAACGACACACGCGCGTCCTCGACCGTCACCTTGGGCGCGTAGCTCACGCCGTCACCGGTCTGTTCCACCGCGCGCAGTGTGCCGTCGGCGATTCCGTCCATCGTGGACACGAGCAGCTTCGCACCGGACTCCGCCAGCCTGGCGAGCAATTCCCCGGCGGTGTCGCCGTCGGTGATCTGCTCGGTGATCACGCCGTAGACCGGTCCCGCGTCGAGTTCCTTGACGATGCGGAAGGTCGACGCGCCGGTGATCTCGTCCCCGGCGCGGATCGCGGCCTGGACCGGCGCGGCGCCGCGCCACGCCGGCAGCAGCGAGAAATGCAGGTTGACCCAGCCGTGCGCCGGGATGTCCAGCGCGGCTTGGGGCAGCAGCGCCCCGTACGCGACCACCGGGCACGCGTCGGGGGCGATCTCCGCGAGCCGGGCGAGGAACGCGGGGTCGCTCGCCTTCGGCGGGGTCAGCACCTCGATCCCGTGCTCGTCGGCCAGCGCGCCGATCGGGGACCGGACGACGCGGCGGCCGCGGCCCGCCTGCGCGTCCGGACGGGTCACGACGGCGACGACCTCGTGCTGTTCGGACGCGAGGAGCGCCCGCAGCGACGGGACGGCGGGTTCGGGGGTGCCGGCGAAGACGAGGCGCATCAACGCACCTCCGCCGGGGGGACGGGTACCTCTGACTGGGCGAACATCGCCGCTCAGTCTAGAAGGGCCCCGCCACCGGGGCGCGCTCGCTGTCCCCGTGCGCTCCGAAGGCTGCAATGAAGGGGCCTTTCATAGCAAAATTTGCGATGAAAGGCCCCTTCATTGCACGTAAGCGACGACCTACCTGGGTGGCCAGGGCAGCACGACGGCAGCCGAGCCGCCACCCCGCCGGGTCGGTTCGGCGGCGGCGAGCCACCGGCCGTCCCGCAGCCGTTCGACACCGGTCGCGGCCCCGATCTCCGCGGGCGCCGCCGAGAAGCCCTGCCCCTTGGCCTTCAGCGCCGCGAGCACCTCGGTCTGGTCGAGGAACGCCTGCTCGACCTGCGCGGCCGCCGAGTTTCGCTGCGAAGCGCGCGGTTCGGCGATCGCGTCGACGAGCTTCAGGCCGCGGTCGATACGGCCGGTGAGGATCTGCAGCACCGTGGTGATGATCGACGCGCCACCGGGCGAGCCGACGGCGAGGAACGGTTTGCCGTGGTCGAGCACGATGGTCGGCGCCATCGACGAACGCGGCCGCTTCGCCGGGCCCGGCAGGTTCGGGTCGGGCACGCCCGGCGTCACCGGGGTGAAGGAGAAGTCGGTCAGTTCGTTGTTGAGCAGGAACCCGCGGCCCGGCACGACGATGCCGCTCCCGCCCTCCTGCTCGATGGTCAGCGTGTAGGCGACGACGTTGCCCCACCGGTCGGCGACCGTGAGGTGCGTGGTGTTCTCGCCCTCGTACGGCGTCGGTGCGGCGTTCGTCCCCGCGACGCAAGGAGTCGGCTTACGCGGGTCGGCGGGCGCGACCGGGCTCGTCCCGGCCTTCGCGGGGTCGATCAGGCACGCGCGGCTGTCGGCGAACTTCTGGCTGATCAGTTCCTTCGCCGGGACGTCGACGAAGGCGGGGTCGCCGATCCACCGGTTACGGTCGGCGAAGGCGTACCGGGTCGACTCCAGGAAGTAGTGCAGGTAGTCGGCCTTCTCCAGCTTGGACAGCTTCGTGTTCTCGAGGATGTTCAGCGCCTCGCCGACGGTCAGCCCGCCGGACGACGGCGCGGGCATGCCGTAGACGTCGAAGCCGCGGTACTGGGTCTTGGTCGGCTTCCGTTCCACGACGCGGTACTTGGCGAGGTCGGCCGCCGTCATGTCACCGGGCCGGACCTTCAGCGTCGACGCTGGGTCCACCGGCGGTTTCCGGACGGTGTCGACGACGTCCGCGCCGATCGGGCCGCGGTAGAGCACGTCGGTGCCCTTCGCGGCGAGCTGCGCGTACGTGCCGGCGAGGTCGGGGTTCTTGAACGTCGTACCGACCGCGGGCGGTGTCCCGCCTGGCAGGTACAGCGACCGGGTCGACGGGAACGCCGAGAAGCGGGCGGCGTTGTTCGCGATCTGGGTGGTGAAGGTCTGGTCGACGGTGAAACCCTTGCGGGCGAGGTCTTCGGCGGGCTTGACCGCCTTCGCCAGCGACCTGGTCCCCCACTTGCGCAGGGCTTCGTCCCAGGTGGCGGGAGTACCGGGCACGCCGACGCCCAAACCGCTGGTGACGGCTTCGGCGAACGGGATCGCCTTGCCGTTCTCGACGAAGAGATTCTCGTTCGCCGTCGACGGCGCGGTCTCGCGGCCGTCGAGGGTGTGCACCTTGCCGGTGCGCGCGTCGTAGTAGACGAAGAAGCCGCCACCGCCGAACCCGGCGGAGAACGGGTCGGTGACGCCGAGCGCGGCGGCCGTCGCGACGGCCGCGTCGACGGCGTTGCCGCCCTCACGCAGGATCTTCGTACCGATCGCGGTCGCGTCCGCGTCGATACTCGAAACGGCACCGAGGTAGCCGGCCGCGACCGCGGATTTGGGTGTCGGTGGAGCGGCGGCCGCGATACCCGGCGCGGCTGTGCCTGCCAGGGCGGCGATCGCGATGACTGCGGTGATGCGTACCGGAGTGCTTCTGTGCGCGGCCATGGCGCGAGTCTGCCCCGCCTGTCCACCCCGGACAAGACCCGGCCAGACCTGCGAACGTCGGTAGTGCGGCCCGGCCTCGATGAGAAGAATGCGCTCCATGAAGACTCCCGGCAGGCGATGGGGCGTGCTCCTTCCGCTGCTCATCGCCCTTCCCGTCCTCGCGGTCCCCGGCGTCGCCCAAGCCGAAGGCGCGCATGCCTGCTTCGACGACTCCGCCGCGATCACCGTCGAGGAGAAGCGGCTCACCGCGACCATGCCGTCCGGTGGCCCGGCGGTCGGCCCGGAACTCGTCCGGCTCGCCGGATTCGACAAGCTCGTCTCGGACTTCACGACGCGCCTCTGCACGACGAAGACCGCTTTACGCGCCGAGAAGCTCGCGGAGACCGCCGGTGACGGGCTCTGGCGGACCGCGGTCGACCGCGCGCAGGGCCGCCGTCCCGATCTCGGCACCATCGACAAGGCCGACGACCGGCCGCTCTACTGGGCGCGCCTGCAAATGAGCAAGGCACTGCGCCAGTGGACACCGCGCTTCCCGCTGTCCGCGCCCGCCCGCGCGGAACTGCTGAAGACGTTCGACATCGGCGCCCGCGGCCTCGACGACTCACGTTTCCCGGCCGGCCCCAAACCGCGCCGGGTGCTGGTGAGCGGGTTCGACCCGTTCACCCTCAACGGCGCGGGCGTCCGCATCGCGAACCCGTCGGGCGCGGCCGCGCTGCACCTGGACGGCAAGGTGATCCAGACCCCGACCGGGCCCGCGCTGGTGCAGGCCGTGTCGTTCCCGGTGGTGTGGAGCTACTTCGACGCCGGCATCGTCGAGGCCGCCTACGGCCAGGCGTTCAAGGACCGCTTCCGCCGCCCGGAGCTGATCATGACGATCAGCCAGGGCCGTCCCGGCCGCTTCGACATCGAACGCTGGGCCGGTGCCTGGCGCGGTGGCTCGCCGGACAACCTCGACGAGCCCGTCCGCGGCCCCGTCCCGCCCGCCGACGGCTGGCCGCAGCCGGCCGTCCAGTTCATCGAAACCACGCTGCCGTACGAAAAGATGCTCGCCGCGCCCGCCGGGGCGTACCAGGTGCTGTACAACCAGGCGTTCTGCGTCTGGCCGGACAGCGGCCACCCGGGGACGGGAACGGCGGTCTGCCGGACGGACGCGCCGAAGCCCGGCGAGATCGCCGCTTCCGGTGGCGGCGGCAACTACCTGTCGAATGAATCGATGTTCAGAAGCAACCGGCTCCGGACTGGGCTCGGCCTGGACGGGATCGCGGGCGGACACCTGCACACTCCCGTCCTCGGCACGCCCGCCGATCCTTCGGCGCTGACCGACGCCGATTTCGAGGCACGGCGGGCGGCGATCTCCTCGCAGATCGTCACTCTGCTCACCGCCGCTCTCGGCGGCTCCGCCGCGAAGGCGGCTACGCCCGCTCCGGGCGCTTCGGCTCGCGCCGACGTCCTCGCCACCCCCGGCACGACACTCTGACCCCTACAAGTGTCATGAAAGGGTCGTTCAGGACAAAAAATGTCCTGAACGACCCTTTCATGACATCCGGCCGCCACGATCGCAACCAGGTGCCGAATTGCGGGGCTAGATGAGCTCCAAGGGGTCCAGCTGGATCCGGATGGGCTCGGCGGCCTTGCGCGCGTCCCGGCGGGCGGCGGCCGCGTGGATCGCCGCGGCGAGCGCCTTCCCGTCCGGACGCGCGACGCGCACCAGAGCCCGCTCACGTTCGGCGTTGCCGTCCTCGTCGACCTCGCCGAGCGGCACCGGGCCCAGCACTTCGCCGGTCTCCGGCAGGGCGAGGTCGTCGAGCAGTCCGGCGACCGCGTCCGGGGTGCCCTCGACACTCGCCATCCGCATCGCGGGCGGGAAGCCGAGTTCGCGCCGCTCGGCCAGTTCCTGGCTCGCGTGCCAGCCCGGGTCCCACCGCACCAGCGCCTGCACGACCGCGAGACCCGCTTCCGCGCCGACGAACACGCGACCGCCTTCGGTCCCCGGCCGCACCAGTGCCGCGGCCGCCATCCATCGGCGCAGGGTCTCCTCCCCCGCGCGCAGGTCCTGCCGTCCGAGCAGCGCCCAGCCGTCCAGCAACAACGCCGCGCCGTAGCCGCCTTCCGCGACCGGCTCGGCTCCCGGCGTGCACACCACGAGCGCCGGTTTCCCCGGCACTGAAGCCAAAACCTCCGACGCGCCCGAGGTCCGCACGGGAAATCCGGTGAACGCGCGGCCCAGTTCCTCCGCGGTGCGCTTGGAGCCGACGACGACCGCCCGCAACCGCACGGAACCGCAAGCGACGCAATGGAAGTTCGTCTCGGGGACACCGCACCAGCGGCAGGCGGGCGGCCTCGGCGCGCCGTCGATCAGCCCGCCCGGCAGGGAAAGCGGGCCGGCGCACCGGCGGCAGTGCGCCGACGTCCGGCAGTTGCCGCAGGCGAGGCCCGGGACGTATCCGCGACGCGGAACCTGGACCAGCACAGGGAATCCGCCCGCCAGCGACTGCCGGGCCGCCTCGAAGGCGACCGACGGGAGGCGCGCGGCCTTCGCCGCTTCGTCCCGGGCGACGTCGAAGTCCTCGCCGACCGGGGTGACTCGCGGCGCCGCGGCCCGCAGTTCGGGACGGGCCGCCACGAGAGGCTGCGCCCAGCCCGATTCCACCAGGAACTGCGCCTCCGCGGTGCGCGCGAAACCGGCGACGAGCATGGACCCCTTCGCGGCGTGCGCGCGGTCCATCAGCACGTCGCGGACGTGCGGATACGGCGCGTGCTGGTCGAGGTGGACGTCGTCGCCGTCGTCCCACACCACGAACAGGCCAGGATCGGCGACCGGCGCGAACATCGCCGCGCGCGTGCCGACGACGACCCGCACCGCGCCGCGCAGCACCGCGAGCCAGCGGCGATACCGCTCGGCCGGCCCCAGCCCGGCGATCAACGCGACCACGGAATCGGCGCCCATCAGTTCGGCGCACGCGTCGTGCAGCCGAGTGAGGTCGCGGTGGTCGGGGACGACCATGACGACCCCGCGTCCGGCGGCAGCCGCGACGGTGGCCGCTTCGGCGAGGCGGCGCGGCCAATCCTCCCCCGGCAGGGCCTGCCAGACGGCGTTGGCCGGACGCCGTTCCGCGACGGCCTCCAGGAAAGCGGGGCCGTTTTGGTACCGCTCCCAAGCCGTGGTTCCGGGCGGTTCCGGCGTCGACGCGGGCTCGGCGGGCGGCTCGGCCTCGACCTTCGCGTGCCGGGATGGGATCGCGAGCCGCAGGACGTCGCTGAGCGTGCCGCCGTACCGGTCCGCGACGGATCGGCAGAGCGTGTGCAGCGCCGGCGGCAGCACCGGTTCGCTGGAGGTCACCCTGTCGATGTACGCGAGCTTCCCGGTGAACTCCGTGGTGTCGGCACGCTCGACGAGGTACCCGTCGACGAGCTGGCCCGCGAACCGGACGCGCACCCGGCAGCCGGGCACGGCGGCTTCGTGCAGCTTCTCGGGGATCCGGTAGTCGAAGGTGCGGTCGAGGTGCGTGAGCGGGATGTCCACGACGATCCGCGCCACCGGGTTCTCGGGCGCGGGATTCTGCGCGCCGCGGCGGCTGGCGGTTTTCGCGCGGGACGGTTTGGCCTTCCGCGCCGGCTCGGCTTTCGGAGGCTCCGGAAGGTCCCACAGCGGGGTCGGTTCGGGACTGCTGCTCACCCGGTGATCTCTACCAGACTCTGTCGCCACTGCCAGTCACCGCGTGCGATGAACGGTCCGTTGCTTGCGAATTTCGCAAGTAACGGACCGTTCATTGCAGCGGTGCTGGCGTAACGCGCCGCGGAGTGCTGTGAAGGCCCCCTTCACGCGGCTCAGCCGGAGAAACTCGACCTTCACGCCTTCCCAAGTACATGAAGGCCCCCTTCCTTGCGCCTAGCGCCGTGAAGGACCCCTTCATGTACTTCCGCCACCTCAAGCCGCAGACGTAGTGAAGGCCTCCTTCCCTACCCTCAAGGTAGGCAAGGAGGCCTTCACGGACGGAGCGGGCGGATCAGGCGCCGGCGGCCGACTTCAGGTCCGCGGCCCGCGCCGTGCTCTCCCACGGGAGATTCAGCTCGGGACGGCCGAAGTGGCCGTACGCGGCTGTCGGCGCGTAGATCGGGCGAAGCAGGTCGAGGTCGCGGATGATCGCGGCCGGACGCAGGTCGAAGACCTGTGTGATGGCGGCCTGGATCTTCGACGGGTCGACGGTCTCGGTGCCGAAGGTCTCGACGAAGAGGCCCACCGGGGCCGCCTTGCCGATCGCGTAGGCGACCTGGACCTCGGCGCGCGAAGCAAGCCCGGCGGCGATGACGTTCTTCGCCACCCAGCGCATCGCGTACGCGGCCGAGCGGTCCACCTTGGAGGGGTCCTTGCCGGAGAACGCGCCGCCACCGTGCCGGGCCATGCCGCCGTAGGTGTCGACGATGATCTTGCGGCCGGTCAGGCCCGCGTCGCCCATCGGGCCGCCGATGACGAAGCGGCCGGTCGGGTTGACCAGCAGGCGCACGTTGGAGGTGTCGAGCCCGAGTTCGGCGATCTCCGGGGCGACCACGTGCTCGCGGACGTCGACGCCGAGCATCTGCTCCAGGTCGATGCCGTCCGCGTGCTGGGTGGACACGACCACCGTGTCGAGCCGCACCGGCTGGTCGCCGGCGTACTCGATGGTGACCTGGGTCTTGCCGTCCGGGCGCAGGTACGGCAGCACGCCGTCCTTGCGGACCCGGGTCAGCCGCTGCGAGAGCCGGTGCGCCAGCGCGATCGGCAGCGGCATCAGCTCGGGGGTGTCCGAGCAGGCGTAGCCGAACATCAGGCCCTGGTCGCCGGCGCCCTGGCGGTTGATCTCGTCCTCGTCGGACTCGACGCGGGACTCGTACGCGGTGTCGACACCCTGCGCGATGTCCGGCGACTGGGAGCCGATCGCGACGTTGACGCCGCAGGAGTTGCCGTCGAAGCCCTTGGCCGAGGAGTCGTAGCCGATCTTCAGGATCACGTCGCGGACGATGGTCGGGATGTCCGCGTAGGCCTCGGTGGTCACCTCGCCGGCGACGTGCACCTGCCCGGTGGTGATGAGGGTTTCGACCGCCACCCGGCTGCGCGGGTCCTTGGCCAGCAGGCCGTCCAGGATCGAGTCGCTGATGGCATCGCAAATTTTGTCGGGATGACCTTCAGTCACCGATTCCGATGTGAACAGTCTGCTCGTGGACGCGGTCACGGTGCCCGTCACTCCCTCACCTAGACGTCTGATGCCTAGAAAGTTAGGCACCCCTCAGCTTGAACTCAAGCCTACTGACTATCGCTTTGGGGGCTCTCAACGCTTCATCAAGGTCACAACGGCATCCCACAATGTGGACGCCAGTTCGGCCTTGGCGCCGAGGGGGATCGGGATTTCGGTGCCGTCGGCCCCGAGCAGCCAGCCCGAGTTGTCCTCGGTCCCGAAGGCCTTCCCCTCACCGACGGCGTTCACCACCAGCAGGTCCGCGCCCTTGCGCTTCAGTTTGACCCTGGCGTGGTCGAGGACGCCACCCTTGTCGTCCCCGGTTTCGGCGGCGAAGCCGACGACCACTTGACCTTGGCTCCGATTGCGGACCAGCTCGGCCAGGATGTCCGCGTTGCGGGCGAGTTCGACGACGGGATCCGGTGTGTCGTCGGATTTCTTGATCTTGTGATCGGCCCGGTTCGACGGCCGGAAGTCGGCGACCGCGGCGGCCATCACGAGGACGTCGGCGGAGGCGGCCTCGGCGTGCATGGCCTGGCGCATCTCCTCGGCGGTCGACACGTGGACGACCTTCGCGCCCGCGGGCTCCGGCAGCGCGACGGTGTGCGCGGCGACCAGCGTGACTTCGGCACCGCGCTGGGCGGCGACGCGCGCCAGCGCGTAACCCTGTTTGCCCGACGAGCGGTTGCCCAGATAGCGGACCGGGTCCAGCGGCTCGCGGGTGCCGCCGGCCGAAATCGCCACGCGCACGCCTTCGAGGTCGCGCGGGAGGGCCTTCGGCACGGCGAGCAGGAGCCGGGCGAGGTCGACGATCTCGCCCGCGTCGGCGAGCCGTCCCTTGCCGGTGTCCTTGCCGGTGAGCCTGCCGGCGGCGGGTTCGGCGACGACCAGGCCGCGTGAGCGCAGCAGCGCCACGTTGTCGCGGGTGGCCGGGTGCTCCCACATCTCGGTGTGCATCGCCGGGAAGAAGGCGACCGGGCACCGGGCGGTGAGCAGGGTGTTCGTCAGCAGATCGTCCGCGATGCCGTGCGCGGCCTTGGCGAGCAGGTTCGCCGTGGCGGGCACGACGATCACCAGGTCGGCTTCCTTGCCGACGCGGACGTGCTGGACCTCGGGCACTTCGGTGAACACGCCGGTGTGGACCGGGTTCCCGGAAAGTGCCTCGAAGGTGGCCGCGCCGACGAAGTTCAGCGCGGCTTCGGTGGGGACCACGCGGACGTCGTGACCGGATTCGGTCAGTCCGCGCAGGACCTCACAGGCCTTGTAGGCGGCGATCCCGCCACCCACGCCCAGAACGACCTTGGGTTTACTCACCCTCGGTGTGCTCGAGCAGGCCACCGTGGATCTCGCGCAGGGCGATGGAGAGCGGCTTCTCGCGCGGGCCCGGCTCGACCAGCGGGCCGACGTACTCCAGCAGGCCCTCGCCCAGCTGGGCGTAGTAGTCGTTGATCTGGCGAGCGCGCTTGGCCGAGTAGATCACCAGCGCGTACTTCGAGCTGACCTTCTCGAGAAGGTCGTCGATGGGCGGGTTGGTGATGCCTTCGAGCTCTTCGTGCAGCGTGGCCTGAGTCGTCACTCGTGGTGCTCCGAATCTTCGGTCAAATGGTCGCCGGTCATCAAGTTTAGCAACTGCTCGGCGGCGTCTCGCACGTCGGCGTTGACGACGCGCTCGTCGAACTCCCCGGCGGCGGCGAGTTCACGTTCCGCCTCGGCCAGTCTGGCCTTCACCGCGGCCTCGTTCTCGGTGCCGCGGCCGGTCAGCCTGCCGACCAGTTCGTCCCACGACGGCGGCATCAGCATCACCAGCCGGGCTTCCGGCATCGCCTTGCGGACCTGCCGCGCGCCCTGGAGTTCGATCTCCAGTACGGCGTTGCGTCCGGCGGCCAGTGCCCGCTCGACGGGCTCGCGCGGGGTGCCGTAGCAATTTCCCGCGAACTCGGCGTGTTCGAGCAGTTCGCCGACGGCGACCATGCGGTCGAATTCGGGCCGGTCGATGAAGTGGTAGTGCTCGCCGTCGACCTCACCCGGCCTCGGCTTCCTGGTGGTCACCGAGACGCTGAAATAGATCTCCGGATCCAGCTTGCGCAGCTCCTTCGCCACGCTCGACTTCCCGACCCCCGAAGGCCCTGAGACGACCGTGAGCCGGTGCCGGGAAGAAACTCCCGCCACCGGCTCACCGCCGCGGTCAGCGCCCGGGGTCACCGGGTGGTCCTGACCGGTGCCGCTCACTCGCCGCTGAATTCGGCCAGCAGCGCCTTGCGCTGCCGGTCGCCGAGGCCGCGAAGACGACGGCTGGGTGCGATCTCCAGTCGTTCCATGGTCTGCTGGGCACGGACCTTGCCGACGCCCGGAAGAGCCTCGAGCAGAGCCGAGACCTTCATCTTGCCGAGGACTTCGTTCTCCTCGGCCTGCTTCAACACGTCGACCAGAGTGGTACCGCCCCGCTTCAGCCGCTCCTTCAGCTCAGCACGGATGCGGCGGGCGGCGGCGGCCTTCTCCAGCGCCGCAGCGCGCTGTTCCTCTGTCAGCTGGGGAAGTGCCACGTTTTCCTCCGGTAGTTCTCAAATCTGGGTGGGTGTGGCGACGGTACCCACCCGTTACCTCGGCCCACAATGCGGGGGTGGCTGGTCATGACGGATTCCCGGGCCTGCTATTGGCCTTTTTCCAGGGGACCGAGGGAATCCCGGGTCCGCCGAACGGCCGCACGCAACGCTTCGGGGCCGGGTCCGTGCCTGAGGACGTCACGGGACGACGCGGGGAGCACACCCGGCAGTCCCGGCCCGAAAAGGGCCCGCAAATCGGCCGGAGTGGCCCCCTGTGCCCCGAAACCGGGCGCCAGGACGGGTCCGTTCAGCTTGCTCAGATCGAGCTCTCCCGGCGTGATGGTGGCGCCGACGACGACACCGATGTCACCCAAGGGCCCGACGCCCGCGTTGTACGCGGCCGCCGTGTCGACGATGTCCTGCGCGACGGTCTTTCCGTTGGGCAGCAAGGCGTTCTGCAATCCCTGCGCCTCCGGGTTGGAGGTGCGCGCGAGGACGAACAGCCCCTTGCCTTGCGTCCGCGCAACGTCGAGCGCGGGGGCCAGCGAACCGAACCCGAGGTACGGCGACACCGTGATGGCGTCCGCCTCGAGTTCCGCGCCGGCGGGCAGGAACGCCGCCGTGTACGCCGCCATCGTCGAACCGATGTCGCCGCGTTTGACGTCCAGCAGGACGAGCGCGCCCGCGTCCCGGCACACCTTCATCGTCTTGGCCAGAACGGCGACCCCAGGAGGCCCGTAGGCCTCGAAAAAGGCCGACTGGGGCTTGATCACCGCGACCTCGGGCGCGATCGTCTCAGCGGCCGTGAGGGCGAACTTCTCCAGACCGCCCGCGTCCGCCGGAAGACCCCACGCCTGGAGCAGCCCCGGATGGGGGTCGATCCCGGCGCAGAGCGGTCCCTTCTCGGCGACCGCCCGCGCCAGCCTCGCCCCGAACCGTTCGCTCATGCCTTGGCCTTCAGCGCCGCCTGGAGGCTCTGCAGCGACCGCACGCCGATGTCGCCCTTGATGACGGCCTCTATCCCGTGCACGGCCGCCGCGGCGCCCTGCACCGTGGTGATGCAGGGGATGTCCCTCGACACCGCGGCGGTGCGGATCTCGTAGCCGTCGATGCGGGGACCGCTGTTGCCGTACGGGGTGTTGATCACCATCTGCACCTCGCCGCTGAGGATGACGTCCACGACGTTCTGCTCCCCCTCGGCCGAACCCTCGTAGTGCTTGCGCACGACGGTGCAGGCGATTCCGTTGCGCCGCAACACTTCCGCGGTTCCCGACGTGGCGAGGATCTCGAAGCCGAGGTCCGCCAGCCGCTTCACCGGGAACACCAGCGAACGCTTGTCGCGGTTGGCGACGGAGACGAACACCTTGCCCGACGTCGGCAGCGAACCGTAGGCACCGGCCTGCGACTTGGCGAACGCCTTGCCGAAGGAGACGTCGACGCCCATGACCTCGCCGGTGGACTTCATCTCCGGGCCGAGCAGCGAGTCGACACCGTGGCCCTCGGGGGTGCGGAAGCGGTGGAACGGCAGGACCGCCTCCTTGACCGCGACCGGCGAATCGGCGGGCATGTGGCCGCCGTCACCCTCGGCGGGGAGGACGCCGGACTCGCGCAGCTCCTTGATCGACGAGCCGGTCATGATCAGCGCCGCGGCCTTCGCCAGCGGCACCGCGGTCGCCTTCGACACGAACGGCACCGTCCGCGAGGCGCGCGGGTTGGCCTCCAGGACGTACAGGACGTCGTCCTTGAGCGCGTACTGGACGTTCAGCAGCCCGCGGACGCCGACGCCGCGCGCGATGGCCTCGGTCGAACGGCGCACCGTCTCGATGTCGGTCCGGCCCAGCGTGATCGGCGGGAGCGCGCACGACGAGTCGCCGGAGTGGATCCCGGCCTCCTCGATGTGCTCCATGACGCCGCCGAGGAACAGCTCGTCGCCGTCGAAGAGCGCGTCGACGTCGATCTCGATGGCGTCGTCGAGGAACCGGTCCACCAGCACGGGGTGCTCAGGGGTGACCTCGGTGGCGCGGTGGATGTAGCCGGCGAGGGATTCCTCGTCGTACACGATCTCCATACCGCGTCCGCCGAGCACGTAGGACGGCCGCACCAGGACCGGGTAGCCGATCTTGTCGGCGATCCGCTTCGCGCCCTCGAACGAGGTCGCCGTGCCGTACTTCGGCGCGGGGAGCCCGGCGTCGGTGAGGACCTCGCCGAACGCGCCGCGGTCCTCGGCGAGGTGGATCGCGTCCGGGGAGGTGCCGATCACCGGGACACCGGCGTCGGCGAGGCGCTTCGCCAGCGAAAGCGGGGTCTGGCCGCCCAGCTGCACGATGACACCGGCGACGGTGCCCGACTCCTGCTCGGCGTTGACCACTTCGAGGACGTCCTCGAACGACAGCGGCTCGAAGTACAGCCGGTCCGAGGTGTCGTAGTCGGTGGAGACGGTCTCGGGGTTGCAGTTGACCATGACGGCCTCGAAACCGGCCTCGCGCAAGGCGATCGCGGCGTGCACGCACGAGTAGTCGAACTCGATGCCCTGCCCGATGCGGTTCGGCCCGGAGCCGAGGATCAGCACCTTCGGCTTGTCGGTCTGCGCGGTGATCTCCGACTGCGCCGCGGGATCGGTCTCGTAGGCCGAGTAGTGGTACGGCGTCTTGGCCGCGAATTCGGCCGCGCAGGTGTCGACGGTCTTGTACACCGGGCGCACGCCGAGACGGCGGCGCAGCGCGCGGACGCCGTCCTCACCGGCCAGTTCCGGCCGCAGCGCGGCGATCTGGCGGTCCGAAAGACCGGTGCGCTTGGCGCGCCGCAGCAGCGGCTCGTCCAGCACCAGTGCGTCGCGGACCTCCGAGCCGACCTCGCCGATGAGGGCGATCTGGTCGATGAACCACGGGTCGATACCCGAGGCCTCGTGGATCTCCCCGACCGTGGCACCGAACCGCAGCGCCCGCTCGACCTCGTAGATCCGCCCGTCGTGCGGAGTGCGAAGGGCGTCCAGGATGGACTCCTTGGTCGCGCCTTCGGGGTCGGGGCGGGTCCAGAAGCCGGTGGCCTTGGTGTCGATGGACCGCAATGCCTTGCCGAGCGCCTCGGGGAAGCTGCGGCCGAACGACATCGCCTCGCCGACGCTCTTCATCGTCGTGGTCAGCGTGGGGTCCGCGCCGGGGAACTTCTCGAAGGCGAACCGCGGCACCTTCACCACGACGTAGTCCAGCGTCGGCTCGAAGGCCGCCGGGGTCTCGCCGGTGATGTCGTTGCGGATCTCGTCGAGGGTGTAGCCGATGGCGAGCTTCGCGGCGATCTTGGCGATCGGGAAGCCGGTCGCCTTCGACGCCAGCGCGCTCGACCGCGACACCCGCGGGTTCATCTCGATGACGACCATGCGGCCGTCCTCGGGGTTGATCGCGAACTGGATGTTGCAGCCACCTGTGTCGACGCCGACCTCGCGCAGCACGGCGATACCGACGTCGCGCATGTGCTGGTACTCGCGGTCGGTCAGGGTCATCGCGGGCGCGACGGTGACCGAGTCGCCGGTGTGCACACCCATCGCGTCGATGTTCTCGATCGAGCAGACGACCACCACGTTGTCGTGCCGGTCGCGCATGAGCTCGAGTTCGAACTCCTTCCAGCCGAGGACGCTCTCCTCGATGAGCACCTCGGTGACCGGCGACTCGGTGAGGCCGGTGGAGGCGAGCCGCTGCAGCTCCTCGTCGGTGTGCGCCATGCCCGAGCCGAGCCCGCCCATGGTGAACGACGGCCGGATGACCACCGGGAGGCCGACCTCGGCGACGGTCGCGCGGACCTCGTCCATGTCGTGGCAGACCCGCGACCGCGGCACCTCGGCGCCGATCGTGCGGACGATGTCCTTGAACTTCTGCCGGTCCTCGCCGCGCTGGATGGCCTCGACGTCGGCGCCGATCAGCTCGACGCCGTACTTCTCCAGGACACCGCGCTCGTGCAGGGCGACGGCGCAGTTCAGCGCGGTCTGCCCGCCGAGGGTCGCCAGGATCGCGTCGGGGCGTTCCTCGGCGATGACCTTCTCGACGAATTCCGGGGTGACCGGCTCGATGTAGGTGGCGTCGGCGAACTCGGGGTCGGTCATGATGGTCGCCGGGTTCGAGTTCACCAGCGAGACGCGCAGTCCCTCTTCGCGGAGCACGCGGCAGGCCTGGGTGCCGGAGTAGTCGAACTCCGCCGCCTGGCCGATCACGATCGGCCCGGAGCCGATCACCAGCACGTGCTGGATGTCTGTCCTCTTCGGCATTACTTGGCCTTCTCCGTGTTGATCATGGCGCGCGGTCGACGAACGCGTAGCCGGGCCGTGAGTTCTGGAATTCCGTTGCAGTCCGCGCCGAAGGCGGCCCGCCTCCACGTTCGCGAGGCCTTCGGCCGGTGCGCGCCGTCGTGGCCGGCCAGCTGATCAGCCATTTCCCCGCCCCGCGCTCTTGCTCATTAGACCCACGAACTCATCGAACAGGGGGGCCGCGTCGTGCGGGCCGGCGGCGGCCTCGGGGTGGTACTGCACCGAGAACGCGGGGACGTCGAACGCGCGGACACCTTCGACGGTGTCGTCGTTCGGGCAGTAGTGCGAGATCTGGGCGGCGCCGAACGGCGACTCGAACCGCTGCCCCGGCTCGCCTTCGAGGGCGAAACCGTGGTTCTGCGCGGTGATCGCGACCCGTTTGGTGGCCACGTCGATCACCGGGATGTTGATCCCGCGGTGGCCGTAGCGCATCTTGTAGGTGCCCAGCCCCAGCGCGCGGCCGAGGATCTGGTTGCCGAAGCAGATGCCGAACAGCGGGATTTCCCGCTGCAGCACGGACTTCGTCAGCTCGGTCGCGTGCGCGGTGGTCGCCGGGTCGCCCGGCCCGTTGGACAGGAACACGCCGTCCGCCTCGACCGCGAGCAGTTCGTCCACAGTGGACGACGAGGGCAGCACGTGCACCTCGATGCCGCGCGCGGCCATCAGGCGCGGGGTGTTGGACTTGATGCCCAGGTCCAGCGCGGCCACGCGGAACCGGGTCTCCCCCTGCGCCTTGACCACGTACGGCTGCTTCGTGGTGACCTCGCCGGCGAGGTCGGCGCCCTTCATCTGCGGGCTGGCCTTCACCTCGGCGAGCATTTCCTCGTCGGTGCCCAGCGCGTCACCGGAGAACACGCCGGAGCGCATGGCGCCCTGCTCGCGCAGGTGCCGGGTCAGCGTGCGAGTGTCCACTTCGGAGATCCCGACGACACCCTGGCGCTCCAGTTCCTCGTCCAGCGTGCGCTTGGAGCGCCAGTTGGACGGGGTGCGCGCCGAGTCGCGGACGACGTAACCCGAAACCCAGATGCGGGCGGACTCGTCGTCCTCGTCGTTCCAGCCGGTGTTGCCGATCTGCGGCGCGGTCTGGACCACGATCTGCCGGTGGTAGGAGGGGTCGGTCAGCGTCTCCTGGTAGCCGGTCATGCCGGTGCAGAACACCGCCTCGCCCAGGCTCCGGCCACGGGCGCCGTACGCGGAGCCGCGGAACACGCGGCCGTCTTCGAGGACCAGTGCCGCGGGGGTCCTAATGCCGTTCGTGGTGCTCATCAGGCACCTCCCTTGATGTCGTTGCGAGTGTCTTGCAAAGCTTCGATCCACTGTGGATAGTCGTCGACGTCGTCGCCGCGGAATCCGGTGTCCAGTTCGACGTCGCCCGCCAGCCAGGTGATGACGAGCAGCGCGTCGATGCCCATCACCTTCCCGGCCATCCCCTTGTCCTTGCGGACGCCGGTGACGGACGCGCGCGGGATCCAGAAGTCCGGGGCGCCGCCGCGTTCGATGGCGATGCCGTCTTCGTGCAGCCGCCAGACCGCGCCGGTGCGCAGGCCGGCGCCGCGGGTGACCACGCGCTCCTGCCAGTGCCCCGCCGTCGTGGTGCTGATGTAGACGCCGGTCGATTCGAGGGATGCCTCACCGGGCTCCGCGGGGATCTCCGGGAACGGCGGCACCTGGACGCTCTGCGCGCGCGACTTGCGCCGCCAGCCGCGCCACATCAGGAAGACGCAGAACAGGAAGAAGGCGAAGACCGCCAGGGTCAGCAGAATCCGGTCGCTCATTGCGCGATCTTCCCTTCCCGCGCGGTGATCCGCCCGCGCAGCAACGTCGCCGTCACCACGCCGGGGAGCCGCATTCCTTCGTACGGGGTGTTCGCCGCGATGCTCGCGAACTCGACGCCCCGTACGGTCCATTCGGTTTCCGGGTCCACCAGAGTCAGGTTGGCCGGTTCGCCGACCTCGATCGGACGGCCGTGGTCGGTCAGGTCGCCGATCTCGGCGGGCCGCTCGCTCATCACCCGCGCGACGCCCCGCCAGTCCAGCAGGCCGGTGCGGACCATGGTCTCGACCACGATCGACAACGCCGTCTGGAGACCGAGCATGCCGGGCCGGGCCGAGTTCCACTCGCAGTCCTTGTCCTGGACGGCGTGCGGCGCATGGTCGGTGGCGACGCAGTCGATGACGCCCTCGGCCAGCGCGGCGCGCAGCTTCTCGGCGTCGGATTCGGTGCGCAGCGGCGGGTTGACCTTGTTGACCGGGTCGTAGGTCGCGAGCCGCTCGTCGGTCAGCAGCAGGTGATGCGGGGTGACCTCGGCCGAAACCTTGGTACCGCGATCCTTGGCCCACTTCAGGATGTCGGCCGTGCCCGAGGTGGACACGTGGCAGACGTGCAGCCGCGCGTTCGCGTGCTGCGCCAGCAGGCAGTCGCGGGCCACGATCGACTCCTCCGCCGAAGCGGGCCAGCCGGTGTAGCCCAGGCGGGCGGCCTGCTCGCCTTCGTGCGCCTGGGCGCCGACGGTCAGCCGCGGCTCCTCGGCGTGCTGGGCGATGACCACGCCGAGCGCCGTCGAGTACTCCAGCGCGCGGCGCATGAGCAGCGGGTCCGCGACGCAGAGACCGTCGTCGGAGAAGACCTTCACCTTGGCTTCGGACTTCGCCATCGTGCCCAGTTCGGCGAGTTTCTCGCCCTTGAGGCCCACGGTGACCGCGCCGACCGGGTGCACGTCGACCAGCCCGGCCTCCTGGCCGCGCCGCCACACGTGGTCGACGATCACCGCGTTGTCGGCCACCGGGTCGGTGTTGGCCATGGCGAACACCGCGGTGTAGCCACCGAGCGCGGCCGCGGCCGAACCGGTCGCGATGGTCTCGGTGTCCTCGCGGCCGGGTTCGCGCAGGTGGGTGTGCAGGTCGACGAAACCGGGGAGCAGCACCTGGCCGCCCGCCTCGATGACTTCGGCGTTGTCCGGGGTGTCGATCGAACCGATGTCGGTGATGACCCCGTCCTCGACGAGCACGTCGACCGGGTCGCCCTCGCCGTAGGGTCGGGCGCCCTTGATCAGGACGATGGTCACGCGGTGGCTCCTTCGCTGGCGAGCAGGTGGTAGAGGACCGCCATGCGCACGTGGACGCCGTTGCGGACCTGTTCGGTGATGGCCGAGGCCGGGGAGTCGGCGACCGCCGAGGCGATCTCCATCCCGCGCAGCATCGGGCCGGGGTGCAGGACGACGGCGTGCTCCGGCAGGAGCTTCATCCGTCGTTCGTTGAGGCCGTAGGAGATCGAGTACTCGCGAGACGAAGGGAAGAAGCCCCCGTGCATGCGCTCCGCCTGAACTCGCAGCATCATGACCGCGTCGACCGCGGGCAGTTCGGCGTCGAGTTCGTGCGACACGGTGACCGGCAGGCTTTCCAACCCGGCGGGCAGCAGCGTCGGCGGCGCGACGAGCACCACTTCCGCGCCCAGCGCCGACAGCAGGTGGATGTTCGACCGCGCGACCCGGCTGTGCAGGACGTCGCCGACGATCGCGATCCGGCGCCCCTCCAGCGAGCCGAGGCGCTCCCGCAGCGTCGCCGCGTCGAGCAGCGCCTGCGTCGGATGCTCGTGCGTCCCGTCGCCCGCGTTGACGACCGCCGTCCCGGCTTCGGCGAGCCAGCCCGAAAGCCGCTGCGCCGCCCCGGAGGCGGGGTGCCGGATGATCACGCAGTCGGCGCCGGCCGCGGCCAGCGTCAGCGCGGTGTCCCGCAGCGATTCGCCCTTGTTGACCGAGGAACTGGAGGCGGAGACGTTGATCACGTCGGCGCTCATCCACTTCCCCGCGATCTCGAACGAGACGCGGGTGCGGGTCGAGTTCTCGTAGAACAACGTGATCACGGTGCGGCCGCGCAACGTCGGCAGTTTGCGGACCTCGCGGCCCAGCAGGGTGTGCTTGAGCTCTTCGGCGGTGTCCAGCACGGCTGTCGCGAGCGCCGGGTCGAGCCCGTCGGTGGCGAGCAGGTGCTTCACGATCGATCTCCTTCTGGTTGCGCGCGAAGCAGAACCGTGTCCCGTCCGTCCACTTCGGACAGCAGGACCTCGATCCCTTCGGCGCGCGAGGTGGGCACGTTCTTGCCCACGTAGTCGGCGCGGATCGGCAGTTCGCGGTGGCCGCGGTCGACCAGCACGGCCAGCTGGACCGCGCGCGGGCGGCCGTGGTCGCGCAGGGCGTCGAGGGCGGCGCGGATGGTGCGGCCGGAGAACAGCACGTCGTCGACCAGGATCACCACCGCGTCGTCGATACCGGTCGGCGGCAGCTGCGAATGTTCGAGCGCGCGGGGCGGGCGGCGGCGGAGATCATCACGGTAGAGCGTGATGTCCAGCGCACCGGTCGGCGGACGGATGCCGGAGAACTCGGCGATCTTGTCCGCGAGCCGCAGGGCGAGCGGAGTACCCCGGGTGGGGATGCCCAGCAACACGGGCGGAGTCGAGCCACCCGCACCGAGAGCGGTCTTCTCGATGACCTGGTGGGCCATTCGGGCGATCGTGCGCGCGACATCGCCGGACGAGAGCAGCTCGCGCTCTCCCGCCGGTTCCGCCGCGCCACGCGGACGTGACGACAAGGCGGACCTCCTTCCCCGCCTCTCTGGACGGGTCCTTAAAGGACGTCGACTTCCTGCTTGGCGAGGAAATCGAACCGACACTAGCAGGCAGGAGCCCTCAGTCTTACGGGTGGCGCGCCCCAGGTGACGAACACCTCTCGAAAGCACCCGCTTGACCTGGTGACAACTATGCGTAACCATTACTCTGAGTATTCGACTCTAGGAGTCCCCTGGATCGGTCACCCTCGACCGGTTGGGGGTGAGGAAACGGAGAACCACCAGATGGGCGATTACGCCAAGGCGCTCGGGGCCAAGCTCCGCGGGATCCGCCAGCAGCAGGGCCTGTCCCTGCACGGGGTCGAGCAGAAGTCCGGAGGCCGCTGGAAGGCCGTCGTCGTCGGTTCGTACGAGCGCGGAGACCGCGCCGTCACCGTGCAGAAGCTCGCCGAACTGGCCGATTTCTACGGCGTGCCGGTGGTCGAGCTGCTGCCGGAGGGCCGGGTGCCGTCGGGCGCCGAACCCGCCACGAAGATCGTCATCAACCTGGAGCGTCTCCAACAGCTCCCGGCGGAGAAAGTCGGGCCGCTCGCCCGCTACGCCGCCACCATCCAGAGCCAGCGCGGCGACTACAACGGCAAGGTGCTCTCCATCCGCACCGAAGACCTGCGTTCACTGGCGATCATCTACGACATGACCCCCGGAGAGCTCACCGAGCAGCTGATCGACTGGGGTGTGCTGCCGCCAGAGGCTCGACCGTCCAAAGAGGACTAGATGGTCCATCGCGCGACCGGAAACGCGTCTACGGGCCGTGCCTTGGCAAGGCACGGCCCGTTAACATGAAGGCGGCCCGCAGCCGCGTTTCCGGGGCCTGACGGCCAAAACGCGCGACTCCAAAGATCAAAAGACCTTGGTCACCTCAGCCTTGGTCACCTGATCGTGGTCACCCTTGTCACAAGACCGCGCGGAGCCGGTCCGCGATGGTGCCGATGCGGCCGAGCACGCCGTTCACGAACCGCGGCGAGTCGTCGGTCGACAGCTCCTTCGCCAGCCCGACGGCCTCGTCGATGGCGACCGGGTCCGGCACGTCCTCGGCCCACAGCAGTTCGTAGACGCCGACCCGGAGCACCGCCAGGTCCACCGGCGGCATCCGGTCCAGCGTCCAGCCCTGAGCATGCTCGGAGAGCAACTCATCGATCGCTGCCTTGCGCCCGGTGACACCCTCGACCAGCGAGATCGTGTAGTCCCCGATCGGATCGACCTCGACCGAACCGACCCTGTCCGCCAGCAACGTCACCGCGTCGGCGCCGCGCTGGGCGGCTTCGTACAGCACTTCGACGGCACGCTTGCGTGCCTGGCGGCGGCTGATCGGCCCACCGCGGTTCGGCGACTTGCCGGACTTGTCTGAACCGGCCATCAGTTGGAGACGCGGCCCAGGTAGCGGCCGTCACGGGTGTCGACCTTGATCTTCTCGCCGGTGGTGAGGAACAGCGGCACCTGGATCTCGGCGCCGGTCTCCAGGGTGGCCGGCTTGGTGCCACCGGTGGAGCGGTCGCCCTGCAGGCCGGGATCGGTGTGCTGGACGATCAACTCGACCGAGGTCGGCAGCTCGATGTACAGCGGGACGCCCTCGTGCACCGCGACCTGGACCTCGAAGTTCTCGAGCAGGTAGTTCGCGTTGTCGCCGACGGTCTCGGCCAGCACGGTGATCTGGTCGTAGGTCTCCGCGTCCATGAACACGAAGTCCGCGCCGTCCTTGTACAGGTACGTCATGTTGCGACGGTCGACGGTGGCCGTATCGACCTTCGTCCCCGCGTTGAAGGTCTTGTCGACGACCTTGCCGGTCAGCACGTGCTTGAGCGTCGTGCGGACGAACGCGCCGCCCTTGCCCGGCTTGACGTGCTGGAACGCGGTGACGGTCCAGAGCTGGCCGTCGAGGTTGAGGACGAGCCCGTTCTTCAGGTCGTTGGTGGTGGCCACGAGTGTGCAGTCTCCTGTGTCGATCTTCCGGGCCGCCGTCAGACGACCACGAGTTCCTTGGTGCTCAGCGTGAGGAGTTCGGGCGTACCTTCCCGCACGACCAGCGTGTCCTCGATGCGCACGCCTCCGCGTCCGGGCAGATACACACCAGGTTCGACGGTGACGGCCATACCGGCGGACAGTGTACCGACGCCGGTGGCGGCCAGGCTGGGCGCCTCGTGCACCTGCAGTCCGACCCCGTGGCCGAGACCGTGGCCGAACTCGTCGCCGCGCCCCGCGTCGACTATGACCCCGCGCGCCGCTTTGTCCACTTCGGACACTTCGGCGCCGGGCAGGACGGCGTCGCAGCCCGCCGCCTGCGCGCGCTGGACCAGCTCGTAGATCTCCTCCTGCCACGCCGCCGGCTTGCCGAGGACGAACGTGCGGGTCATGTCGGAGTGGTAACCGTCGACCGTGGCGCCGAAGTCGATCTTGACGAAGTCGCCGTTCGCGAGCACGGCCGAAGTGGGCCGGTGGTGCGGGATCGCGGAGTTGACGCCCGCCGCGACGATCGTGTCGAACGACGGCCCCGTCGACCCGTGGCCGAGCATGCGATTCTCGAGGTCGCGCGCGACGTCCAGCTCGGTCCGGCCCGGCCGGAGCCCGCCGGCGGACACCAGATCCTCCAGCGCCCTGTCGGCCGCGGCGCACGCCTGGCGCAGCGCCTCGATCTCCTGCTCGTCCTTGACCAGCCGCAGCTGCTCGACAAGCCCCGGCGTCCGGACCAGCTCGACGCGGTCGAAGCGCACCTTGAGATCTTCGTGCTGCTCGACACTGACGTGCTGGCTCTCGAACCCGGTCTTGCCGAACTTCTTCCCTGCCGCGAGGTCGGCCAGCTTCGCCGCGCTCGCGCGGTCCAACACCCGTTCGAGGTCGGGCACCTCCGTCGCCGACTGGACCGTGTAGCGGCCGTCGGTGCAGAAGATCGTCTTGTCGTCGCCGCTCCCGTGGACGAGGAGAGCGGCGTTGGACCCGGTGAAGCCGGTCAGGTACCTGATGTTGAGCAGGTCCGTGACCAGCAGCGCGTCCACCCCGGAGTCGGCCAGCAGGGAACGCAGCGCCGCGCGGCGGCGAGAGAAGTATTCACGCACGCCTTGGAGTTTAGGGGGTGCGCGCGGTCCTGGCGGACGCCTCGCTTGACGCGTTTCGCCGACTGCTTGCGGCGCTTGTGGTGCGCGGTGGTCCGTGAAGGCCTCCTTGAGGGACCCAGAGTCCCTCAAGGAGGCCTTCACGGACTTGGCCAGCCACAGCCTCGGCCCGCGGGACGGATGTGGCTCCAGTGACCGATGCGTCCTGTGTGGCACCGCCGTAAGTCCGTGAGGGCCTCCTTCCCTACCCTCAAAGTAGGGAAGGAGGCATTCACGGACCTTCCACCGGCGGTCCAGGACCGCGCGGGGGTGACCATCGCTACTGGCGAGTTAAACTCACCCCATGGCACCGTGGCTGACTCGTGGACTCGTGATGGCGCTGCTGCACGGCGCGGCCGTCACCGTGCTGGCCAAGTACGAGGTCTTCAACCCCACCGACAAGACGCTCGCCACCTCCCTCGCCCTCGCCGTCCTGGTCGGCGCGGCGGCGGGCTGGAGCGCCGTGGACGCCTGGCGGGGCAAACCCGAACGCGGCAGGAACTGGTTCATCGCGGCGCTGATCGCCGGACCGGTCTCGGGGGTGCTGTACGTCATCGGCCGCGCGGTGTTCGTCGATCAGACCGGCGTATCGGAGCTCGGCGGCGCGCTCACCGGCGGCGCCGCCTTCTCGGCCCTGCTGGTGCTCATCCCGGCCGGGCTCGGCCTGTTCGTCGGCGGCCGCATCACCAAGGCCGGAGACGGCGAAGATCAGCCCGCGAGCGGGAAACCGGCGGGGAAACCGTCCCAGGCCTGATCGCTGATCTGCTCGACGGCCGAGTCGTTCAACGCCGCCGTCCCGGCGTCCGGCACCGCGAACAGTTTGCCGTCGAGCACCACGCCGAACCCGCGACCGGGGGCGCGCACCATCCTCGCCCCGGCGCTCAGCCGCGCCGCCTGCGGGAACTTGTCGACGACCTTGAGCCGCTGGTCCAGGATCTCGCTCGCGAGGGTCGCCGCCACGGAACGCCGGTCGACCCGCACCAGGGTGCCGTCGGCGACCAGATCGATGGTCCGCTGCGGTGACGGCATCGCGACGCCTTCGAACGAGGTCCGGACGCGGGCGTCGCCGTCGCAGGCCCGCGAGCCGCGGACGTCCAGGCCGAAATGTTTGAGGTCGGTCGGCGCCCCCGCGCCGCCGACGATCGTGGCCCGGACGACGTCGAACGGGACCCGGTCGCAGACGTCGCCCGAGGAGAGCGGCGCGTGCCCGTCGGGCCGCCGGACCAGGCCGGGGCCTTCCTTCCACGCGCCGGGGATGATCGCCGTCCGGTACGGCTGCGCGGAGAAGTCCCTGGTCCAGAAGGTGAGCGTGGTGCCGGTTTCGGTCTCGTGCGCGATCACGAAGGCGTCGAGCGCGCCGACCCACATCAGATCCGTGCTGAATCCGTCGACCAGTGAGCGGGTGCGCGGCGAGATCGTGCTCGGCTTGGGGATGAAGCCCTGCTCCCCCAGCGTCTCCACGCCTCGGCTGAACGCCGCGTCCTTGGCGCGGAGCAGGAATTGCCCGGCGCCGTTCCACCCGGCGCCCTTCGCCGTGGTGTCGGTGAAGAGCACGTAGAACCAGCCGTCGAGGTACACCGCCGAGGGCTGGCCGGCGCCGTAGACGTTGGCGCGATGCACGTCGTGCGAGGGCCCGATGATCGGCTGCCCGCCCGCGGCTCGGGTCCAGTTGAGGCCGTCGGGGCTGGTCGCGAGCCCGATCGAGTTGCCGAGCGCGTGATCGCCCGCCGCGCCGGTGTAGTACATGTAGTAGATCGAGCCGACCTTGATCACCGACGGATCGCAGGTGTGCATACCGTCGAAACCGCCGGGCGCGCCGGAGAACACCGCCGTCGGGCCGCCACCGGACGGGCCGGTGAAGGGACCGTCGAGCGAGGGCGACTGTGCGTAGAGGATGTCGTCACCGGGCGGCTGCGCACTGCCGTACTGGCTGCACCACCACATCCGGAGCTTGCCGCCGTCGCGCATCACCGTCGGGCCGTAGTTGTAGACCGCGTCCTGATCGCCCGCGGCCACCACACCGCCACTGGCCCGGGGGTCGCTCGTCGCAAGTTCGACGTCCATCGGCCGCGGCTTTTCCTTGGGCGGCTGGGCTCCGCCTATCCCGCCGCCCTTGCCGTCGGCCTGTGACTGGACGAGCTCGGCACTGCACGCCACGAGGACCGCGCCTGCCGCGAGGACAGCCACCACGGCACGGGCGGGTCGCCGACCCCCACGAAAAAGGCGCATGATGGCCGAGTGTAGCGAGGCTTAACCCGGCCGGGTGACGTCAGTACCCGGTAGGGCGACCAATTCCACTTCGAAGCCATCGGCGTTTTCGAGGTAGGCGGCGTAGTGGTGATCACCGCCCGCATTCGGGAACTTGTCCGCGAACATCGGCGACCAGCCGTGTTCGAGCGCCTTCGAAGCCAGTTCGTTCACCCGTTCGCGCGACTCGACGTGCAGGGCGAGATGGTTCAGGCCCGGCGCGGTGCGCTCGTGCTTTTCGCCGCTGAGCGCGGGAGAACGCTCGACGACGAGATAGGTCGCGCCGTGTTTCCAGCTGACCCCGGCGGGCCAGCGCTGGAATTCCCGCCAGCCGAGTTCGCCGAGCAGCCAGCCCCAGCTCTCCTCGGCGCGGGCGAGATCGGGGACCCACAGTTCGATGTGGTGCGCGCGGCCGTGGTCCGATGGCAGCGCGACGAAGACGCGGTGCGGCCCGCTGCCGTAGTGGTCGCCGCCGCCGACGTCGAGGAAACCCAAGCGCTTCACCAGGTTCTGACTGGCCACATTGGACTCGCCGACGAGCGCCCACACCGACGACAGGCCGAGCCCGACGAGCCCGTGGTCCAGCAGGGCCTTCGCGGCCTCGGTCGCCAGGCCCTGGCCGCCGTGCGCACGCGCCAGGTAGTAGCCGACCTCCGGTACGTCGCCGGGCAGCTCCTGCGACGGCCGCAGATGCGCGAGGCCGATCACCTCGCCGTCACGTTCGATCGCCCAGTGCCCCATCCCGGCCGGGCCGCGGTACGCCAGTCGCCTGCCGACCATTTCGCGGACCAGGTCCGGCTCGGTCAGCCGGTCCGCGAAATGCGCGCTCATCGCCGGGTCGGCGAAGAGCGCGACGATCGCCTCGGTGTCCGCTTCCGTCAACGCGCGCAGCCGGAGCCGCGCGGTCTCGATCTCGGGAGGGTTGTTCACGCCGCGTTCGCGGCCATCCAGCGCAGGGCCAGCGGATACCCGTCGACCCCGAGCCCGGCGATGACCGCGGTGGCGATGTCCGACAGCACGCTGTGGTGCCGGAACCGCTCACGTTTGTGCACGTTGGAGATGTGCAGCTCGATCAGCGGCGCCGTGAGCTGCGCGGCGGCGTCGCGGACCGCGATCGAATAGTGCGTCCACGCGGCCGCGTTGAGCACCACCGGCCGGCCCGCGTCGGCGGCTTCGTGCAGCCAGCCGACCATCTCGCCCTCGTGGTCGGTCTGCCGGACCTCGACGTCGATCCCCAGCTCCTTGCCTGCTTCGACGCAGGTGGTGACCAGATCCGCGTGCGTGGCCGAACCGTAGATACCGGGTTCGCGCAGACCGAGCCTGCCGAGGTTGGGGCCGTTGAGGACGAGCACCTTCACAGCAGCACGCTCCCGCCCGCCTTGGGGGCGTCGCCCGCGACCACCGAGTACGCGGCGGCGAGCAGCGACGGGTCCGGGCCCTCCAGCCTTCCGGGTTTGGCGAGGCCGTCGAGGACGACGAAGCGCAGCACGCCGGACCGGGTCTTCTTGTCGCCCTTCATCGTCTCCAGCAACTGCGGGAGCGCGTCCGGGTCGTACGTGGTCGGCAGGCCCAGCATCTTGAGGACCGACGTGTGCCGCGCCGCGGTGGCGTCGTCGAGACGGCCCGCGAGCCGCGCGAGTTCGGCGGCGAACACGAGGCCGACGCTGACCGCCGCGCCGTGGCGCCACCGGTACCGCTCGCGGCGTTCGATCGCGTGGGCGAGGGTGTGGCCGTAGTTGAGGATCTCGCGCAGATCCGACTCGCGCAGATCCGCGGCGACGACGTCGGCCTTCACCTGGATCGAGCGGCGGACCAGTTCGCCGAGGACCTCGCCCGTGGTGTCCAGCGCCGCGGCGGGATCCTGCTCGACGAGTTCGACGATGCGCGGGTCGGCGATGAACCCGGCCTTGACCACCTCGGCCATTCCCGCGACGAGTTCGTTGGGAGGCAACGTTTCCAGCGTCGCCAGGTCGACGAAGACCGCGCTCGGCTCGTGGAAGACGCCGACCAGGTTCTTGCCGGCCTCGGTGTTGATGCCGGTCTTGCCGCCGAGGGAGGCGTCGACCATGCCCAGCAGCGTGGTGGGCACGTTGACCAGGCGGACGCCGCGCATCCAGGTCGCGGCGACGAACCCGGCCAGGTCGGTCACGGCGCCGCCGCCGAGCCCGACGACCACACCCTGGCGGTCGAGGCCCATGCGGCCGAGGACCTCCCAGCAGAAGCTGGCGACGGTGAGCGCCTTGCCGTCCTCGGCGTCGGGGATCTCGACCCGGTGCGCGTCGATCCCGGCCTCGGCCAGTTCGTCGCGGATGGCCTCCGCGGTCGTCGTCAGCGTCGGCGGGTGGATCAGCGCGACCTTGGAGGCGTCGGCGAGCTGCTCGGTGAGCTCGCCGAGCAGGCCGCGGCCGATGACGACGTCGTACGGCTTGGCGGTGTTGACGGTGATGCGGACCGGCTCGGTCATCGTTCCCCTCACTTCGGCGGAAGCCGCTTTGCCCTCGCGACCTCGCAGGTGATCTTGCCCTTGACCGGGGTGTCCCCCGGGATCTCTTCGGTCACCTTCTGGCCGGGCGACATCCGGTTCTTCGCGAACAGCGCTTCACCGGAGGCCTTGCCGTCGGCGTCCTTGATCGCGATGGTGACGGCGTAGCGCGCGTCCTCGCCCGTGCTGTTGGTGACCTCGATGGTGATCTTCGGGGTGTAGCTGTTGCTGTCGCATTTGGTGACCTTGACGTCGGCGGCGACGTCCTCCGCCGGAGCGGCGGAACCGGTCTGCGCGGCGGAAGTCTGGACGACGTCCGCGCCGGCGGGCTGCTTCTCCTCGCCGCACGCCGTCAGGGTCAGGGCCACGACGGCGAGGAGGACGCCGGTCGTGGTGGTGGTGGTGCGCTTCATGTTCGTTCCTTGCTGATCTCGTGCAGCCCGATGACGGCGGCCTCGACGACCTCGTCGGCGGTCAGCCGGTCGGTGTCGATTTCGATCGTGGCGACCTCGCGGTACACCGGCAGGCGCGCGTCGAGGAGCGATTTGTAGGTGGCGCGGGGGTTCACCCCGGCCAGCAGCGGACGCGCGGTCGAGAGCCCGGCGCGCTGGACGCCCGCGGCCATCCCGACGTTGAGGAAGACGACGGTGTGGCCGGCGAGCCGCTCGCGCGTGCCGGGGGTGATCGGCGCTCCCCCGCCCAGGGAGAGGACGCCGTCGTGTTCCGCCAGCGCCTTCGCGACCATCTCCTCCTCCAGCGCGCGGAAGGCGGGCTCGCCCTCCTCGGTGAAGATGTCGGTGATGGGCTTGCCCGCGCTCACGACGATGTCGTCGTCGGTGTCGCGGAAGGCGAGGCCGAGCCGGGCGGCGAGCGCCGGGCCGACCGTGCTCTTGCCGGAGCCCGGCGGCCCGATGATCACCGCGCGAGGAGTCACCAGCGCTCCTCGAGCGCCTTCAGGTAGGCCTCGGCGTTGCGCTTGCCCTCGATCAGCGAGTCTCCGCCGAACTTCTCCAGCGCGGCGTCCGCGAGCACCAGCGCGACCACCGACTCCAGCACGACCCCGGCGCGGGGTACCGCACAGACGTCGGAACGCTGGTGGATGGCCACCGCGGGTTCGCCGGTGGTGACATCCACAGTGGACAGTGCTTTGGGGACGGTCGAAATCGGCTTCATGGCGACGCGCACGCGCAGCGGCTCGCCGTTGGTGATGCCGCCTTCGAGCCCGCCCGCGCGGTTGGACCGGCGGGTCACCCCGACCGGACCGGTGCCGCGGTCGATCTCGTCGTGGGCCTGGCTGCCCCAGCGCTTGGCCGTGGTGAAGCCGTCGCCGACCTCCACACCCTTCATCGCCTGGACACCCATGAGCGCGCCGGCGAGGCGGGCGTCGAGCCTGCGGTCCCAGTGGACGTGCGAGCCGAGGCCCGGCGGCAGGCCGTAGGCGATCACCTCGATCACGCCGCCGACGGTGTCACCCGCCTTCCGCACGGCGTCGACCTCGGCGACCATCGCGTCGGTCCCCTCCTTGCCGAAGGCGCGGACGGGGCTCTCATCGATGGAGGGCAGGTCCGACGGCACCGGCAGCGGGCCCTCGGGCGCCGAGGCGCCGCCGATGGAGACGACGTGGCTGAGGATCTCGACCCCCAGCAGCTGCTTGAGGTACGCGCGGGCCACCGTGCCGAGCGCCGTGCGGGACGCCGTCTCACGGGCGCTCGCGCGCTCCAGCACCGGACGGGCCTCGGGGAAGCCGTACTTCTGCATGCCGGGCAGATCCGCGTGGCCTGGCCGGGGACGGGTCAGCGGCTCGTTGCGCGCCAGGCCTTCCAGCTCCTCGGCGGGCACGGGATCGGCCGACATGACCTTCTCCCACTTGGGCCACTCGGCGTTCTCGATCTGGACCGCGACGGGGCCACCCTGGGTGAGCCCGTGCCGGACGCCGCCGGTGAACTCGATGTGGTCGGTCTCGAAGCCCATGCGGGGGCTGCGGCCGAAGCCGAGCCGCCGTCGCGCGAGCTGCTCGCCCACTTCGGCGGTGGTGACCTCGACCCCGGCGGGCATCCCTTCCAGGATGGCGGCGAGGGCGGGTCCGTGCGATTCCCCTGCGGTTATCCAGCGCAACACCTGACAGATCCTGTCACAACCTCCTCTCCGTCCCGGTACAGGCCGGGCTATCCCGGACCGGGTCCGGCGAAGACGGCGAGCGCCCACGCCGCCACCAGGAGACCGGGCCCGTGCGGCACCGTGGGATGCCGGGGCCCGCCCACCGCGAGCGCCACGCTCAGTAACGCGGCGGCGACGGCGCCGAGCACGACCGACGGCCAGCCCGTCGCGGCGAGGACCGCGCCGAGACTCCCGGCGAGCTTCACGTCACCGGCGCCGAGCGAGCGTGGCGACAGCGCGTGGACGAGCGCGTGCGCCCCGCCGAAGACCAGCGCGCCCAGCACGGCCCGCCACGCGATGGCCGCCCCTCCCGCTTGCGCGGCGACCGCGAGCGCGGCGGCCAGCGCCGGGTACGCGGGCAGGGTCAGGATGTCGGGCAGGCGCCGGTACTTCAGGTCGGCGAGCGCCAGCGGGACCGCGAAGACGGTCAGCACGGCCGGGACCGCCAGCCACCACGCCGGCCAGGCTCCCGCTTGATGCCGCAGCCAGACCGCGACGAGCGCCACCGCCGCGACGGCCGCCGCCCAAGCCGTCACCGGTGCTCCGGCCCGGCGCAGGCAGGAGCGGGTGACGAGCGCCGATCCGGCGCCCGCCGCGGCGAAGGCGATCGGCGTGAACACAAGATCAAGAGTGCGCCCGTCGCGCTGGGCGAAGCAAGGATTTCTTTTCGTGACAGGGACTTTCACGCACTTTTGGCAGTTCGGGGGTGGGCTGAAAGGGCCTTTCGCCGCGTCTCATGCGGTGAAAGGCCCTTCAGCCCCCGGCCGCGCGCGCTGTGGCCGTTCGCCTAGGTACATGAAGGCCCCTTCCTGTACCTAAGTGTCCCGAGTCGGAAGTTCGTGTGGTGATTCGGCGTGGTGCCGAAGGATCTTGTTCTTGCTTCGCGCGGTGAAGATGCTGTCGCCTGAGGCCG
>NZ_JBIUAQ010000038.1:46729-79896 GCF_044547565.1 Amycolatopsis sp. NPDC052450 | reverse complement strand
GTCGGCTCTTGAGTACCCCCTGCCCCTCTCCCACTCGCCCGGGGCGCCCGTCCCGCACCCGACCACCCCCCCCCCCCCCCCCCCCGGCGCCCCCCCCCCCCCCCCCCCCCCCCACGCCCGCTGCCCAGTGCGGTCGCGTGTGCTCGGAGGGACGGCACCCGTGTCGGGATGGACGACACGCGTGATCAGAGGGACGACACGCGTGTCCAGGCGGACGACTCGCGGAGGACCCGGGCCGCGCGCGTGTCGTCCGTTCAGTCACGCGTGTCGTCCGTCGGGTCACGCGAAACCGCCTGGGTGGTGTGGAAGCCTCAGTGCACCCGCCGGTCGCCGGCCGTGCCCCGGTACCGGATCGTCCACAGGCTCCGGCGGATGTAGGTGCGCTGCAACCACCGGTCCCGCCCGTTGTGCCGCGCGAAGAACTGCGACCGCGCGTGCAGGCCCTTCCGGTTGTTGATCAGCAGCGCCGTCCCCGGCTCCAGTTTGACCTGGTGCGCGACCTCGCGGCAGACCCGCTGCAGTTCCTCGAGCGCCTGTTCCGCCTCGACGGTCTCCCCCACCACACCGTTGGCCGACACCGCCACTTCCGGCGAGTCCGCCGGCCCGGAGATGATCGGCACGAGGTCGGAGAGCACGTCAGCCCCCTTCGCGACATCGCGCACGTAGCTGCCGGGCGCGTTGAGCCGGAACAGCGGGCGGCGCAGGACGTCGAGCACCTCGGGGGCCAGCGCGGCGGAGATGTCCCGGCCGTCGGCGTAGTAGGTGACGGCCTCCTTGTTCCCGTCCTGGCGTACGCAGTTCAGCACCAGGAAGTCCGGATTGGACACGTCGTAGCGGCCGAGGTCGTCGTGCACGATGTCGTTGTGGAAGTTCAGGAACACGTGCGAGCTCTGGTTGGTCTGGCTCCGCGCGCCCGCCGAAACCGGGACGACGTCGTGCACGAGCCGCCCGCTCTTCTCGGTGGTGAACCCGACGGGCTCGCCGAGCAGCTGGCTCAGTCCCAAAAGGACGGTCTCGGCGACGAACGTCTTCTTGTCCTTGCTGGGTTCCCCGTCGATCGGCGTCTCCGGGAGCTCCTGGTCCACCGGCAGGTTGCGCACGAGCGCGACGCCGGGGGTGTCGACGTGCCTGCCGAAGTCCAGGATCGTCTGCAGCTGGTCGATCGGCAGCTTCGAGAACGCGACCCGGAGCATCGCGAGCGAGCGGTCGATGTCGTCGGCGGGGTTCGGGAAGGACCGCAGCTCACCGCCGATGGTGTCCCGGACCTCGTCGGCGAGCACGACCTCGGCGAAGGTGCTGACTAGGGTTTCCTGCTTGCTGGTCATGGTGTCCTATCTGCTTTCCGCCGCCGCTGGACCGGCGGTCTTGTCCAAGTCCTTTCCGGACTTTTTTCCGAACCTGGCGATCAGGGTGAGCGCGGGGGCGGTCGCGATCGTCGAAACCAGCGTCATGATCACGAGCATCGCGAACACCGCCGGGCTGATCACCTTCAGCTGGAGGCCGACGTTGAGCACCACCAGTTCCGTGAGCCCCCGGCAGTTCATCAGCGCCCCGAGCGACAGCGACTCGCGCCAGCCGACACCGGTCAGCCGCGCCGCCGCGGTGCTGCCCGCCCATTTCGCGAACACCGCCACCGCCGTGATGAGCAGGGTCCAGAGCCACAGGGATCCGGAGCCGAGCAGGCTGAACTCGGTGTGCAGTCCCGTGTAGGCGAAGAAGAGCGGCAGCAGCAGGGTGAGGGTGACGCTGCCGAGCTTCCCGGCCGCGCGGGCGACGACCGGGTCCTTCCTCGGCGCGATCACCCCGAAGAGGAAGGCGCCGAAGATCGCGTGGATGCCGATTTCGTTGGTGGCCAAGGCCGACAGCATGATCCCGCCGAGCAGGATCGCGAGCACCGCGGGTTCGGGCACCCGGCTGAGCACCCTTCCCAGCAGTGGCTTGACGACGTAGATCATGAGCACGACGAACGCGAGGGTGAGCCCGGCGGTCAGGAAGACCTCCGACGGCGCCCCGCCCTGGCTGACGGCGACCACGACGGCGAGCAGGCACCACGCGGCGACGTCGTCGACGGCGGCGCAGGTGAGGGCGAGCGCGCCGAGCGGGGTCTTCGAGATCCCCCGGTCGGTGAGGATCCTCGCCAGCACCGGGAAGGCCGTCACGCTCATCGAGACCGCGATGAACAGTCCGAACGCAAGGAAGCCGACGTCTCCGCCGAAAGCCGGGTACATGCCGAGCGCGAGCAGGATGCCGCAGACCATCGGCAGCGCGATGCTGACCTGGCTGACCGTCACCGCCGTGAAGCCGCGTTTGCGGACCGCGTCGACATCGATCTCGGAACCGACCAGGTACATGAAGAAGATCAGGCCCAGCTGCGAAAGGATGTCGATCGCCGAGACCACGCCGCCGGGGAACAACCAGCCGAAGGCGCCGGGCAAGACGATCCCGAACAGCGACGGCCCCAGCAGGATGCCCGCGACGATCTCGCCGATCACCGCGGGCTGGCCGAGCCGCCGGGCCAGGACACCCGCCAGATGGCAGGCGCCCAGGATCACCGGCAGCGCGACCAGCAGGCGCGCGTAGACGTCGGGTCCGCCGCCCGCGGCCTTCGCCGCCGTGCTCGCGACCGGCGCGTTGGCCGCGCCCAATCCGAGCACCACGACGACGACCACCGCCGGGACCGCGATCAACGCCGTCCCGACGACGATCCGGCGCAGTGTGGTGCGCCCGCCGCGATCCCGCACAGCCGTATCCATCGAGTTCTCCCTAACCGGCACGCAGTTCCAGCGTGCAGCATTTGACGCTGCCGCCCGCCTTGAGCAATTCGGACAGGTCGGCACCGATCGGTTCGAAGCCGTGCTCCCGCAACTGCGCGGTCAGCCCGGTGGCCGCCTGCGGCAGCACGACGTGCTTGCCGTCGGAGACGGCGTTGAGGCCGAAGACGGACGCGTCGCGTTCGGAGGCGAGGATCGCGTCGGGGTACATCTCCTTCAGCAGCAGACGGCTGTCCTCGGAGAACGCCCCCGGGTAGTACATGACCGTGTCGTCGTCGAGGACGGCGAGCGCCGTGTCGAGGTGGTAGTACCGCGGGTCGATCAGCGTCAGCTTGGTCACCGGACGGCCGAAGAACTCACGCGACTCGTTGTGTGCCTCGGGGTTCGTGCGGAACCCGGTCCCGGCGAGGATCGTGCTCCCGGTGACGAGGTAGTCGCCCTCGCCCTCGTTCACCCACTGCGCCTGCCGCACGTAGCGATATCCGTTGGCCCGGAACCATTCCAGGTACGCCTCGGACTCGCCTGCCCGCTGCACGTGATGGAATCGCGCGACGAGCACCTGCCCGTCGACCACGGTCGCGCCGTTGGCCGCGAACACCATGTCGGGCAGGCCGGGCAACGGGTCGAGCAGCTCGACACGATGGCCGAGGTCGACATACAGATCGCGCAGCCACTCCCATTGCGCGACGGCCAGCTCGGTGTCCGTGGGTTTCTTCGGGTCCATCCAGGGATTGATCGAGTACTCGACGTCGAAGTACGTCGGTCTCACCATCAGGTAGTGCCGTTGGGTGGCAGTCCGTGACACGCTTCCTCCACGCGGTTTTGGGCGTCTTCCGCCACCGGACCCTGGGTGAGGCTCCGGTTTCGTCGAACAGGATTCGGTGCTACTTCTGGGTTTCGGAGAGTTTGACCTCGATCTTGCCCGCCAGGTCGTTCGCGTTGCGCATGGCTTCGTCGAAGGTCGAGCCGAGCGCGCCGATGCCACCGAAGATGTTGTTGCCCAGCGGCGGGCGCTTGATCAGGTCGCCCGGCTTCGCGAAGATCTTGAGGTAGTACAGGGATTCCGAGTCGTTCACCGCCGGCGGAACCTCGATCGAGGCGATCACGCCGCCCGGGCAGATCAGGCACATCGCGGCGGTGTGCAGTCCGGTCGGGCTGAAATGACGGACGTCCGGCCGAACCCCGCGGGAGACGTTCATGAGTCCCTTGATCGGGTCGTAGCCCGCCGAAAGCCGGGCCATGTGGTCGAGTCCCCCGCCGCCGGGGCGGACGGCGATCTCCAACAGGAACGGCTTTCCTTGATGGAAGCGGACTTCGGCGTGCAGCGCACCGCGGGTGAGGCCCTGTGCCCGCACTCCGGCGGTCACCACGGCGTGCACCTCGGCGACCTGTTCGGCGGTGAGCGACGTGGGCGCGTGGTGCACGTCGTCGTCGAAGGTCTCGCCCTCCGACGTGACCCTGTCCACAATGGACGCGAGGTAGACCTCGTCGTCCCAGGCGACGGCTTCGATGAGGTGCTCATGACCGTCCAGAAAGGACTCGACGAGCAGGCCGTGCGGGCCGGGGTCCAAGCCTTCGGCCTCCATGTTGTACCAGCTCATGCCGTCGATGCCTTCGCGCGCCTGTGCGTAGCGCTGCCGCATCTTCTCCTCGTCGTCGACCCGGAACACGAAGTTGCTGGCCGCGCCGAGTGTCGGCTTGAGGATCACTGGATAGCCGAAGTCCTCGGCGGCCTGGAGGGCCGAATCGAGGTCTTCGACGAACCGGAAGTCCGGATGCGCGGCCCCGCCCTTTTCGTGCGCCTGCCGCATGATCAGCTTGTTTCGGCTCGTCCGCGCCGCATCCACCCCGACACCGGGCAGGCCGAGCGCTTCGGCCACCGCGGCGACCAGGACCACACCGGACTCGGAGAAGGTGAGCACGCCGTCGAACGACTCTTCCGCGTGCCAGGCCTTCGCGTGCCGGATCAGGTCGTCGATGTGGTTGCTGCCGGCGACCCGGTAACGCTCGGACGGCCAGAGATCCTCGGTCCCGATCCCGTTGAGCACGTACAGCACCCCGCCGAAGTCCTCGATCTGCTGGTACCGGGGCAGGTAGTAGTAGGAGTTCTGGCTGGCTTCCAGCGCGAGCAGTTTCACGACACACCTCGTAGGGCAGGACGGATCGGGTGGACACCGCCCGCTCGCACGAGCGGCCGGTCGAGTGGTTCGAGTCCGGTCGGGGCCGGTTCGGCGCCGGTCAGGCGCGCGGCGAGGGACCGGGCGATCAGCGGGGCGAACTTGAACGACGAGCCGCCGCACGCCGCGTAGGACAGGACCCGGTCGCCCAGGACGGCGAGCATCGGGCCGAGGGTGGAGCGCCGGGCCAGGTAGTGGCAGTCCCGGGTGTCGATCAGCCAGTCCCGCCGGAAGCCCGGGATCAGCGCGGTGAACGTGTCGATCAAATGCTCACGCCACCACGAGGGCACGGTGGCGCCGCCGACCTCGTCGACCACCCGGCACGCGCTCGCGGCGCTGAGCTTCAACGGCGTCCCGGCGACCGGCGGCACCAGCCAGGCGCCGCCGTCGGAGCCGAGCGAGGTGATCGCCGGGGTCGCGGCCCACGCGGCGGCGTCGGCGGGCGGGACGTCGCAGTAGAGCATGGTCTGCCGGTGCAGCACGAGTTCCCTGGACAGCTCGGGCGCCAGCAGCTCCCGCGACCACGGCCCCGCTGCCAGCAGCACCGCGTCCCCGCGGAGGGTCTCGCCATCGGCCAGCCGGACCTCGGCCCGGTCGGCGTCGACCCCGACCACCTTGCGATGCGGGTGGAGTTCCGCGTGCGCGTGCCAGCGCAGCCAGCCGGCGCAGGCCGCCAGCAAGCGATCGGCGAGCAGGATCCCCGCGTGCGACTCGAAGACCGCGCCCGTACCGGGCACGAATCCGGCGTGCGGGAACTCGGCGGCGAGTTCATCCGGGCCGAACACTTCGGCCTTCGATCCGGCCGCCGTCAGCAGGTCCCGCGCGGCTGTCGCGTCGTCCGTCCCGAGCGCGGTGAGCGCGCCGGACTGTTCGTAGAACGCCGTGGACAGCAGGTGTTCGAGTTCGATCCACGCGTGGTGCGCGCCGACCGCGGCCGCCGTGGTGGCGAGGTCACCGGGGTGCAGCGCGCGCAGCACTCGATGACGGTCGAACGACGTCGCGCCGGAGAACGGGATGTCCGCCTGATCGGCGATCACCACTTCGTGCCCGGCCGACACGCACTCCACGGCGGTCAGCAACGCGATGACCCCGCCGCCCGCGAGCACGACTCGCATGGCCTTCCCCCTCCTGGCGAAAAGTTCGATGGGCGCGACGAGGTGCCCGGACGCCACGACTGGGCGCGTGGCATCCGGGTCTTGCCCCCGTTGGGCAAGGATTCAGGAGTCGCGCGGGGTCACGAACGTGTCGTTGATGACGTAGCCGTCGAGGCCGTACGTCTCCCCGTACTCGATGAGATCGCTGGTGCGGTTGAGGAAACCGCGCCCGTTGTTGTTCAGCGAGGTGTTGCACAGCACGCTGAACCCGGTCTGCTCGCGGAACGCCTCGAGCAGGTCGGTGATGCCGGCGTTGCGTTCCCGCGTCACCGTCTGGGTGCGCGCGGTGCCGTCGATGTGCGTGATGGCCTTCAACTCGTCGGAGGTGACGTGGTTGAAGTACAGCATGTACGGATCCTCGACCGAGCCGACGAACCACCTGGGAGCGTCGGATTCCAGCGCGATCGGGGCGATCGGGCGGTAGTCCTCCCGGCGCTTGATCTTGTTGAGCCGCACGGTGGTGTCCACGGTGAACGGCGCGGCCAGGATCGACCGGTTGCCCAGCGCCCGCGGGCCCATCTCGTACCGGCCACGCGCCCAGCCGATGATGTTGCCGTCCTTGAGGTACTTCGCGACCTCGCTCGCCACGAGGGGCCGCGTCTCGTACTTGGCGGGATCCGGGATGACGTCCTCGACGAAGTTCTCCCCCGCGTAGACGTCCCATTCGATGGTCGCCTGCCCGGTGTAGAACCACTGCGCGTCGATGGCCGTGCCCAGCGCGGAACCGCTGTCGTTGGGGCAAGGCGGCACGAACACCGAGGAGAACAGGCCGCTCTCACGCCACATGCGGTTCCAGTCGCAGTTCAGGCCGCAGCCGCCGGAGATCAGCAGCGGCAGGCCTTCGGTCAGGTTCTTCTCGGCGTAGTCGTGGAACCGGTTGAAGATCGCCTGCGAATGCTTCGCCGCCGCGTTGCGGTACTCCTGCGACCAGACACCGGCGTTGTACAGATGGGACCAGGACATCTCCTCTTTGGACAGACCGAGGATGATGCCGTCGCGGTCGAGGATGAAGTCGATGGTCTTCTGCTCGTCCGGGGTGAGCGGGCCGGGCTCGGCGAACCCGGTCAGCGCCATCTGCTTGCCGGCGTCGTTGAACCGGAATTTTCCCTTCCCCAGCGGGAAACCCGGGTCCGCCAGCGCGAACAGGTACGCGTACTTCGCACCGGGGTCGGCCAGCACGTGCTTCAGATGCGTGGCCTCACCGCGTTCGTCGATCCGGTAGAAGTCGCCGATGTTCCCTTCCCACACCAGGGAGTAGTACGCCTGGCCGGGCGCCGCGGGGGCCATTCCAAGGGAAGTGTAGATGTGCGAGCGCTCGTGAGTGGAGGAGAAGTAGCGCACGTCCTTGCCGAAGAACTTGCCCGCCTCGTCGGAGATCGCGCCCTCGCCGACACCGAAGTATCCGGTGCGGGAGGGCGGTTCCACCGAGAACTCCCCCTTGACCCAGCCACCGAGCGCGACCACGTCGGGGCGGGCGTCGAGCATGCCCGCCGCCCGCGCCATCAGCTCGCCGGTGATCCGGTCGTAGCGCGGGTAGTTGTCCTTTTCCGACTCCAGCGCGAACAGCAGCTTGCCGTCCTCGATCGCCACGATCCCGCCATCGTGCCCCTCCTTCATCGACAGAATCAGCATTGTGTCACCGAATTTCGCTCGCCTTCATTCGTCGACTCATTCAAACCGCGCGGCCCGTTGACCGGAAGCGCCGCACGGGGAGAACAATCAACCTTCGGACGAGCCACCGGGCAGCGTGCGCACGGCCTCGTGGCGCAGCGATTCGAACGCGTTCTTCCTGGCCCTGCGGCCCGCCATCGGGACGGCGGCGGCGAACGGGCTCGGTTCGCGTTGCCGCTCGGCGGCGAACGCGCTGACCAACCGGGAGACCGCGTACCGGCCGGCGACGCTGGCACGCTGGAGAAGTCCGGCGTCCACTACGGATTCGAGGAGTTCGTCGGCGGTCTCGATCATGATGCCCATCGCCGCCGCGATGCCGATCGACGTCGTCCAGCCCGCCCCGCTCTGCCCGAAGTGATGGATGGCCTCCCGCTCGGCGGCCGAAAGCCGTTCGTACGCCGAGGTGAACCGGTCCCGGACATTGACGTCTCCCACGGCGAGACTGTCCATGAGCCGCCCGCGATCGGCGAGCTGGCCCGCCGTGTACGCGATCGCCCATTCCGGGCGCGCGGCGATCTTGCGGCCGACGATGTTGATCGCCAACGGCAGATCCCCGCACAATTCGGCGATCATGTCGGTGGCGCCGTGTTCCGACCGCACCCGGTCCTGGCCGGCGATCCTGCCGATCAATGCCAGCGATTCCTTGCGGGAGAACGTGTCCAGCTCGATCCGGTTCGTGTCCTCCAGCCCCAGCAGCCGGGCGCGGCTGGTCACCACGACCTGGCTGTGCGGGGCCCGGCCCAGCAGCGGCCGCACCTGTCCTTCGTCGCTGACGCCCGCGAGGAGCACGAACAATCTGCGTTCCGCGAGCAGGGACCGGTACAGCCCGATCCGCTGCATCGGGTCGTCGGGCACGAGATGCGCCGGCACGCCGAGCGCGCGCAGGAAACCACGCACGATCCCGTTGGCCGACCGGCCACCGGTTCCGCCGTCCCCCAGATCGGCGTAGAGCTGCCCGTCGGGAAAGTCCGCCGCCACCTCTTCCGCCAGCCGCAAGGCGAAGGCCGTCTTCCCCACGCCGATCGGCCCGCTGACGAGCAACGGCACCTTGACCGGTCCGGTCGCCCCGATCATCCCGGCGGCGTCGGCCAGATCCCTTTCCCTGCCGACGAAAGTCCTCGATCCCATGGGCAGCTGAGCCGGATGGGCGAGGCGGATGACGCCGGATGACACCGCGTGCGCGGCATCCGGCGGAACCTCCGCCTGCGGCGTCGGGGCACGGTCCTCCCGGATCTCGGCGCCGCTCCCTGCCTGTCCCGCGATACTCCGCCAACGCCGTTCCCACGCCGCACGATCCCCACCGCACGCGGAGACGAACGCCAAGGTCACGGCGAGAGTGGGCAGCCGGTGGCCGCTGGCCGCGCTGGACAGCACGGAAGGTGCGAACAGTGCCGTCCTCGCGAGTTCCCGGTAGCTCGGGTTTCCCGCTCGGTTCCTCAAAACGCGCAGATCGTGAGCGAATGCGGCGATCGGACCGGTTGTGCCGTCCAACGGTCGCTCGGGTCTGCCCATGCCATCTCCTCCCCTGGATGGGGTAACGCAATCGCGCTGCGTGACCGCCACCCCTGTGGCCTTCCTGCCCACAACCCTAAAGGACCAATCAACCATGCAGCAGATACAAATAGGTGACTCAATGTACAAAGTCCAATAGTTGGACGCGGAAATTCACCCCCTTGGTGGCACCGGATAGGGTTCGCCCATGTCTGACGCCCTGCCGCCACTCGCCGAACTCCGGCGGGCCGCCGAAGTGTTCAACGGCTTCGCGAATGCCGACACCTCTTGGCTTCGACTCGTAGCGGCTACGTCCGATCAAAGAGGGCGGTCCGCGATCGACCTGTCACAGCCCGCACATCGCACAATTCTTCTTCGCTGGTTGAACTCGTGGGGATGCCGGATCCGATACCCTCGGGACGACGAGCCCGCCCCCTTCGACGAGGGGGTCCGGGCTTGGTGGGAGACCTGGGGCGCTACTCTCCCGTCTGTCGACCTCGCCGACCTGACGGACGAGGGGATCGACACCGCCGCGAAGGCGTACGCGGACCTCTCGGGCGTCGCCGTCTCAGCCGGACGGGTCCGGCGCACACTCGGTCCGACGGCCGCGGCCAAGGCACTGTATGCGTTGCGGCCCAACACGATCATGCCGTGGGACGCCGCCATCGCGGCCGCCCTCCACGGCGCCCGCGACGGTGCCGCGTTCGGCAGACACCTCCGGCTCGGCCGCGACTGGGCCGCCGCGGTGATCGCGGAGACGGGAGACGGCGGGGAGGACATTTCTGCCCTGGTGGGCAGGCCCGTGTCACTGGCGAAGGTCCTCGACGAATACCTTTACGTCGCCTTCACCATGGGCGCCAAGGGTGACTGGGGAACAGACAGCGGAGAATGGTGGAAAAATGGTAACCGGGGATGATGTCAGGAAGATCGCTTCGGAGCTTCCCCGCGCCTATGAGGCGCTGGTCCGGGACCGGGCGAAGTTCCGCGTGGGGCGAATCGTCTTCCTTTCGCTCTCACCCGACGAAACCGTGATGGGATTCGGCTATCCCAAAGAAGAGCGGGAAGCACTGGTGGCAGGCGAGCCGGACAAGTTCATGATGCCGATTCCCTCCGATATGCGCTATCAGTGGGTTCGCGTCCGGCTGTCCGCGATCGATTACGAGGAGTTACGAGAGCTGATCGTCGACTCGTGGCGAATGTGCGTGCCCAAGAAGGTCTGGACGGAATACCTGGAAAAGAACCCGCGGTGAACCCCTCCTTTCGGCGTGCGCCGTTCAGCCCCCTCGACTGCCCTTTTCGGTCGCGTGAATCGCCATTCGGCCGATAGAAAAGGCGAGGGTACCGGTAAGTCCGTGAAGGCCTCCTTGAGGGACTCTGGGTCCCTCAAGGAGGCCTTCACGGACCACCACGCCCGCAGGTCCGCACTTCGCACCCCCGAACGCGCGTGATGGCCTACTCCGCGACCTCTTCGATGGCGGAGGTTCCGCGAGAGCCGGGAGTCCCGTACCGCTCCCAGACCTCGTTCAGCCGGATCCGCCCGTCCGGCAAGAACTCCGGAGTGTTCGTGCTGTGCCCCGCGATCACCTGGCCGCTGGCCAGGACCATCGTGTACGCCATGTCGATGGTCCCGTCCTCGCCGCACTTCCCGGTGAGCGACCCGAGCCGCACACCGCCGCCGGTCAGTTCGGCCCACACGAGGTCGTCCTTCTGCCGGTACAGGGTGACCGGCGCGTTCGGGTCGGTGCTGACCTTGCGGAACCGTTTCCCGTCGTAGTTGATCATCCGTGCTGCTCCGTTCGAGTCGGGAACCACAGGTCGTCCGAGGTGAGATCCGCGAGGTCGTACTTCCCGAGCGCGCTGGCCAGGAGCCGCAGTTCGAGTTCGAGGCAGCGCACCAGCCGCACGAGCCCTTCGGTCGCGTCCTCGTCGACGGCGAGGAGCGCCGCCCGGCCGAGGCCGACCGCGGAGGCGCCCATCGCCAGGCATTTCAGCGCTCGGGCCCCTTCCCAGATCCGCCCCGACACCAGCAGCGACGCGTCATGCTTGCCGACCCGGCGCAGGCATTCCACGAGCGGCAACCCCACCTGGTCGAGGAACACCGAGGGCGCCCAGCCGGTGCCGCCCTCGGCACCGTCCACGGTGACGGCGTCCGCGCCCGCCGCCCACGCGACCTGCGCGGCCTCACCGACGTCGCGGCCCGGGTGCAGTTTCACCCAGGCGCGGGCGCGCGGGTAGTTGTTGCGCATCAGGTGGATCTGCTGGCGCAGGATCTCCCCGGTGAAGGTGCCGGGACTGCTGGACCGCAGCACCATGGCCGTGTCGTCGCCGAAGGCTTCGTCCACTGTGTACTGTTCGGCGACCTCGCCCGCGGCCGTGCGCGAGAGCACGGTCATCCCGCCGAGGCCCGGTTTGGCCCCCTGGCCGACCTTGAGCTCGAACGCCAGCCGCCCGGTTTCCAGCAGTTTCGTCGCGGACGGGTCGCTGTAGACGAGGTTCCACACCTCCGCGTCGGCGTCTTCGGTGCTCTGCTGGACGACGACGCCGCCGAGCCCGTCCGGCACCGCGCCGGCGTACGCGCGGATCCGGCCGAGCAGGCCGTCTTCGGCCTTTTCGCCCATGCGACCGTATCCGTGCATGGGTACGACGTTCTCGCCGATCACCATCGGCATCCCGAGCCTGCCGGCCTGCTCGCTCGCGGCGATCCCGAGCCCGCTGCCCGCCACCTGCGTGGAACCGAACGCGCACAGGAACACCGGCGATGGCGCGGTGAAGCCGCCGAGCACGGTCGACAGTCCGACGTCGCCGTAGACCGGTTCGCGGGCGAGGTCGAACATCTTCTCCAGGCGTCGCGGGACGAACACCGGCGGCACGATCCGCGCGCGGTCGAGTTCGTCGGTAGTCGATTCGACGTCCGCGCCGAACAGCGACCGGCCGTATCCCGCGACGTCGGGGAAGATCGCCGCGCTGCCTTCCCGCGCCCTGGCGCGGATCGCGTCTTCGGGGAGCTGCCGTGCGGTGATCACGGCGCCGCGATCCCCGGCAGTTTCGGATACGCGTTGGCCTGCCAGACCGCGTCCAGCCCGGCGATGTACCGCGTCACCCGCTCGAGTCCCATCCCGAAGCCCGCGCTCGGCGGCAGCCCCTCGCGGGCGAGGTCGAGGTACCAGGCGTACTTCGCCGGGTTCTCCCCCGTCTCCCGCATCCGTTCGATCAGCCGCCGGTACTCGTGCGTGCGCTCGCCGCCGCTGCAGAGCTCGCCGAATCCGTCCGAGGCGATGAGGTCGAAGTTCCGCAGCACCCCGGGTTCGGTGCTGGACTCGCCGTCGGTGAACCCGCGCGACCCCTTCGGGTAGTCGACGATGAAGAACGGCCGGTTCGTCTGCTCGGAGATGATCCGCTCGCCCTGCCAGTCGATCTCCGCGTCGGCGCTCTGCCCGTGCCGCAGGCTCTGCAACCGCGACACCGCCTCGCGGTGCGTCATCCGCTCGAAGTCCTCTTCGAGCAGTGCCGTGAACGCCGCCTGGTCCCGGCCCAGCGTGGCGAGGTCCACTTTGGACTCACGCAGGGTGTACGCGACCACGTGCCGGAGCAGGCCCTGGGCGATGTCGAGGACCTCCTCGCGGCTCGCCCGCGCGACCTCGACGTCGATCTGGGTGAACTCGACCAGATGCCGTCCGGTGGTCGAGGTCTCCAGCGGCTCCAGCCGCACGTTCGGGGCGACGTAGAAGATCTTGTCGAACGCGAGCAACGACGCCTGCTTGTACAGGATGACGCTGGTCATCATCTTGTACTTGTGCCCGTAGTAGTCGACGTCGACCTGTTTGGCACCGCGGCAACCAGGGTCGGTGACCGGTCCGATCAGCGGCGGCTGGAGTTCCACGAACCCGTTCATCCCGAGGTACTCGCGGGTGCCCGCGGTGATGCTGTTCTGGATGCGCAACGCCGCCTGCGTCACCGGTGACGTCAGGTGCTCGCGGGTGCCCGGCGGTAGGCCCACTGTTCCGGTCATGTTCCACTCCCCTGTATTGGTTGTACAGTCTCGATTCCGGGCAGCCCGTACTTCTCGTCGAACGACCGCTCGACGTACCGCAGCGCGTCCAGCAGGTCGCTCGAGGTCATCCGCCGGTCCGCGGGCAGGTCGACGAGGTCGCCCAGCGGCATCGCGCCGATCCGCTGCCATTCGAGGCGGCCACTGGCGTCCAGCCGGCCACGCGCGCGGCCGGCGTTGTCCGGATGCAGGCAGAACGGGACGTCCAGCTGGCCCCGCGCGAAAGCGGCGACCAGCGCCCTGCCGAGGTCGCTGTCGAGCGAAAGGACGTTGTCCACCAACGCTTTCGCCTGCGCGTGGATCCCGGTGTCGCCGAGACGGCCGATGCGGGACACGCCCCGTGCGGCCTCGGCGGCGTGTTCCAGCGCGGTCACGTTCTCGGCCACGGTCGGCAGCCGGTGCGCTTCGGCGGTGGTCTTGACGATCAGCCTGCTCGCCCCGGTGCGCGCGGCCAGCCGCGCGGACTCCCCGATCAGCGCGAGCGCGCCGTCCGGGGTCCTCGGATAGACGCCCATGTAGCCGTAGATCACCACATGGGTCCGCGCGTGCGGCACGTATTCCCTGATCAGCGCCTGCAGTGCGGCGACGGCCTCCTCGTCCTGCCCGGCGTGGGTCTGCTGCGCGTAGCTGAAGGACAGGCAGCGGATCCCGTGCCGCCAGAAGAACATCCCCTCCAGCACACTCAGCGCCACCAGCAGCGCGGGCGGGCACAGCTGGCCCATCATGCAGCCGCCGAAGGTCTCCAGATGCGGCTCCAGCTCGGGGCCCCGGGCTTCGGCCAGCGTTTCGCACGACCGCCGCCAGTTGTCGACGGCCGCCGAGAGCGGCATCCGGCTGTACGGCAGGCAATACGACACCGGCCCGCCCTCGGTCGCGTGCAGCCCGAAGTCCAGCAGCGTCCGCACGATCCGGCGGGGGTCCGCCGAACCGTGCCGGATCTGCACCGGGAAGTCCCTGGTCAGCACGCCGTCGAGCAACGCCGTCGTCGTCGCGGGATCGTGGTCGACCAGCGGGTACCCGTTGAGATCGGCGCCGGCGGCCAGCGCCGCGCGGGCCGCCTCGTGGTCGCCGACCCTGGTGTAGCTGTCGATCGTGATGGTGCCGACCGTCGCGGCCCGAGCCGCCCTCGTCGCCAGCAACCCCCTGGTCATCCGCCCCGGATCGGCGAACCCCATCCGGGGCTGGACGACCAGGTCTCCCTTGGCGTGGTGACGCGCGATCACCGCGCCGAACGAAAGTCCCCGCGGTGGGGCGAGCACGCTCATCCGGCGCCCAGCGGGACACCGGTGCGTACGGACAGCGTGCGGAGGAAGGTGCGGAACGGGGTCAGGCCGCCGGAGTCCTCGAACACCGCGTCGAAACCGGCCTCCAGCAACCGTGCCGCGTTGCTGCCGCCCGTGACGTCGAGCTTCCCGCCGATGACGACCGGCGTCGTGACCAGCTCCCCCCGCGCGCGGAAGGCTTCCATCAACCGGACGCCGTCCTGGCGGCCGTGCCCGTTGAGGCTGCTGATCACCACCAGATCCGGCCGCCGGGCGGCGCATTCGCGCACGATGACCGCGTCCGGCACACAGGCGCCGAGGTTGGTCACCCGGCAGCCCAGCTCCTCCAGCAACAGCTCGAGGTACACCAGGTTCCAGGTGTGCGCGTCCGACGAGAGCCCGGTGACGATCACGTCGAGACCGGCGTCCGGAAGCGCGGACTGGACGGCTTCGATGGTCATGGTGCGGCGTTCTCCCTCTCTTCGCGATCCGGCCGCACGTCGATCTCGATCAGCGCGACCGCCTCTTCGGCCAGGCGCGACGCCTCCGCCGGGCTGTCCGCGGTCACCATCAGATCGCCGACGCGGTCCCACGAACTGCGCAGCCCGCCGAACCGGTCACCCGCCGAAACACCGACGTCGCACATGAACACGCCTTCGGACTGCGACGCCTTTTCCACTCCGCGCACGTCCTCGACGAGCCCGGGCTCGATCGAGAGGAACCGGACGGCCGCGCCGCGTTCGGCCTTGCGCGGCAAAAGGTCCGCGACCGGCTCGTCCTTCATCACCGAGAAGTAGGCGCGGTTGAGCTCGACCGGGTAGGCACGCTGGATCAGCTCGATGATGCCGTCGCCCGCGAACCGCCCGGCGCATTCGACCAGGTACGGGACGCCGTCCGAGACGATCCACTCGCAGTGGACGATCCCGGTGCGGAACCCGGCCGCGTGGGTGAGACGCCGGGTCTCCTCGGTCAGCAGCGCGGTCAGCGCGTCCGGGATGTCGGCCGGGACGATGTGCGCGAGCTCGATCGGGCGCGGACCGGGGAACAGCTGCTTGCCGGTGACGTTGGCGAACAGCGGCTCACCGTCCCGCAGCAGCATCTCGACGCTGTACTCGTCGCCCTCGACGAAGCTCTCGGCCAGCATCTTCAGTTCCATCGCGCGGTCCGGGACGAAGACCCCCTCGTCCTGCACGACACAGTTCGCCCACGCCCGCTCGGCCTCGGCCTCGTCGGTCAGCACCTGGGTCCCCACCGATGCCTGCCGGTTCGCGGGCTTCAGCACGATCTTCCCCGGATGCCGCGCCATGAACTCGCGGACCTGCGCCGGGCTTTCGACGCGCGCCGAAGCCGGGTTCGCGATCCCCGCCGCCCGGCTGACCAGGCGCAGCACCGCCTTGTCCCGCAGGATCCCCGCCGCGCCGAACCCCGCGCCCGGCAGGCCGTAACGCTCCGCGAGCCGGGCCGCGAACGGGGTCGCGTACTCGGTCAGCGGCACCACCGCGGCCGGGTCGAGGTCGTGGTGGACGTGGTAGAACTCGTCCGCCTTGCCCGGCAGGTGGAACTCCCATTCGATCAGCTCGCGCACCAGGGCCGAACCGGCGACGGTCTTCCGCGCGTCGCGTTTGCGGACGACGTCGGGTTCTTCGACGAAGATCACCGAGCCGTCGGGCTGGAAGTCCTTGATGGACGAACCCAGCGCCGCGGCCACGAACCCGACCAACAGCACCGGCCTCGTCATGACTCGGCCTCCGCTGTGTTCTCGACGTAGTACCAGTTCTCGGGATTGATCAGCCCGTACGGGTTGATCGGCGAGAACCCGCGCAGGTTGCCCTTGACCTCGAACAACCGCCGCGGGAACGTCGGCATGAAGATCACCGGGGCCTGGTCGGCGATGTACTCCTGGTACTCGTGCAGCGCTTCGAGGTCGTCGGAGGTGACCGTCTTCGCGATCAGCTCGTCCGCCTTGGCGTCGCGGTAGTTGCTGAAGTTGCAGGAAGCCCCGCTCTGGAACAGGTTCTCGCCGGTCGGATAGTTGTAGACCCAGCCGCCGCCCCAGCAGGACAGCTCCCACATCCGTGCCTCACCGGGGCCGTCCTGCGCCACTAGGACCGAGCCCATCACTTCCTGCAGGCGGATCTCGATACCCGCCTTGGCCGCGTTGTCGCGCAGTTGCTCCATCAGCCGGGTCAGCGCCGGCCTGCCTTCCCAGTACCGCAGCGAGAAACTCAGTTCCGTGCCCGCCGGGATGCCCTCCCCCGCCTCACCGGGGCCGGTGCCGGGGCGCACGCAGACCGCCGGGGAAACGCTGACGTCCCAGCCGTTCTCGGACAGCAGGATCCGCGCCTTCTCCAGGTCGAACGGCCAGAAGCCGCCCCGTTCGGTGATCTTCGGCGAGACGAGGTCACTCGTCGGCAGCACCGGGATGGGGCCGGTCTGACTCCATCCGTAGCCCTGGTAGATCTCGCGCGCGCCGTATTCCTGGTCGAGACAGCTCTGCAGCGCCTGCCGGACGTACGGCTGCCGGATCAGGTGGCCGGCGATGGTCGGGTTGCCGAAGTTCACCGCGATGAAGTTGATGGTGAACAGGATCTGCGGTTCCAGCTGGAAGCCGTCGCCGAGCGGGTTGGGGCCACCCTTGGCCGGGTCGCCGTCCGGCTGGACACCCATGCCCAGCGGCAGGAAGCCGACCTCGACGTCGCCCGACTCCAGCAGCGCGTACTGCTGTTCGTCGGACGACGTCGGCACCTGGCGCAGTTCGTCGAGGTGCGCGGGGTTCGGGCCGCTGTAGTGCTCGTTCGGGACGAAGGTGACGACGCCTTCTTCGGTGTAGCTCTTCAGCTTCCACGGCCCGTTGACGACACTCCACACAGGACTGTCCGCCCAGCGGGTACGGTGGCTGTTGTCCTCGGCGACGGGGTCGCCGTTCTCCGCCATCAGGTACTCGTACACGGCTTCGGCCTGGCCGATGTCGTGCGTGGCGTCGGCGGGTCCGTCCGCGGTGCGGTCCCATGCCTTCGGCATCGGCGTGATCATGGTGAGCTGGTTGAGCAGGATCCAGTTCTTCGAATACGCCTTGTCGAAGGTGAAACTGACCTTGTCTTCGGCCACCTTCTCGAACGACACCAGGTTGTCCGGGAAGAACCCCTCGGTGTAGGCGCCGAACTTCGGCCCCTTCACCTTCAGCATGTTGACCCAGAAGATGACGTTGTCCGCGCAGACCGTCTCGCCGTTGGACCACTTCCACGGCTTGATGCGGACCGTGCAGGTGCGGCCGCTTTCGTCCCACACCGGCTCCTCGCCGATGCTGAGGTCGTGGTCGACCGTCGGCTCGCCGTCGCGGCCGAGCCAGTACAGCGGCCGGTACATCAGCATCTGGAACTCGTAGAGGTTCCGCATGCCGTACCGCTCACCGGGGGTGAACGGGAAGATGATCGCCGGCGGGAATCCGGGCAGGCAGGCCCAGGTCGCCACGCCGCCCTTGATCGGCTTTTCCGTCATGACTTTCGTTTCCTCCGCTCGTCGCCGCGCTCAGGCGGCGGTCGCCTCGAGAACCTCGGCCGGCCGCTTTTCCTGCGCCGACAACGGTTTCGCCAGACTGAAGTAGGTACCGATCACGATCGCGCCCTGCAGGAGAGCCAGCCCCCAGAAGGCGTAGGGCACGGAAGTCGCGTCCGCCAGCGAGGACAGCACGACCGTCGCGCCGACACCGAGCCCGAGGCCCAATGCCTGGGTGCCGCCGAAGATCCGGCCGACGCGCTCTTCCGGGCTGGCCCGCATCAGCAGGGTGCGGGCCGCGATCCGGCCTTGCGCGAAGCAGAACCCGGCGAACGGGATCGCCGCCATCAGCGCGATGTAGTGCAACGGCTGGATCGCCAGGCAGATCAGGTTGCCGAGCGTGCCGAGCACGGCGAGGTGGATACCCTTGAACCGCTTGCTGACCTTGCCGTACGCCGCGGCGCCGATGATGAACCCGGCACCGGCGAGCGCGTCGACCACCCCGATCATCCAGGCGCCCTGGTTGAAGGTCTGCAGGATCAGCGTCGTGAGGATGACGTTGGCGACCATCAGGCCGATGTTCCCGTTGGCGTACAACAGCGCGAGCCGCTTCACCGGCTGGCGCACCGGCGTCTCGACCGGCGTCGACGGGGTTTCGGTCGTGGTGGTCTCGACGGTCACCGGCGTCTTGACCGGTTTGCGGCCGATCGCGTAGACCAGCACGGCCGAGAGGACGAAGCTCAGCGAGTTGAACACGAACAACGGCGTGGCACCGAACCAGATCACCAGGAAGCCCGCCAGCGAGGACGCCAGCAGCATGCCGGAGTTGCTCGCCATCTCGAAACGCGAGTTGAACTTCCCGAGCCGCTCGTCCCGGATCCGTTCCTTGATCAGGCCGTTGCTCGCGGGCATGAACAACGCCGCGGTGCAGGCGAGCATGAAGTTCGCGATGTAGGAACCCAGGTTCGCCGGGCCGCCCATCCACAGCCACAGCGGCAGCGCCAGCGCGGTCATCGCGCTCACCAGATCCGCCGCCACGCACAGCATCCGGCGGTCGACCTTGTCGACCAGTTTGCCGAACAGGACGGCGAGCGCGACCTGCGGGATGGACACCGCGATGAACAGCCAGCCGACGGCGAGGGTGGTCTGTTCGGCGTGGAAGACCAGGATCGCGGCCGCGGTGATCTGGAACGCGTTGCCCGCCGTGGTCACGAAGCCCGCCGGCACCAGCAGGCGTTCGGCGAGCCGGGAACTCCGGGCCACGTCGGGGGAGAGGGTGCTGTCGAGTGACATGGGGTCTCAGACCTCGCTCGTCGGGGAGAATTCCAGTGGTGGCACGGTGAAGGCCGTGGTGTGCGTGACGTCGAAGGCGGCCGCGGCGATCCGGGGTTCGAACCCGCCCGCCTCGGCGGCACGCTCGGCGAGGTCGATCAGGATCGGCGACGCGCAGCCGATCAGTGCCCGCAGTTCGAGGAAGAGGTCGCCGAGCCTCGCGCGGAGCATCTCCTGGTCGAGGTTGCCCTTCAGCGTGCGTTCCGTCGCCGCCCGCAGGCGTTCGACGTGCTGCACCACCAGATCGGCCGCCCGGCTGAGGCTGAAGTCCTCGAGTTCGTAGTTCAAGGCGAACCGGGAGACCATCGCGGCGGCGCGTTCCGTGGCCTCGGTCGAAACCGGGAGCGAACCGTTCTCCCCGCCGACCTCGGCGGTGAGTTTGGCCAGCGTCTCGGCGAGTTCGTTCCAGGGCGCGACCAGCCGCTCCCCCGCGACCTTCTCCAGCGCGGCGCGGGAGAAGGTGGTCCGCGCGAACTCGGGGGCGGTGAGGTTGAGGTGGAACCGCGCGATGTCGCGGGGCACCTCGGCCGCCAGGTCCCGAGCCCAGACCACGTGTCCCTTGCTGGTCGAGAACTTCTCGTTCTCCAGTTCGTAGAACTCGTTGACCAGCAGCGTGTCCGGGAGGACGTAGCGACCTTCTAGGGCCATCAGCTCGGCGACGTGGACGACACCCCAGGTGAACAGCGGGTCGAACCCCATGAACACCACGACCCGCGCGTCGTTCTCCGCGAGCCAGGCGTCGTCGTCGGCGGCCTTCGGCTTCCCGTTGCGCCGCAACGCGTACTCGGTGCAGTACATCGAGGCGGGCATACCCTCGACCCACGCGTTGAGCCGTTGCCCCGGCGTCTGGAGGAACGGCGCCGGCAGCCCCCACTTCACCGGGTACGTGATCGCGAAATCGGGCAACGGCCCGGCCAGCAGTTCCCGCATGAGCCCGAGCACGTGCGGCCGCCAAGCGGGACCGCGCTCCTCGTAGTAGGCGAGGAGCTGCTCGCGATACTCCGAGACGGGGAAGACCATGATCTCGGTCTCGCGGTAAGTCACCTCGTCGGCGGGGTCGAGCACCGAGTACGGCTCGATCAGGGCGTCGAAGTCGATCGGATGCCCACAACCTTCACAGAATCCGCCGCGGCTGTCGGCGAGGCACGTCGGGCAGCCACCGCCGACGAAACCTTCGACCAGGAACTCGCCCTTGCTCTCGCTGTACGGCAGCCGCACCTTGCGCAGGCGGAGCTTTCCCTTGTCATACAAACGTTTGACGTAGTCGTAGACGAGCGCCTTGTAGCCGTCGTCGGTCGGCGAGAAGCCGTCGACCTCGACACCCATCGCCTCGAACGTGCGCTGGATGTTCTCGGTCGACTGCTCCACCAGCTCGGGTGGCGTCAGCCCGACCCTGGCCGCGCTGGTGACGAGATAGGTCTGGCTGTCGTCGGTGCACGAGGCGAACACGGCCTCGCGGCCCGCCGCCCGCAGGTACCGCCGGTGCACGTCGGCACCGAGGTACGGGCCGGCGATATGCCCGATGTGCAGGTCTCCGTTGGACGTCGGAGGGCCGCCGATGATCACCACCGGTCGCTTGTCGGCCATGGTCACGACACTGCCTGGTCGGACGCCTGCGCTGCGTGCCGGGCGGCGAATTTGGCCGTCATGTCGGAGTCCCACCAGATCGCGTACATCTCGAAGTCCTCCGCGCCGTCGTTGAGGATGCGGTGCTCCGTGCCGGGCTGGTGGAACTCGACGTCCCCGGGGCGGAAGGCGCGGCGCTCTCCCCCGGACTCGACGACCGCCTCACCGTTGACGGCGATGAAGATCTCGTACTCGTGGTGGGAATGCGCACCCGTCGCGCCGTGTGCCGGCACCGTGACCCATGCGCCTTCGAACGGCGCGTTCAGCGCGGCCCACGGCAGGAGCCGCTGGCCGTAGGCGCCGTTCTCGAAGACCATCTTTTCCCGCTCGAGCGGACGGATCTCCATGACTGTCTTCTTCCTTTCCTGGGACTCAGCGGGTGGCGACGATGGGCGCGGTGTCCGACGTCGGCTGCGGCGGCACCGAAGGGTTTTCGCCGCGGAGGGTGAGGATGTCCTGCAGGATGTCGTTGGCACGCGGGGCGAGGACGCTCAACAGCGAGTCCGCGATCCCGTGCGTGGCCTCGTTGACGCCTTGGAGGTACACGGCCGCGGTGGCGGGCTGGTCGATCTCCAGCCGGTAGTCGCGGGTCACCTTGATCTCCGAGAGGCCGATCGACTTCGCGATCTCCTGGACCATCTTCGGCATCTCCGGGGAGAAACCGGTGCCGAGCAGCACGAGGTCGGTGCGTAGTTCCTGCGTCTCGCCGGTGCGCCGGTCGGTCAGCTCCAGCACGATCTCGTCACCCTCGTCACGGGCGTCGGTGAGGTCGGCCATGGTGATCATCTTGAGCCGGGAGCGGCCGGAGAGGCGGTCCAAATAGACGGAGCGGTAGAGCGCGTCCATCGTGCCCGGCGCGAGCCCGGAGTAGTTCGTGTGGTGCATCTCCTTGAGCATCTGCTCGCGGGCTTCCGGCCGTGAGCCGAAGAACGTGTCCACATGGGACGGAAAGAACAGCTCGTTGTTGAACTTGCTGCTCTCGTAGTAGTTCAGGCCGATCGAACGCATCACCATGGTCGGCTTGCATTCGGGCAGGTCGGTCTGCACCGAGCTGAACAGTTCCGCCGCGCTCTGCCCGGCGCCGATCACCGCGACGCGGTACGGAAGGTCCTTGCGCAGCTTCGCGATCCGCGGCAGGTACTGCGTGCTGTGGATGACACGGTCCTGGTTCACCGTCCGGAGCCGGTCGGGGATCCGCGCGTCCCGGCCGGCACCGACCACCAGGTATCGGCTGCGGATGACCTCGCCGTCGGCGACGCGGGTGTCCCATCCGTTGAGCGTGCCGTCCGTCCACACGGGAGTGATCTCGCGGCATTCCCGGCCGCGCTGCAGATCGACCAGCGAAAGCGAGTCGGCCGTCCACTTGAGATAGTCGGCGAGCTCCACCCGGTACGGGACGAAGCTGCCCATGTTCACGAACTCGTTGAGCCGGTTGGTGGCGTGCAGGTAGTTGAGGAAGGAGAAGCGGCTGCGCGGATTGCGCAGGGTCACCAGGTCCTTGAGGAACGAGACCTGCGACAGCGCCTCCGGCAGGAGCATCCCCCGCTGCCAGGAGACCTCTTCGTCGCGTTCGAGCAGGACCGATTCGCGGGCCAGGCCGGGCGCGAGCTCCTCCAGCGCCACGGCGAGGGCCAGGTTGGACGGTCCTGCTCCGACTGCGAGCAGCTCGACATCACGGTTCGCCATTGTTTGCTCCGCCATCGTTGAGAGTGCTGGGAAGGTGTTCTGCGGTGCGTGTGCTCGGTCAGCCACCGGTGGCGACCGCGGGCAGCAGAGGGTGCGCGGTCAGCCGGACCTGGGCCATGGCCTTGTCCAGAACCGCCTCGCAGTCTTCGGGATCGGCGCCCGCGCAGATCACGTACGCGTGCCGCGAGATGAACGCCGCCGGCGGCAGGCGCAGCCGCGCGCCCGGCTCGACGAGCGCGTCGGCGGCGAGGATTCCGTTGTCCCGCAGGGAACCCGGGACGGACACGGACTCGACGACACAGTCCTGTTTCGGGTAGCCGAACCGCACGCCGACCCACCGGGGCTCGGCCTCGTGCGGAAGATGGGGACGCATGCCGAGCGCGACGTCGACCGCGGCCGCGCCAGGGTCGACCCCGGTCGCGAACTTGGCGAGCAACGGGATCAGGTCCCCGCCGAGCCTGCCGTTGATCTCCACGATCACCGGTCCGCGTTCGGTGAGCTTGAGTTCGGTGTGGGTGATGCCGTACCGGAAGTCGATCGCGCTGTGCGCGCGGGCCAGCGTCGAGCACAGGGCCGGATCGGCGAGCAGTTCGTCCGCCGAGCTGACCAGATGACCGAGTTCCTCGAAGTACGGGTGCATGCCGACCGTCTTGCGCGCCACGAACATCGGCGTGTACTCACCGTCCACGACGGCGCCGTCCACGCTGATCTCCGGACCGCTCAGGTACTCCTCGACCAGCGCTCCGCCCATGTACGCGGGAGAGCCGTCGAAACTGGCGTCCTCGGCGGTGTGGAACGCCTTCCGCACCGCGCCGGCGTCTTCCGCGAGGCTGACGCCGATGCTGGCGCCTCCCCCGCGCGGCTTGACCACGACCGGGAACCCGATCCGCTCCGCCACGCGGACCGCCTGGTCCTCGTCGTGCACGAAACAGAAATCGGGCTGGGCGACGCCCGCCGCGGTGAGCGTCCGGCGGCTGAACCACTTGTCACGGCAGCCCTCGATCGCGGAAATCCCCGGGCCCGGCACACCGAGTTCGTCCGCGACGTGTGCCGCCGCCACGATCAACGCCTCGTCCCAGGACACCACGCCGAGCACCGGCGTCGCGGCGTGGAGCGCGCGGGCCTCGGCCAGCACGGCGTCCTGATCCTGCGTGTCCAGCACTGTCGCGCCGGTGATGTAGCGCTCCTGCCAGGTCGGCTCGGTCCCGGTGAACAGCCACAAGGGATGCCGGTGCCCGGCCGACGCCAACAGGTACTCCCGGTACGGCCGCGCTCCGCAGCCGATCACCAGGACAACACCCTCCGCTGAGCTCATTCCCTCTCCCCACCAGCCCGTCGCTTCGTCGCGGGCTACTACATCCCGGGGACGGGTTGACCGGAACCCTTGATTCGGGAAGAACAATCAACGCCGACGCGTGGTGGGGGCACGTCAGGCGCGAGGGGGTCGTAAGTGGCGATTCGGGTTAGAACCCGAAGGTGTCTTAGCTACCTACGGCGGGTGGGTCGGGATCGCAGGTCCGTGAGGGACTCCTTCCCTACCCTGAGAGTAGGGAAGGCGCCCTTCACTACATGCCGGGCTGAGCTCGGCCCGAGCCGATGCTGGGGCAGGCAAATACGCCACCCGGAGCCTCGGCACTACAGCGACAACGCGTGAAGGCCCCCTTGCCTCGGCTCAGCCGAGGAAACTCGACCTTCACGCCATGCTGAGTACATGAAGGGCCCCATCCTTGCGCCCAGGTATAGGAAGGGCTCCTTCATGTACCTCAAACCCGGCATCACGCAAGAGGCGTTGCCGGCGCGTTTGCCTTACTGCTAGTTCCGGTTCCCGTAGGACTGCTCGCACGGGTATCCGTCACGGTCGGCGTCCCAGCTCAGCGGACGGCCCGCGGTCACCCAGGCGCTGAACGCGTACTCGAAGGAGTAGCCCTCGGCGAGAAGCACCTGACACGAAGTGAGGCGCCGGACGGCAGGCGCCCGGGTGACCGTCGTCGGTGGCTCCACCACGACCACCGAAGCGGGCGGCGGCGGAGCGAGGACGACGGCGGTGATGGTCGAGGGAGGTGCGATCTCGCGCACCACGGTGATCGGCGTACCGGCGGTCGGTGTACCACAACCGGCCAGTCCCACAACGGAAACGACGGCGCCCGCCGAAACCAGCAGTGCCGCGATCATCCTGTTCATATCCTTGCCTCCCGATGAAACCGCCGGACCCTCTCCGGAGGAGAACGGCGATTTCACCGGTGCCATGACAAGAATCGCGTTATCGAGGCCCGAAGTCCCGGAAGCCGGGAACTTCGGCAGGGGGCGGTCGGGCCGGAAAGCCCTAGGACTGGATGACGTTCACCATCCACGAGATGCCGAACTTGTCGGTGCAGGCACCGAATTCGTCACCCCACATCTGCTTTTCGAACGGGACCGAAACCGTGCCGTCGGCCGACAGTTTCTCCCAGTATCCGCGCAATTCCCCGCTGTCATCACCACTGAGGCTGACCGACAGGTTGGTACCCGGTTTGTGCTCCATTCCCGGCGGCGTGTCCGACGCCATGATCGTGTAGCCGCTCGGCGTGTCGAGCTGGCTGTGCATGATCTGGTCCTCCACCGGCGAACCGGCCATCCCGGATTCACCGAACGTATTCAGCGTCAGTTCTCCGCCGAACACCGACTTGTAGAACTCCATGGCCTGCCGGGCGTCACCGGCGAAGCTGATGTAAGGATTGAGACGGGAAGCCACTGGAACGCTCCTTCTGGTCGGGTCACGAGCATCCTGGCAGACCGTTCTTGGCGCGACAACGGCTGAGCTACCGGCGGGTGAATTCCTTCGCGCAACGAAAATTCAACCCCTTCACCGAATGCGGTGAGCGATTCCCGCGCTTCCACCTGGACACCTCCGCGTTACCTCGACTCAGCGCGCCGGTGAGCGGGGAAGATTCGGGACGTTGAACGTCCCAAATCCTCCCCGCTCACCCGCAGCTTGCGACGGTGGAGGATTTGGGACGTTGAGCGTCCGAAATCCTCCACCGTCGGCCCCGCCCCGCCGGGATCGCCACCGCCGGCGACCCGCGCCACCCATGATCCACCGACCCTCGACACCAACCGATTGACTTTCGATAGATAACGCGCGAAACTCGATGTATGATCACAGGGCAACGGGCCGTCGGGCCGCTCAGAGTGTTCCTCCTGCTGCTGTTCGGGATCCTGGTCCTCTTCCAGACCATGTCTCTACCGGGCCAGTTCGCGCATATGGCACGGCAGGACCCGGAGATGGCGTACCTGCGCTGGCCGGCGACGGCGGTCTCCGTCTTCTGGGTGCTGTGCGTGCAGGTGGTGGTCGTCGCCACCTGGCAACTGCTCACCCTGGTCAAGAAGGACCGGATCTTCACCGAGGCGTCCCTGCGGTGGGTGGACGCCATCGTGTGGGCGATCCTCGCCGGCTGGGTGGTGCTGGCGGGTGTGTTCCTCTACGTCGGCTTCAACGCCGAAGACCCGGGGCTGCCGCTGCTGTTGTTCCTGGCGTTGATCGGCGTCGCCGTGCTGGGCCTTCTGATGGTCGTGATGCGCACGCTGCTGCGCCAGGCCACGACCCTGCGGTCCGATCTGGAACAGGTGATCTGATGCCGATCGTCGTCCGCATCGACGTCGAACTGGCCAAACGCAAGATGAGTGTCGGCGAGTTCGCCGAACTCGTCGGGCTCACCCCGGCGAACGTGGCGGTGCTGAAGAACGGGCGCGCCAAGGCCGTCCGGTTCAGCACGCTCGAAGCGATGTGCCGGGTGCTCGAATGCCAGCCCGGCGATCTTCTCGAGTGGGTCGAAGACGAGTCTTAAGCCGTCGAGAACTTCAGGTGGAAGTTGTCCAGCGTCGCGGGAAGTGGCCGCTCCGGCCCGAGCACGGCGCCGGAGGCCAGTTCGAAGCGGCGATCCCGGATCAGGTGCGCCAGCATCGTGCTCGCGCAGAACAGCACCAGATCCCGGCCGGGGCAGATCGCCGGTCCGGCGCTGAACGGGACCAGCGCCGGATTGGCCGCCGCGCTGCCGTCGAGCCAGATTCCGGGTTCGAACCGGTCGGCGTAGGGCAGGGATTCGGGGTCTCGGTGGAAGAACGGGGCGAAGATCAGGATCGTCGTCCCCGCGGGACCCCAAGCGGTCTCGGCCGTGCTCTCGCGCAGCAGGGCCGGAGTGGTCGGCCACAGCCGCACCGATTCGAGGGCGCACGCGCGCAGGTAGGTGAACTGGTTCGGCACGGTCAGGTCGGCGGCGGCGACCTCCTCGCCGGCGCGTTCCAGCGCGGCGGGATGGGTCGCCAGCAACGCGAGCGCGCGGAAGGTGACGATCCCGGCGGCGTCGAACGCGAAGAGCCAGTGGGCGACCTGGTCGGCGACGACCTCCATCGTCCGCTCGCCCGACGGGCCCGCCGAGGCGATGGCTTCGGCGAGACTGCCCGGCTCCGCCCGTTCCAGATGGCCGATGAGCCGGGTGCGGAACTGATCGTGGAGCCGGTCGCGCCGGGGGTGCGCGTACGCCCAGTTCGCGTCCTTCCGCAGGCGGGCGAGCGCGTCGGTGAGGCCTTCGTCGTCCACCACGGAGTCACCGAGAGTGACCCGGCGGACCATCCGCCACCAGGCCACGTTGAAGGAGTCCCAGTCGAGGGTGCCGCCGTCCCAGAGCGATGCCGCTTCCTCGGCGATCGCCGAGGCGAACGGGACGGCGAGGTCGTGCAACGGCCTGCCCGGTTCGAGGACCTCCTCGTTGAGTTCGCGGCGCGGCGGCCGGTCCACCGCGTCCGAGATCAGCACGCCGTGTGGCTGGAAGTGTCCCAGCGCCGCCCGCTTCTCCTTGGTCGACGGACTGAACGGGACCGGACTGGCGGCGAGCACCTCGCCGACGTCTTCGCCGGACAACGCCAGATCGATCGAGCGGCCGGGCACCCGCAGGCGCAGCGGCCCCGGACCGTACTGCGAGCGAAGCCCGCACAACAGGCGCACGGCGGAGCGGTCCAGCTGGAGTTTCTGGGCCGCGGCCATCCCCAGCGGCCGCCGTTTGATCACGCCGCCCGCGAGCGTGGGCAGCACGACCCGCAGTGCGACACGCACGGTGTCCTGGACGGAAGCGATGACTGGTTCGATCTTGGTCGCCATACCGGCGGACTACCCGTCGCGGCGTTCACGTAACCGGTTTGTCCCACGGCCGGGCGGGGAATCCGGGCCCCATGGCGACCAAGGCACCCGGGGCGGATCCGCCGGAGACCGCCGATCTCGGCAAGCTCCGTTCGGCGGCGGCCGGCTGCCGCGGATGCGACCTCTACCGCGACGCGACCCAGACCGTCTTCGGTGAAGGCCCGCGCACAGCGGAGATCATGGTGGTCGGCGAACAACCCGGCGACCAGGAGGACCGGGCGGGCGCCCCGTTCGTCGGGCCCGCCGGGCGGCTGCTCGACCGGGCTCTCGACGAAGCGGGCTTCGACCGCGAAAAGATCTACGTCACCAACGCGGTCAAGCACTTCAAGTTCAAACGCGACGAACGCGGTAAACGGCGTATCCACAAGACGCCGTCGAAGACCGAGATCGTCGCGTGCCGTCCGTGGTTGCACGCCGAACTGGCGGCGGTCCATCCGGAGCTGCTGATCTTCCTCGGCGCGACCGCGGCGAAGGCGCTGCTCGGCGACGACTTCCGCATCACACGAAGCCGCGGGGAGCGGATCGAGCTGGCGGAGTTCGACCTCACCGCGGTCGCCACGGTGCATCCGTCCGCGGTGCTGCGCGCGCCGGACCGCGACGAGGCCTATCAGGCCTTCGTCGCGGACCTCGTCACGGCGCGCGGTGGCTGATCAAGCCACTTCGGAGCTACGGCTGCTGCCGTCGTGCAGTCCGAGCATGTCCAGCAGGGTGGCGCAGTCTTCGGCACTCCTCGCCCGTGAAGCCACGGCGAGCGCCGCCTTGCGGCGGATCGCCTCCTGCTCCGGCGTGTCCTGGCCTTCCGGCAACAGGTCGGGTACCGGATGAAGCCCGAGTTCGTTGTTCATCAGTTCCCCCTTGGGTGAAGGACGACGTGTCGCACTGGTACCCGCGTCCGCGGGTTCGCACACTCCTGTCCGAGTGAATCACCCCCGCAACGCCGGGAGCAGCGTGTCCTCGGCGAACCGGAGGAAGCCTTCCTGCTGGTCGCCGCCGATCTGGATCAGGGCGAGGTCGGTGAACCCGGCCGCCTCGAATTCGCCCGCCTGCTTCACGATCCGGTCGACGTCGGATCCGCACGGGATGGCCGCGGCGACGTCCTCCGGTTTGACGAACTGGGTGGCCCCGGCGAACCCCGCGGGCCCCGGCAGTTCGGCGTTGACCTTCCAGCCGCCGGCGAACCAGCGGAACTGTTCGTGCGCCCGCTGGATCGCGGCGTCGCGGTCTTCACCCCAGGACACCGGCATCTGCGCGATCTTCCTGGTGGGCGGGCCGAGTTTGGTGGCGTCCCACTCCCGGCCAAGCGATCCGTCCGGTTCCACCGCGATCATCGCGTCGGCGATCGGCGCGAACCGCGTCACCGACTGCGACCCGGACACCGCGACGGCGATCGGGACGCGCTGTTCCGGGAGGTCCCAGAGCTTCGCCGAGTCCACCCGGAAGTGGTCACCCGCGTAGTTGAAGTACCCGCCGTCGAACAGCCCGCCGATGATCTGGATCGCCTCGGCGAGCATCTCGTGGCGGACGTTCGCCGGCGGCCAGCCGCGTCCGACGACGTGCTCGTTGAGGTTCTCCCCCGCGCCGAGCCCGAGCGTGAACCGGCCGTCCGACAGCGCTTGCACGGTCGCCGCCTTCTGCGCCACCACCGCCGGGTGATAACGCATGGTCGGGCACGTCACGAAGGTCATCAGCTCGACCCGTTCGGTGCTCTGGGTGACCGCTCCCAGCACGCTCCACGCGTACGGCGAATGTCCCTGCGCGTCCAGCCAGGGCGAATAGTGGTCGCTCATCACCTCGAAGTCGAAACCCGCCTTCTCGGCCCCGGCGGCGTAGCTCACCAGGTCCTTCGGGCCGGTTTGTTCGGTCATGAGTGTGTAGCCGATGCGCATTGAAGCCTCCTTCGCGTCCGACCCCCGCGTACCCGCCCGTTCCCGAGGTCAACCGGACGTTTATCCGGCGAATCGAATGGGGTACCTGACCCGGGGAAGAGAGGAGGCGCGATGCCGCAGCAGGCTTGGAGCGACAAACGAGAACGTCAGTACGAGCACATCAAGGATTCGGCCGAGGAGCGGGGGGCGAGCACCGACCGGGCCGAGGAGATCGCCGCGCGCACGGTCAACAAGAACCGCGCGCAGGCGGGCGAGGCGCGCGAGGCGAGCCGGACATCCCTCCAGGACATGTCACCTCAGCGGCGGGGCGGCATACGGTCCGGGAACCGCTTGGGCCCGAACGGCCCGACCAAGGACCAGCTCTACAACGAAGCGAAGCAACGCAACGTCGAGGGCAGGTCGAAGATGTCCAAAAAGGAGCTTCAGCGCGCCCTGGGCCGTTGATCACGCGTCTCGCGGCGGGTCCCCGCCGCGATCACCCCACGGCCACGGACGGATGGGTTTCGTAATGGATGCACACGGACGGGGCGGCCTGACTCCCCAAACCCGGCCACAGTCGGACGGACTGTCCGACCGGGTCGAACTCCGCCTTCCTGCCGAGGCGGAGCAGATTCCCCTTGTCCGCACGCTCACCCACGGTGTGGTGTCCCGTGCGGACTTCGGCTTGGACGCCATTTCAGACGCGAAGATGGCCGTCGACGAAGCCTGTTCCCAACTTGTCCAGCCCGCTGCACTGGGAGCCGTACTTTGTTGTGTGTTTCACGAGGTACCGGAAGGAATCGCCGTCTCGATCTCGACACGGACGACGAAGCCCTTCTTGCCGAGCGAGACGACGTTCGGCTGGCACGTCCTGACGACCTTGGCCGGATCGGTGGCCGCGCGATGCGAGCCGATTCCCGGCGAACTGGGGGGTACGACGACGATCGACCTCGTCCTGGCCCCGGGAACGAGCGACGGGTGAGCGGCGAGCGCAAGACCCTCACGCGGCAAGCGGACGACTACGCTCATTGCGAAGCGCTCTTCGACGAGATGTCCTCGTTGCCGGAGGACTCCGGACGCCGCCAGGATCTGCGTGCCCGCCTCGTCACCGAACTGCTGCCGCTCGCCGAGCACATCGCCACCCGGTTCTCCGGCCGGGGCGAGCCGAGGGAAGATCTGGTGCAGGTGGCGCGGATCGGCCTGATCAACGCGGTCGATCGTTTCGATCCCGCCCGCGGGCACGATTTCCTCTCCTTCGCCGTCCCGACCATCATGGGCGAGGTCCGGCGGCATTTCCGGGACACCGGCTGGTCGGTCCGGGTACCGAGGCGGCTCAAGGAACTCCACGTCTCGCTCAGCCAGGGCACGGCCGCGCTGTCGCAGCGGCTCGGCCGCGCGCCCACCCCGACCGAACTCGCCGAGTACCTCGGGCTCGAGATCAACGAAGTGCGCGAAGGGCTGCTCGCAGGCCAGGCGTACCAGACGTTGTCGGTCGACAAGCCGGTCCATGACAACGCCACCGAGGCCCTTTCGCTCGCCGACACGATCGGCGAAGAGGACCACGAGATGGCTCTGGTGGAGAACCACGAAGCGCTGCAACCGCTGCTCCGGGAGCTCCCGAAACGGGAGCGCGCGATCCTCGTGATGCGCTTCTTCGGCGGCTACACGCAGACGCAGATCGCGGAACGGATCGGCATCTCGCAGATGCACGTGTCACGCCTTCTCGCGCAGACGCTGGACCAGTTGCGGGGCAAGCTCTCGGAGTAAGGCTCCGCATCCCGGCGCGCAATGCGATGCTGGGTGCGTGAAGTACGTGTCCAGAGTGCCGCGACCGCCGCTGGACGGGCTGATCGACGACCTCTACTACCTGGAGGGTTCGCCGCCGTATGCCCGGCTGACGCTACCGCCGTCGCCGTCGGCGTTGCTCATCGTCAACCTCGGGGCGCCGTTCCGGATCCGTGCCGTCACCGACCTCGAGACGGCCGAGTACGCCGACGGCTGCGTGGTCACCACTCCCACGCGCGCGTGGGAGTTCGGCTATCCGGCACGGACCCGGTCCGTCGGCGTGCACTTCAAGCCGTGGGGACCGGCACCGTTCCTGCCGATGCCCGCGGCCGAGCTGTGTGACCGGCCGGTGACGGTGGAGCAGGTCTGGGGACGGCCCGCCGTCACCGAGCTGCGGGATCGGCTGGCGACCGCGGACGGACCGCACGAGATGCTGACGCTGCTCGAAGAGGAGCTGATGCGGCGGCTGTGCGAAACCGACGGCCTGGGGCTGGTCCGCCATACGAGCAGCGTCATCGCGGCGGCAGGCGGGGCGGTGGCGATCGGCGACCTGAGCGAGGCGGCCGGTGTCAGCGGTACTCATCTGGCACGGCGGTTCAAGGAGCTCGTCGGCGTCACGCCGAAGCGGCTGGCCCGCACCTACCGCTTCACCGCCACCGTGTTCGCGATCGACCCCACCGGACCGGTCGACTGGGGCGACCTCGCCGGTGGCGCGGGTTACTTCGACCAGGCCCACTTCGGCCACGAGTTCCGGGAGTTCACCGGGCTCACCCCGACCCGGTATCTCGAAGTCCGGCGGCGGTTCCTGCGCGAACATCCCGGCCACACGCTGGACGGCTGGCCGCTGCCCGCCGATTGATTTCTTACAAGAACGGCGGCTCGCGACACGCTAATTTGAGGGCTCGCCAAGCAGAGGAGAGCCCGGTGGGCAAGGTGGTCATGTACGGCTCGGTGTCGGTGGACGGCTTCGTCGCGGACGAGAACGACCAGCCGGGGCCGCTGTTCGACTGGTTGTCCGGCGGTGACGTCCCGTTGGACGAGAGCGGCGCGCTGAAGGTGTCGCAGGCCTCCTACGACCACACCCGGCCTTACTGGGACCAGATCGGGGTGACGATCGCCGGCCGCCACGTCTTCGACCTGACGGACGGCTGGGACGGGAAGCCTCCGAGCGGGATCGACCACGTGGTCGTCGTGACGCACCGGCCGTCGCCCGAGGGCTGGGACCCGGAGGCGCCGTTCCACTTCGTCGACGGAGTCGAGGCGGCCGTGGCCAAGGCGCAGGAACTCGCGGGTGACCGCTTGGTCGAGGTCGCCGCCGGCGACGTCGGAGGCCAGGTACTTGCCGCGGGCCTGGTCGACGAGGTGCGCATGGATGTCGTACCTGTGGTGTTCGGGTCCGGCAAGCGCTACTTCGGGTCGGTCGACGCCCAGCATCTGCTGGAGGATCCCGACGTGGTGATCCAGGGCGACCGGGTACTTCACCTGCGCTATCGGGTGCGCCGGTGAAGGGGTCGTGAGTGGCAATTCGGGTTAGGGGTGCGGCAAACGTGGCGCGATGCCAAGGCGTGTGGGGGGAGGAAAAAAATGGCGACCCCCACCGCCCCAAAAAAGGATTATGAGGAACACGCCGG
>NZ_JBIUAQ010000038.1:15065-46719 GCF_044547565.1 Amycolatopsis sp. NPDC052450 | reverse complement strand
GATGCCAAGGCGTGTCGCGAAAGCCACTTTCGCGACGCCTACCGTCCCGAAAGTGGCTTTCGCGACACGGCCGCTGGGTGGTCGTGAGTGTTTCGGGTCGTTAGAACGACACGTAACACTCACGACCCTTGTCGCGTACTCAACCCTCAAGCCGGCTTCAGCGGATCGTGTCCGATCGACATCAGCTTGTGCCGCCAGTGCGCCTCGCCCGCGACCGGTTCCAGATCGTCGCGTCGCTCGTCCGCGACCCGCTGGACGACCGAGCGCATCACCCGTTCGTCGTCGGCGGTGAGGTCGGTCCTGCGCTTGCCGAGGATGCCGAGCACATGCCGTCCGGTCGGCGTGCCCGCCTGGTCCGGCAGTGCTTCGTCCTCGGGGTCGGCCGACCGCGTGCGCAACCAGTCGGCCAGTTCCCGCGAAGTCATGTTGACCACGCGGTGGAATTCTTCCCACAGTTCGTCTTCGATCTCGTGCACGGCGCAACCTCCTGCCAGCACTCGACTTCTTACGGCGCCGTGTACGGCGCCCGCTGTTCGATGGACGGGCTCGCGGCCGGGTAACGGCCGTCCTGGCCCGGCACCGGCGTCACCGTCGTGCCCTGTTGCTCGGGCTCGACGCGCCTCGGCCGGTTGATGACCGCTTCGGCCTCCTGCTCACCACGGATCCGCGAAAGCACGCTGAGCGTGATCGCGTGCGCGACGGCCAGGACCAGCAGCAGAACGCCCAGCCTGCCCACCACACCCGGAAGGTCGCTGCCCCCGATGTCGACGGTCGACAGCAGCGCCAAAACACCCAGCGTCGCGAGATGGAACAACACCGTGACGAGCCACGTCATGGACGCGCCCGCGGCCGGGTCGCCCTGGGAACCTCGCAGGTAGCGCTTACCGCTCTGGTAGATGATCAGACCGTCGAGCATGACCAGAGCCACCCCGATGACGAGGAAGGCCACGTATGCGTTGGTAGTCATGCCGGAACGCTCCCTTCGTAATGGACTCGCCCATGAGATACCCGGGACCTCCCCCGGGAAAACGCCGTCTTCCAGGGGAGGTCCCGGGTCATGGTCAGCTGCCGGGGCGGTCCACGTCGCCGCGCCAGGCGCCGGACTCGTGGCCGCGGCTCTCGATGAACTCCTTGAACCGCTTCATGTCGCCCTTGATCCGGCGGTCGAGCACACCGAGTTTGTCGGCGACGTTCTCGGCGAAGCCCTCCGGGTCGATGTCCATCTGCGCCGTGACCCGGGTCTTGTTGTCGTCAAGGCGATGGAAGGTGATGACGCCCGCGTGGTCGGGACCGGAGTCCGACGTCCACGCGACGCGCTCGTCAGGATGTTGTTCGGTGATGGTCGCGTCGAATTCCCGGCTCACCCCACCGAACTTGGTCACCCAGTGGGTGTGTGTCGCGTCGATCTGGCGGATCTCCTCGACACCTTCCATGAACTGGGGGAAGCTCTCGAACTGGGTCCACTGGTTGTACGCGGTCTTCACCGGGACTTGGACGTCCACCATTTCGGTGATCGTGCTCATGCATCCTCCTGTCGGTTCGGTCTTTTCGAGCCGGCACTCCCCGGCTACCCGACGCTCAGCGGGGCGAAACACGCCGTGATTGACCGGCCGGTAGCCCGGGTACCCGGCGGGCAGAACGCTCCGAGGAGGTGCTCCATGATCGAAGAAACCCACCGGAAGCCGTCCGGGGAAAAGTCGGTCGGCGAACTGGTTTCCGACCTGAGCGACGAGGTCAAGCACCTGGTCCGCGACGAAATGCGACTCGCCGTGTTCGAGTTGCAGAACAAAGGGAAGAAAATGGGGGTCGGCGCCGGATTGTTCGGTGCGGCCGGCATTTTCGCGCTCTTCGGCCTCGCGACCCTGATCGCCGCTGTCGTGCTGGCACTCGCCCTGGTCATGCCCGCGTGGCTGGCGGCCGTGGTGACCGGTGCGGCGCTGCTGCTGATCGGCGGCATTTCCGCCCTCGTCGGCAAGAAGGAGGTCACGAGCGGGACCCCGCCGGTGCCGGAAGAGGCCATCGCGGGTGTCCGCGAGGACGTCGACACCGTCAAGCAAGGAGTGCGCTCATGAACGATTTCCCCAAGAACGCGGAAGAAGCCCGCGCGGATCGCGACGTGACCCGCGAAGAGCTCACCGAGACACTCGACGCGCTCGGCCGGAAACTGGACGTCAAATCGAGGGTGAACGACAACCTCGACACCAAGGTCGACGAGGCGAGCGCCGTGATCTCCGAGAAGGTCTCCGAGCCCGCGGCGGAGAAGTTCCGCCAGGGCACCGAAGTCGTCCGCGCGAATCCCCTGCCGATCTTCGCCGGTGTTCTCGCACTGCTCGTGACGATCCGGCTGATCATGCGAAAGAGGTCTTCGTCGTGAACAAGGTTCTCTACAAGCCGCTGAACATGGTCGTCAGCGCCGCGGGCGGGATACTCGCCGGGATCGCGTTCAAGCAGATCTGGAAACGCGTGAGCGGCGAGGAAGACGCGCCGGACGCCACGGACCGCGACTTCACCTGGACTCAGGTGATCCTCGCGGCCGCCGCGCAGGGCGCGATCTTCGGCGCGGTCAAGGCCGCCACCGAACGGGCGGGCGCGGTCGGCTACCGCAAGGCGACCGGCGACTGGCCCACGGAGGACTGACGATGCGCGTGGTGATCATCGGAGGCGGGTTCGCCGGCTACAACGCGGCCAAAACCCTCCTCAAATCGGTCGGCGACGACACGGAGGTCGTCGTGTTGAACCCGACCGACTATTTCCTCTATCTCCCCCTCCTGCCCGAAGTCGCCGCCGGAATCCTTGAGCCACGGCGGATTTCGGTGTCCATCCCCGGTACGTTGCGCGGTGTGCGGCTGGTGCTCGGCACCGCCAAATCCGTCGACTTCGACGGCCGCAGCGTGAGTTACGTCGACCCCGAGGGTCGCGAACGCTCCCTCGGCTACGACCGCCTGGTGCTCGCCGCGGGCAGCGTCAACAAGCTGCTGCCGATCCCCGGCGTGCCCGAGTACGCCCACGGCTTCCGTGGCCTGCCCGAGGCCCTCTACCTGCGCGACCACATCACCCGCCAGATAGAACTCGCCGCTTCCGCGAAGGATCCGGCGGAACGCGACGCGCGCTGCACGTTCGTCGTGGTCGGCGCCGGCTACACCGGCACTGAGGTCGCCGCGCAGGGGCCGGCGTTCACCGCCGCGCTCGCCGCCCGGCATCCCGAACTGAAGGATCAGAAGATCCGCTGGCTGCTGCTGGACCTCGCCGAACGTGTCCTGCCGGAACTCGACCGGCGCCTCGGCGACACCGCCGACGAGGTGCTGCGGGAACGCGACGTCGAGGTGCTGATGAAGACCTCGATCGACAACGCCGGCGAACACGGGGTCACGCTCACCTCCGGCGAATCCGTGCCGACGCACACCCTCGTGTGGTGCGTCGGGGTCCGGCCGGATCCGCTGATCGAGGATCTGGGGCTGAAGACGGCCAAGGGCAGGCTCGTCGTGACGGCGCAGCTGAACGTCCCCGGGCGACGTGACGTGTACGCGTGCGGAGACGCGGCCGCCGTCCCCGATCTGACCAGGCCCGGCGAATACACGCCGATGACGGCCCAGCACGCCGAACGGCAGGGCAAACTCGCCGGGCGGAACGTGGCCGCGTCCCTCGGGCACGGTTCGCACGGCACCTACCGGCACCACGATCTCGGTTTCGTGGTCGACCTCGGCGCCCGCCAGGCCGCGGCGAATCCCTTGCACATCCCGCTTTCCGGCTTCGCCGCCAAGGCGGTCACCCGCGGCTACCATCTGCTGGCCATGCCGGGCAACCGGCTGCGCACCGCCACCGACTGGGCGCTCGAAGCGGTGACGAAACGGCAGACAGTCCAATTAGGACTCGTACGATCGGGTTCGGTGCCACTGGACACCGATTCCCCCGAACTCCCCCGCACGAACTGCTAGAGGAGACGACCATGACCGCCGAAACCGATCCCGTCCGCGCCGAAGGCCCCTCGGTGGTCACCGACGGCGACGACGGGGCGAAGCTCCTTGTCCTCGACCCCGCGGGCGAAGGCAAACACGGCGAACTCCCGGCGACCTGGCGGCCGCTCGCGGCCCAGCGTCAGGTGATCTGGTGCAGGCTGCCGGTCGACGGTGCCCTCACCCAGGCCGAGGACGTGCTCGGGGACGCGGAACCCGGTGGCCCGCCGATCGACGTCATCGCCTCCGGCGAGTCGGCCGAAGACGCGCTCCGGCTGGCCGAGCGGCACCCGGGCGCCGCGTCCCATGTCCTGCTGATCGACCCGGTGCCGGACGAGTCCTCCGAACTGGCCGAGCGGGTGCGGTCCGCCGGCACCGCGGTGGCCGTCCTCCCCCACAGCACCGGCGAGCCGTACAACCGGGTGCCGCCGCCGCTGCCCCTCGGGCATCCGGACGTCGTCGCGGGGATCAGCAAGATCCTCGAGGACGTTTAGCCGCCGGAGGGCGGCGGTATCCGCCGACCATGAGCGAAACCGTTGCGGACCATGTTCTGACCAGGCTGCGCGAATGGGACGTGGAGCAGGTCTTCGCCTATCCCGGGGACGGGATCAACGGGCTGGTGAGCGCGTTCGGCGCGGCGGAGAACAAGCCTCGCTTCGTGCAGACGCGCCACGAAGAGATGGCGGCGTTCGCGGCCGTCGGGTACGCGAAACTCAGCGGGCGGCCCGGTGTCTGCATGGCGACGTCCGGCCCGGGGGCGATCCACCTGCTCAACGGTCTCTACGACGCCAAACTCGACCACGTGCCGGTGGTGGCGATCGTCGGGCAGACGGCGCGCAGCGCGATGGGCGGCAGTTACCAGCAGGAGGTGGATCTCCAGGCACTGTTCAAGGACGTCGCGAGTGAGTACCTCGTCGAGGTGAACGTCCCCGAACAGCTGCCGAACGCGCTCGACCGCGCCCTCCGCACGGCCATCGCGCAGCGCGCGCCCACGGCGCTGATCATCCCGGCGGATCTGCAGGAGGAGCCCTACCACCCGCCGCAGCACGAGTTCAAGCACGTGCCGTCCTCCCCGCCCGACCATCCGCGGGCCAGCGTCATCCCGCCTTCGGAGGAGGTCACCCGCGCCGCGGAGGTGCTGAACGCGGGTGAGAAGGTCGCGATCCTGGTCGGGCAGGGCGCGCGCAACGCCGTCACGGAGTTGCGCGAGGTCGCCGAACTCACCGGCGCCGGGGTGGCGAAAGCGTTGCTGGGCAAGGATGTCCTGCCCGACGATCTGCCGTACGTCACCGGCTCGATCGGCCTGCTCGGCACGCGCCCGACGTACGAGATGATGCGGGACTGCGACACGTTGCTGATCGTCGGCTCGAATATGCCGTACGCCCAGTTCCTGCCGGAATTCGGCCAGGCCCGCGCCGTCCAGATCGACATCGATCCCCGGTTCCTCGGGCTGCGCTATCCGACCGAGGTCAACCTGCTCGGCGACGCGAAGAGCACCCTGCAACAGCTGATTCCGTTGCTGGAGCGCAAAACCGACCGTGATTGGCGGGAAAAGACCGAGAAGAACGTCGGCGACTGGCACGAGACGGTGACGCGGCAGGCGATGCTGGAGGCGAAACCGGTCAACCCGATGCGCATCGTGCACGAACTGTCCGAGCGGATCCCCGAAGACGCCATCGTCACCGCCGACTCCGGTTCGGCCACCAACTGGTACGCCAGGAATCTCCGGATGCGCGGCCGGATGCGGGGCACGCTTTCCGGCACCCTCGCGACGATGGGATCCGGCGTCCCCTACGCGATCGGCGCGAAGTTCGCCCATCCCGACCGGCCGGTGATCGCCTTGGTCGGCGACGGCGCGATGCAGATGAACGGCATGGCGGAACTGCTGACCATCGCCCGGTACCGCGAACTGTGGTCCGACCAGCGATGCGTCGTCTGCGTGTTCCACAACGGCGATCTGAACCAGGTCACGTGGGAACTGCGGGCCATGGGCGGCTCGCCGAAGTTCGAGCCGTCGCAGAGCCTGCCGGAAGTGTCCTATTCGGACTTCGCCCTCGAGGTCGGCCTCGGCGGGATCGCCGTCGACGATCCCGCCATGCTCGGCGAAGCGTGGGATGTCGCGCTGTCGGCCGATGTGCCGACCGTGCTCGACGTCCGCTGCGATCCCGAAGTACCACCGATCCCGCCGCACGCCACCATCGAGCAGATGAAGTCGATGACCGAAGCGGTCCTCAAGGGCGAACCCGACGCCTGGCACATGGTGACGCAGGGGATCAAGACGAAGATGCAGGAACTGCTGCCTTCGCGCCGCTGAGAGATGTCATGAAAGGGTCGTTCAGGACATTTTTCGTCCTGAACGACCCTTTCATGACATCCGTGACGACCGCGGCAAGCCTCAAGCGCTCGCGCCGCCGTCGAGGACGATGTCGTGCCCCACGACGTACGCGGACTCCTCGGAGGCCAGCCAGAGCACCGCCGCGGCGATCTCTTCGACCGCGCCGATCCGGCCGATCGGGATGACCGCGCCGAGCCGTTCGGCACGGTCGGCCTCGGTCTCGCCGGGCCGGAACGACATGCCGGTGTCGGTGGCGCCGGGGCTGACCGCGTTGATCCGGATGCCCTCGGCGATGTGGTCGCGGGCGGCGGTGCGGGTCAGCACGTCCACAGCGGCCTTCGAAGCCGCGTAGGCGGCCATTCCCGGCAACCGGTGGTGCGAGCCGATGTTGGACGACATGTTGACGATGACTCCGCCGCCGCTCGCGCGCATCTGGGCGATCTCGTGCTTCATCGACAACCAGGTGCCCGTGAGGTTCGTCCGTACGACGGCGTCGAAGCCGTCCTCGTCGAGATCCGCCGTCGGCGCGGGACTGCCGAGAACACCGGCGTTGTTGAACGCGATGTCGAGTTTGCCGTGCCGCCGCACGGTTTCGGCGACGAGACGCTCGACGTCGGCACCGACACTCACATCCGCGGTCACCGCGTCGGCGGCGCCACCCTCGACCTCGATCTCCTTGACCGTCTGGCGCAGTTTCTCGCCGTCCCGGCCGGAAACGACGACTTGAGCGCCTTCACGCGCGAAAGCCGTCGCCGTGGCGCGGCCGATCCCGGAACCTCCTCCGGTGACCAGGACGACCTTGCCGCTGAATCGCTTCCCTGCCATACCCACAGTACTCAACTTTCTGGTCCGATCGTTCTAGTATCAGTGCTTGCGAGCGGCTTCGACAACCGCGATGGCCTGTCCCGCCGCCGCACGGGCCCGCGCCGCGGGATCCGGCCCCTTGCCCATCACCCGCATCCCCTGCAGGACGGTGAGCAGGAAGCCGGCCAGAGCTTCGGGGTCGGCGGCGGCGCTCAGCTCGCCTTGCGCCTTGGCCCGGCTCAACGCCATCCGCAAGGCCAGTTCGAGCGCGTCCCAGCTGCGCTCGACGACCCTCGCGACCTCGGGATCCCTCGGCATCATCTCCATGGCGGCGTTGACCACGAAACAGCCTTTGCGCCCCGATTCCCCGAGTATTTCGGCGAGATAGCGGTCGATGAGCCGCCGCACCCCGGCAAGCGCGGGCCCCGGCCCGGCGAAGTCCTCGACGAACCGCTCGTTACCCCTGGCGATGTAGCGGTTCAAGACGGTCAGGTACAGCTCGTGCTTGGTGCCGAACGTCGCGTAGAGACTCGCCTTGCCGATGCCGAGCTCGGCGACGAGGTCGCTGACCGAGGTGGCCTCATACCCCTGCCGCCAGAACAGTTCCAGCGCGGCGTCGCAGGCCGCGTCGACGTCGAATTCCTTCACCCGGGACATGAGGGAAGCTTAGCCACATCTGGACCGATCGGTCAAGAAAGCGACCCCGCAACTAGTCACCTACTTGCGGAGGGGTGAAAGCTCAGGAAGCGGAGTCGTAAGTCGTCCGGGCTTCTTCCACCTTCGGCAGGTTCTCCGTCGACCAGTCCGCGAGGGTCGCGAACAGCGGCGCGAGGCTCCGACCCAGATCGCTGATCTCGTACTCGACCCGGGGCGGCACCTCGGCGTGATAGGTCCGGGTGAGGAGGCCGTCGCGTTCCAGTTGCCGCAGGCGTTGCGTCAGCACCTTCGGCGTGATCGAGCCGATCCGCCGCTCGAGTTCGACGAACCGCTGCCTGCCGAATTCGTTGAGCGCCCACAGGATCGGCGTGGTCCAGCGGCTGAAGACGAGGTCGACCACCGGGGCGATCGGGCAGGCCTGGACGGGGGTCGTCGTGGCGTCGGCGCGCATGAAGCCAAGGTACGCGGGTTGCCGACTTGTCATGATCCGGACACCCCATGAACCCATCTGTGCGCGTAACGTTCTGTCATGGACTTGACCACCGAAAGGCTCGTCGTCCGTGATTGGTCCGAGGACGACGCCGAAGCCGCACTGGCGATTTACGGCACCACCGACGTGACCCGGTGGCTCACCCCGGCGATGGACCGGGTGACCGACACGGCGGCCATGCGTTCGGTGCTGCAGGCCTGGCAGCAGGCACAGCCGAATCTCGTGCCGCCGCGGGGAAGATGGGCGGTACAGCGCAAGGAGGACGGCGCGGTCGTCGGCGGACTGGGCATCCACCTGCTGCCACCGTACGAAGAGGACCTGGAGATCAGCTGGCAGCTGCATCCGGACGCCTGGGGCGAGGGATACGCCTCCGAGGCGGCCCGCGCGCTGATCGGCTGGGCGTTCACCCAGGACACGGACGAACTCTTCGCCGTCGCGCGGCCGAACAACACCCGTGCCATCGCGACCGCGAAGCGGCTCGGGATGATCTGGGTCGGGGAAACCGACAAGTACTACGGGCTTCGCCTGCAGGTGTACCGGATCCGCCACACGGACATCGTCTAGCACCGTCCACGCGGGACACTTCACCCGAGAGCCCGCTCAGCCGGGCCATCGAATCTCCTGTCACCCAGCACGATTGCCCCCGGCTTCGAATCGAGATACCGTCATCATCCAGATGGTATCAACATTCGAACTGGGAGACCTGCCTTGCCCGACATTCCCGAGATCCTCCTGACCGACTCCGAGGTCCTGCACGACCCGTTCACCGCCTACGGTCCGGTCCGCGAACGCTCCCCGGTCGCCAAGCTGGTCGCGCCGGGGTTCGCGGTGTGGGCGGTCCTGCGCCACGAAGAGGCGCGGAGGATGCTGAGCGACCCCCGTTTCGCCTTGAGCCCGGACAGCTACCAGCGAATGGACGTCCCCGACCACTGCCGCCCCTACCTGCGGACGATGCAGGAGGTCGAGGGCCCGGAACACCTCCGGCTCCGGCGGCTGGTCGCCCCCGCGTTCACCCCGCGCAAGGCCGCCGCGCTCCGCCCGGGAATCGAGCGGCTCGTGGACGACCTCCTCGACGGCCTCGACGGCGAAACCGAGATCGACCTGGTCAGCGCCTTCGCACGCCCACTGCCGGTCGACGTGATCTGCGCACTGGTCGGCATCCCCGCCGCCGACCGCCCGCGATGGCGCGAGTACGGCGCCCTGATCTCGGCGGGCGACGGGGCGGGGCTCGCGAAGGCGGTCCCAGGGATCGTCGAGGGCGCCCTCGCCGCCATCGAGGACCGGAAGCTCCAGCCCGCCGACGACGTCGTCTCGCAACTGCTCCGGATCCAGGCCGAAGACGACGACAGGCTCAGCGAAACCGAACTGGTCGCCCTGGTCTGGCAGCTCGTCCTCGGCGGTCAGGTGCCCGGCAATCTCATCGCCAACGCCGTCGAGATCCTGCTCTCCCACCCCGGTCAACTGGCCGAGCTCCGCAAGGACCCGGCGCTCATGCCCGGCGCCGTCGAGGAAGTGATGCGCTGGCAGAGCCCGCAGTTGCTGACGATCCCCCGGTTCACCACCACGGACGTGCGGATCGGCGACATCCTGATCCCCGAAGGAGAACCTGTTACCGTCGCGGTCGCCGCGGCGAACCGGGATCCGCGAGCGTTCCCCGATCCGGACGTCTTCGACATCCGCCGCGCGGCGGGGCCGTCCTGGCATCTGGCGTTCGCCCACGGGCCGCATTTCTGCCTCGGCGCTTCATTGGCCAGAGCGCAAACGGAAGTCGCGCTCACCGCCCTGCTGCGCCGGTTCCCCGATCTCGCGCTCGACGGCGGCCCGCTGCGGATCCCGGACCCGGGCACCTGGCGGCTGAACGCCCTGCCGGTCAAGCTCCGCGCGACGGTTGCGAACTGAAACACGTTCTAATAACGTGGCCGTCTGTGAGACACGGGATAGTGCTGTTCACCAGCGACCGGGGCATCACCCCGGCGGCCGCCGCACGGGCGGCGGAAGCCGCGGGCTTCGACGCCTTCCACGTACCCGAGCACACGCACATCCCCGTCAAACGGGAAGCGCCGCATCCGCGCACCGGCGACTCGTCGCTCCCCGACGACCGCTACCTGCGCACGCTGGACCCGTGGGTCGCGCTGGCCACGGCGGCCTCGGTGACCACCCGGATCCGGCTCGCGACGGCGGTGGCCCTTCCGGTCGAGAGCGATCCGATCACGCTGGCCAAGACGATCGCCAGCCTCGATCACCTCTCGGACGGGCGGGTCACCCTCGGTGTCGGCTTCGGCTGGAACGTCGACGAACTGGCCGATCACGGCGTCCCGGGCGGCAAACGGCGGACGGTCCTGCGCGAGTACGTGGAAGCGATGCGGGCGCTCTGGACGCAGGACGAAGCCTCGTACGCGGGCGAGTTCGTTTCGTTCGGTGCCAGCTGGGCGTGGCCGAAACCGGCTCAGGCGCACATCCCGGTGATCGTCGGCGCCGGCGGGACGGAGAAGACGTTCCGCTGGATCGCGAAGTCGGCCGACGGCTGGCTCACCACCCCCGGCGACACGGACATCGAGGACAAGGCCCGGCGGCTGCGCGAGATCTGGCACGAAGCGGGCCGCGCCGGCGAACCGGAGATTTCGGCGCTCGGCGTCCGGCCAGATCCGGAGAACCTGGCCAGACTGGAAGCGGCCGGGGTCACCGAGACGATCTTCGGCCTCCCGGACCGCTCCCCCGACGAGGTCGAAGCCTGGCTTCAGCGCCTCGCCGGGAAACTCAACCTGCCCGCTGCGAGTCGATGAGGTATCGGCCGTTCTGCTGGACCAGGACGAAGGTCTCCCGCCCGGTCGTGGTGCCGCCGCCGGCCTTGACGTAGGTGAGCGTCGCCGACACCGTGTTCCCGGATTCGGTCACGTTCGACACGGTCACCGCGCTGTACTGCCTCCAGTAGCTCGAGTACCGCTCGAAGCTCTGCTTCCTGTTCGTCTTGAAGCTGTCGGTCAACGTCGCGAACCCGGCCTCGAGGTTCCCCGGGATGAGCGCGTAGTAGGCCGCGAGCGCCTGCCCCGGCGTCTGCGCCGGAGGCGGCGCTGACGAGGACGACGAGGGCGGGGGCGTCGTCGAGGACGGTGCCGAAGACGGCGGCGGCGCGACCGGCTCCGACGTGGTCGGGGCGGCGGACTGCGACTGGGAGGCAGGCGGCGGCGCCTGGCCGGACGGGGTCTCGTCACCGCGGGTGAGCACCACGACCACGGCCGCGGCGGCCGCCGCGGCGAGCACGAGGAACACGGCGATCACGCCGATCAGCATTCCCTTGCGCGCCTTCGGTGGCGGCTCTTCGGCGACGAGGGTCGTCGGCTCCCCCGCCGCCAATGCCCGCAGTTCCCGTTCGGTCTCGGTCATCGTCGGCCTGCTGTCGGGCCGGACGTCGAGAAGACGGTTCAGCAGCGGCGTCAGGATCCCCGACCTGACCGGCGGGGTGATCTCGCCGCTCGACGCGCGGTACAGCAGCGCGATCGGGTTTTCCGCCGTGCCATAGGGCGTCCCGCCTTCGAGCGCCGTGTACAGCGTCGCGCCGAGCGAGAACACGTCGGAAGCGGACGTGGCGTCCTCGCCGCGGGCCACCTCGGGCGCCAGGAACGCCGGCGTGCCGGAGATCTCGCCGGTCGCGGTGAGCTGGACGTCGCCCATCGCCCGTGAGATCCCGAAGTCGGTGATCTTGACCGTCTCGTCCTCGCCGAGCAGGACGTTGCCGGGCTTGATGTCGCGGTGGACGATGCCGGCCCGGTGCGCGGCCGCCAGCGCCGAGCACAGCTGGATGCCGAGGCGGATGACGTCGTCGACCTCCATCGGCCCGTCACGCAGTTTGTCCGCGAGACTCCTCGACGGCAGGTACTCCATGATGATCCACGGGCGGTCCTGCTCGTCGATCACGCCGAAGACGGTGATGGCGTGCGGATGCACCAGCCGCGCGGCGATCCTGGCCTCGCGCAGCGCGCGGTTCTTGGCCTCGTCCGCCTTCTGCTCACCGGCGCCGTGCGGCAGAAGGAGTTCCTTGATCGCGACAATGCGTTCCAGGTTCTCGTCGCGCGCCCGCCACACGGTGCCCATGGAGCCACCGCCGACGGGCTCGATGAGATCGAACCGGTCGGCGAGGCGGCGGATCTCCTCCATTATCGACGTCCCCCTGGAGCTGTGGTGTTCGCGCGAACCTTGCCAGCATGCCAGGAACGTGCCGGGAGGCAGGACCCGGCAGGGTGGTTTCCGGGGCGGTGTCGGTCACGTCGCCCGCTGGGCCGGTCAGCGGAACCCCGCCCCAACGGCTGCCCGGAAGTTCGTATCCCGGCCTGCCGTGGGCGCACTTTACTTCTCCGGTGTGGCTTGTTTTCGGGAAAGGGCGGCGATGCGGGAAACCATCGGCGGACGCGGCGTGCTCGAAGGCGCGTTCGCGTTGCTCGAAGCACTCAACGAGCGCGGCGGGCAGGCCGGGCTGACCCAGCTCGTGCGGGCCACCGGGCTTCCGAAGACCACCGTGCACCGGCTCCTCGACCAGCTGGCCGACCTCGGCGCGGTCGAGCGGGCGGGCCGCGGTTACCGGATCGGTTCGCGGGTGTTCCGGCTCGGACGGTTCTGGCAGCCCGAAATCCGGGACCTGGCCAAGGAGTGGCTGCCGGTGCTTTCGGCGCGGATGCGCGCGAGCCTGGTGCTCGTGGTCCCGAGAGAAGGCCGCACGCTGGTCGCGGCGGGGGCCGTCCTGCCCGCCGACGAGGTGCCCGTGTCGCCGGGCAGCCCGCTGCCACCCGGGACCGCCGCCGGACGGCTACTCGCCGCCCACCACTCCGCGCTCGCCGAACCGGACACCGACGCGCTGGAGATCCGCGCGGCCGGCTACGCCGCCGAGTCGGAGACCATCACGGCGGGGCTCGGCTGCGCCGCCGTCGGCATCAGGACCCCGGACGGCCGCGTCGGCGCCGCCCTCGCCGCCGTCCTCCCCGTCCGCCGCGACCCGGTTTCCGCGGTCCCCGGTCTGGCGAGCACCGCACGCTCGTTCAGCGCCGCGCTCACTCACCTCGTGAGCGGTACGGACGGTCGGTGAGGGGCAGCTTTCGCGACACGCCAGATCGGCTCGCACCACGGCCTGATGCCCCCAATGTGGCATTGGGGACGCTGACCGTCCCCAATGCCACATTGGGTGCAGGCCCGGCTTTCTCAGCTCACTCAGAGTGTCCTTTGTGGACACTCAGGTACTTCCGGCGGGACGAAGCAGCGCGAGGCTGCGTTCGGCTTCCGCGACGGCGGAGCCGCGCTCGACGTGGCCGTCGATCACGAGCGTGGCCAGCCCGTGCAGCAGGCACCAGAGCGTGACGGCGAAACCGCCCGGATCATGCCGCTCCCCCACCCGCTCGGCCAGCATCGCGCAGGTCGCCCGATGCGCCTCGGCCAATTCCGGATACGCGGCGCGGTCACCGATTCCGGCGCCGGCCATCAGGCGGTACAACGCCGGATTCTCCAGCGCGAAACCGAGGTAGGAATGCCCGAGCACGGTCACCGTCCCGGCGCCGCAGCCACGCAGGCAACCCTGCAGCTCGGCATGCCCTTCCAGCGCGACCGCCACCAGCAGCGCGTCCTTGTCGCGGAAATGCCGGTACGGCGCCGCGGTGGACGCACCCACCTTCGCGACCGCGCCGCGCAGGCTCACCCCCTCGGGACCTCGTTCGACGAGGAGTTCCCGTGCGGCGAGGACGAGCGCACGACGGAGATCCCCGTGGTGATAGGCACGCTTGATGATCATGGCGGACCCCCCAGCCCTTGATGCCACGCGAACGCCCCACCTTAGCCGGTCCGGGGCCGGCCGTGAGCACCACAGAGCCGCAGCACGCTCTCGGCGAGCGCGTCGACGCCGTCCTCGAACGTCATCTGCTTCGCGTCCACGGCCTGTCCGGCGGCATGGCCGAGCGCCACGATCGCGGTGATGAGCCAGGGATTCCCGAGTGCCTGGCCGAACTCCCCCGACGCCTTGCCGCGGGTGAGCAGCCGGTCCAGATGATCGGACACCGCCGAATGACGGGCCCGGTCGGCTTCGGGATCGTTCTCTTCGGCGGCGCCGACGGGCAACAGGGGGTAACGCCGGAACGTCCGCCATCCGACGTCGAGCAAGCGAAGCAGGGCGTCGGCGGCGGGGCCTTCGTCGAGACGCGCGGCGTCCATCTCGTCGGCGGCTTCCTCGGACACCGCGTCGATCACCGCGCCCAGGAGCGCTTCCCGGGTTTTGAAGTGGGCGTAGACGGTCTGCCTGCTCACCCCGGCCGCTGTCGCGATGTCTTCGACGCTCGCGGCACCTCGTGTACCGAGGATTTCCTTGGCCGCGGCCAGGATCGAGGCGGCACTGCGGTCGGCGTCGGTCCGCCGTCGCCTCCGGCGGCCCGCAGCTATCTCAGACATGTTGTCAAGCTTAACGCAGGCCGCTATGTTTGACAGCATGTCAAAGTTAAGGTCGGCTCTGGTCACCGGCGTCGCCCTCTTGTCGACGGGTCTGCTCGCGGGGGCGTTCGGCTACGGCGTGGTCAATGTCGCGGCCACCTTCGACGTCGTCCCGCTCGACGTGCGGTTGACCTTCCACACCGCGCTCATGCAGCGGAACGGCGTCGTCATGCAGACCGCGATGGCGCTCGCGGCGCTCAGTTCCGCCGCGCTCGCCTTCCTGAACCGCGGTTGGACCCGGCGACTGGCCGGAATCGCCGCCGTCCTGGTCGTGACGTCGTTTCTGGTCACCCGCTTCGGCAACGTCCCGATCAACGGCCGGATCAAGGTCTGGGCCGTCACCTCGGCACCCGCCGACCACGCGGCGATCCTCGATCGCTGGGAGACCTACAACGTCATCCGAACCGTCGCCGCGCTCACCGCCTTCGTGCTCATCATCGTCGCTTCGCGACTCGACCGCGTGCACTGATCCGAAAGGTCCCCACCATGCTCTTCCGTCACATCACGCCGATTTCCCCCGAGGACGCGACCGGTCCGGTGGCCGCCGTCTACCGGCAGGTCGACACCGAGTTCAGCAGTATCGGGCCGGCGGTCCGGATGCTCTCCCCCGCGCCGGAACTGCTCGCCCCGTGCTGGGCGCTGCTGCGCGAGTCGCTCGTGGCGGGCGCGGTTCCCCGATGGCGCAAGGAGATCGTCACGGTATCCGTTTCGCAGCGCAACGACTGCGCCTACGACACCGCCGGGCATCTGGTGTTCCTGCGCCTGGCAGGCGGCGAGGACGCCGCGGGCGCGTTGGAACACGGCAAGAATCCGGCGGACGAGGACCTCGCCGCACTCGCCCGCTGGGCGCGATCGGGCGGACCACAGCCCTTCCCCGCCCGGGAAGCACCGGAATACCTCGGAACGGCACTCGCGTTGCACTTCATCAACCGGATGGTCCTGGTGCTGCTGCACGAAAAGCTCCTTCCGGGCGCCATTAGCGACGACGTCCCCGCCGCCTTCGACGGCGCGCCGATCGCCCGCGCGATACACCGGGAGCGAAGCGAGGGCGACAGCCTTTCCCTGCTCGACGAAGTCCCGTCCACCGGACTACCCGCTTGGGCGGGCACCAGCGCCGTCGGCCCCGCTTACGCCGCGCTGTCGCGCGCCGCCGAGCGCGGAAGCGGTCTCCTGTCCGAACCGGCCCAGTCCGTCGTGCGTGAAACGATCGCGCGCCATCGGCGATCCGCCATGGACGTCGACCGCGGCCGGCTCACCGGCTCCCTCGCCGCCCTGGACCCGGCCGACCGCGCGGGCGCCACCCTCGCCGTGCTGGCCGGCGTCGCCCCGGGCCGGATCACCGAAACCGACGTGAAGACCTGGCGAGCGGGCGGATACACCGACCACTGCTTCGTCCATCTCCTGGCGTTCGGCGCCATCATCGCGGTCCAGCTCGTCGAAGGCGAGCTCACGGGAGCGTGACCGCGCGGGAACCGCACTGCGAGTGCTCCATCAGCTCGCAGCCTGACCGGCGAGGTCGTTCGCCGCGACATACCCGAAGGTCATCGCCGGCCCGATCGTCGAACCGGCGCCCGCGTAACTGTTGCCCATCACCGCCGCGCTGGCGTTCCCGGCGGCGTACAGGCCGGCGATGACCGAGCCGTCCGCCCGCAGGACCCGCGCCCGCGCGTCGGTGCGCATCCCGCCCTTCGTGCCGAGGTCGCCAGGGACGATCTTGAAAGCGTAGAACGGCGGCTCCCAGAGCGGGGCGAGGCACGAGTTCGGCAGGACGTACGGGTCGGTGTAGTAATGGTCGTAGACACTGGCGCCCCGGCGGAAGTCACTGTCCACACCGGACAGTGCCTGGCCGTTGAACCGGTTGACCGTGGCGCGCAACGCCTGCGCCGGGACACCGATCGCGGTGCCGAGCGACTCCACGGTCCACGCCTTCTTGACCGCGCCCGCCGAGTACCACGCGTCGGGAAGCGGCAACAGCGGTGCGACGTCACGGAAGAGATACCGGTTGCGGTAATGCTGGTCGACGACCAGCCACGCCGGGATGGCCGGTGACGTCGGGTTCCGGTCGTACATCGTGTGCACGACGTCGCTGTACGGCGCCGCTTCGTTGACGAATCGCTTGCCCGCCGCGTCCACCATCAGCCCACCGGGCAGGGTCCGCTCGGCGAGGCAGAAGTACGGTTCGCCGGGCAGCGGGATCGCCGGTCCCCACCAGGCGTCGTCCATCAGGTCCAGTGCGGCTCCGGCACGTTTGCCCGCCAGGATCCCGTCACCGGTGTTCGACCGGGCACCGACCGTCCACTGTGTACCGATCGGCTGGCGCTGGTATTCGGCCCGCATGGCGGCGTTGTGTTCGAATCCGCCGGAGCCGACGATGACGCCTCGCCGGGCCTTCACCACGCCCGCCGCGACGGTCACGCCGGTGACCTTCCCGTTCTCGATGACGAGATCGGTCAACGGCGTGTTCAGCCAGACCGGGACACCCGCGCGCCGCAACCCCGCCCGCAGTCCCGCGGCGAGCGACTGGCCCATGGTGAGCGGTTTCTGCCCGGCGAGCGCGGCGGCCGTGCCGCGGGCGAGGCAAGCGGCCGCCACCGCGGCGCCTTTCGGGTTGACCGCGGCCAGCGCGAGCCACTTGTAGTCGGCGCTGAAGACGACCATCCCCGCGGGCGTCGCGAGGTAGGGCGGGTTCAGGTTGGCCAGTTCGGCCCCGAGGATGTTCCCGTCGAGCTGGTCGGGCTCGATCGAGCGGCCGTCCGGCATCCCGCCGGGCAGCTCCGGGTAGTAGTCGCTGTAGCCCTCCATCCACCGGAACCGCAGCGGACTGTTGGCCATCACGAACGACAGCATCGCCGGACCGTTGGCGAGGAACGCCTGTTGCCGCGAGGCGGGGATCGACGGGCCGACCACGGCGGCCAAGTACCGTGCGGCCTGCTCCGGGGTGTCGCGGACGCCGGCCGCGGCCAGCACCGGATTGCACGGAATCCAGATCCCCGCCCCCGAACGGGCGGCCGAACCACCGAATTTCGCCGCTTTCTCCAGCACCACGCAACTGAGTCCGCGCCGGGCCGCGGTCAGCGCGGCGGTCATCCCCGCCGCGCCCGCCCCGACCACGACGACGTCGTATTCGCCGAGCACCGCGGCCTCGGCCGACGCCGTCCCGGCGAACGGCAGTCCCGAAGCGAGCGCGATCCCCGTACCGCGCAGCACCTGGCGCCGGGACAGGCGAAAATCGGGACCCATGAATCCTCCTCGCGTGGGGGATCGAGCGAGGTCATGTTCTCCGGACGACAGGCAAAAGTGAAACAAGTTCTACCCGCTTGGAGCAGGCGGGACCGGCTTCGCTCCGCCGGTCACCTCAACCGGCGCGGGCATTCAGCCCAGCGCGCGGACCAGGTCCAGCGCGCGGCCGAGGGTGGCGAGCCGATCCGCGACCGTCTCCCCCGCCGGGTACAGCCGGACCGTGTCGACGCCGGCGTCACGCCAGACGCGCAGCCGCCGCGCCACCATCGGCTCGGTGCCGATGAGCGTCGTGCCGAGCACCATCTCGTCGGTCACCAGCGCGGCGGCGCCTTCCCGATCGCCCGACTGCCAGCGCTCCCGCACCGCGGCGGCGGCTTCGGCCCAGCCTTGCCTGCTGTAGGCGTTGTTGTAGAAGTTCGTCTTCGCCGAACCCATCCCGCCGAGACTGAACGCGAGTTCGCCCTTGCGGCCCGCGACCATCCCGCGCAACTCGTCCTCGTCCGCCGCGAAGGCGACCTCGGCACCTTGGCAGACTTCGAGGTCCGACCGCGACCGGCCCGACTTCTCGAGTCCGGCGTCGAGATGCGAGAAGTAGGCGTCCGCACCCTCCGGGACGAAACTGGTGCCCAACCAGCCGTCCGCGACCTCGCCGGTCAGTTCCAGCAGCTTCGGTGAGAGCGTCGCCAGGTGGATCGGGATGTCCGGATTCGGTGCCGCCGACAGCCGCATCGGCCTGCTCTCACCCGGCAGCGGGATCTCGAACTCCTTGCCGGAGAACGAGATCTTCTCCCCCGCGAACGCCTGACGGATGATCGCGACCGTTTCCCGCATCCGCGTCAGCGGCCGGGCGAACGAAACGCCGTGAAGGCCCTCGATCACCTGCGGCCCCGAAGCGCCGAGTCCGAGGGCGAACCGGCCATCGGACAGGTCCGAGAGCGTCAGCGCGGCCTGCGCGATCGCCACCGGGGTCCGGGTGCCGAGCTGGATGATCCCCGAGCCGAGCCGGATCCGCTCGGTCCGCGCGGCGAGGTAGCCGAGCACGGACGGCGCGTCCGAACCCCACGCCTCGGCGACCCAGCAGTCGTCGAGACCGAGCTTTTCCGCCTCCAGCACGAAGTCGAGCGTTTCCCGCCAACCGCGCGAGGCCTCGACCGTGGTCGCCGTCCGCATCAGGCGCCGCCGGCCTCTGCCCGGTCCTTGATCGCGGCGAGGGTCCCGGTCATCGCGTTCTCGAACTCGCGCAACCGGACGAAGACGATCTTTTGCTCCTTGTCCGGCATCTGGTCGATGGCCAGCGAAAGCCCGGACCGCCCCGGCCCCATCTGCATCCACTGCCGGAGCTTGGTGCCGCCGTTCTCGGGTTCCAGCGTGAAGCGCCACACCGCGGTCGGCGTTTCGGGATCCTGCACCGCCCAGGCGAAGACACGCGGCGCCTCGCATTCGACGACGTACGAGGTCGTCTCCCATTCGCCGAACGAGTCGTGCTCGCTGCGGCCGACGAACCGCCTGCCGACCGTGGCTTCACCGGCCGCGCCATCGCACCATTCGACCGATCGGACTTCCTGGCTCATCTCCGGCATCAGCCGCACGTCGGAGACGATCGACCAGACCCGATTCGGATCGGCGTCGACCCAGGCCTCGACCTCGACCGTCGGTTTGTCGGCGTACTTGGCGCCCGTCCACTCCATCGTGGTCGCCCTCCCGTGCTCGTGACCTCGATAGTTGCGTAGATGGACTTACGTTGTCAAACCCTCCTGCGCGGCGAAGCGGCGGACCACGTCAGGCCGGTTCGCAAGCTTCGGCGGATAGCCCGGCCCGAGCCGCGCGCGGGTGTTCTCGGCGGTGAGCGGCGTGGCACAGTGCGCGCAGACGACCTCGGCGTGCGTATCGCGCCCGCAGGTCTCGTGATGGAGGACGATGGGCGGCCCGGCCTCCTCGGCGAGCCAGCGGTCGCCCCAGCGCGACATCGCCGCGAGCACACCGTAGAAATCCGCGCCCTTCTCGGTCAGGACGTAGTCGTAACGGACCGGGTCGGCCTGGTAGGCGCGCTTTTCCAGCAGCCCTTCCCCGACCAGGCGGCGCAGCCGGTCGGCCAAGGTGTTCCGCGCGATACCGAGCTCCTGCTGGAACTCGTCGAACCGGCGGATCCCGTAGAAGGCCTCCCGCAGGACCAGCGGCGTCCACCAGTCGCCGAGCAGGTCCATGGTGCGCGCGATCGAACACGGCCACTGCGCGAACGAAGTCCGTTTCATGCCCGCGAGCCTACGCCCGGCGAAATTGATCCGGTCATTCCTCCACCTATTCTCCGGCGCTCAGGCGCTGGCGCGAAATGTTGCGATCCGGTCAAGGAGATCCCGCGCATTAATATCGCCCACCCGCCGCCGCACGCTTTCCGACAGCGGCCGCAAACGGTCTCGCGTCCGGGCGGAACGGATTCCGTCCGCGACCTCCATCGCGGCGAGACCGACCTCCGCCGCACGGTCGAGGTCGCCTTCCAGCGCGTGGTCGACCGCGAGCCAGATCATCGTCAGCGACCGGCTGCGCACCATGTCCGGGCCGTAGCCGTCGATGGCCTCGGTGAGCGCGGGGATGGCCTCCCGGCTGTGCCGGACGTCGACGAGCCTGGCGAGTTCGGTGCGCACCGTGCCGATCATCGCGGCGAGGTCGTTGGCCGTGAAGAAGGCGGACCACGACGGGACGGCGTCCCCGGCGGAATCGGCGAACTGTTCCGGGGCAAGGGAAAGCTTGTCCAGCGCCCGGCACACGTCGCCGAGCAGCGCGTAGGCCCAAGCCTCGTTCGCCGACAGGATCGCCTGCGACAGCGACCTTCCCGCCCGGCGCGCCGCGACCTGCCCCTGACCGAACTGCTCGAGCGCCTCCACCGGAGTGCGGTGATGCAGATACATCCGGCCGAGCCGGTAGCGGACGTTGGCGACGAGGTCGTCGTTGCCCGCTTCCGTCGCGAGCTCGAGCGCGCGGCGGAAGTGCCGCTCCGCCCGGACAGGACGGCCGGAGTCGAATTCCGTCCAGCCCCTCAGGTTGTGCAGATCCGCGACCACTCCCGCCAGCCGCCTGGCCAGCTGATCGGACATCGTTCCCCGCCGCAGCGCCGTGCCGTAGGGCTCGAGCACGCGCAGCAGGTCCCGGCAGGACCCGCCGCCTTCCCGGTAGTCGCGCGCCCGGAGCGCGGCGATGACGCCCTCCAGCCGGTCGATGTCGGACCGCCCGACGCGCAGCGGCAGCCGGTCGATCACGGCGACGCTCCTGGTCCACGCACCGGAATGGCGACGGTGATTCGTACGCCCATTTTCGCTCCCTCCCGAATCCACAACGATCAAGCTCGTCAAGGTCCAGGACGGAGCAACGCCGATCTCCTGGAATACGCGAACGACGCACAATGATGCTAACCACGACAAATACCGATGCACTCCGCCGAATGGTTGGCTATTTTCATTCACCGGAATATGCACGTGCGGAATCACTTTCTTTTGCACGAATGATCGCATTCCGGCTTGCTCACCCCACGTGCCCGGCGGGAACCGTCCGTGAGCACCTGAGACGCAGCTCTCAGCCGAACGTGTGAACCTTGTCAACTCGGGTCACGAAAAGGCTTCACATTGCGTTATCAATAGCTGAAGATCAACAGCAACCGAACGTAAGGGGCTGAAGCGTTGGACAAGGAAAGCGACCTCATCCGGGGGACGATCGTCTTCGGTCTGCGCACTTTCGGTGCGGACCCGCTCCCGGTCAAGGCCGATCTCGAATACGACCCGGAGGATCCCTACGCCGTCGTGGTGGCCTACCACTCGGGCGGAGGGACGGTCCGGTGGATGTTCGGCCGTGACCTGCTCGCGGACGGACTTCTCACTCCATCGGGTGAGGGCGACGTGATCATCAGCCCGGCGGACGACACCTCGATCGTGATCTTCGCCCTCAGCGCGCCCGACGGCTGCGCGGTCCTCGAAGCCCCGGCACAGGAACTGGCCGAATTCCTCGACCGCACCTACGACTTCGTGCCAGTCGGTTCCGAGCCGGAATGGTTCGACTTCGACCAGGAGATCGGCAAACTCGTCACCGAGTCCTGATCGACGGCGGGACGCTCGCGAACGCGGCGGTACGCAGCGCCAGGGTGGTCGTCGCGCAGCCGCGCCTGGCCTGGTTCGTAGATGCTCTCCCGCGAGGTCTCGCCCTCGTAGTCCTCCCGGACCAGTTCGCGCCGCCGCAGTTCCGGGACCACGAGGTCGATGAAGCCGTCGAGCCCTTCGTAGCTCGCCCTGTTTCGCCGCGAAAGACCGTCCCTTTGTCGACGTCCCCGCCTGATACAGCACCAGCGTCCGCTGAGGCGCCGGTTCGGCGAGGAACACGCCGGGAACCGAGCTGTCCGAATAGGACGTCACGATGTTCCAGGCGATCCGGCCCTTGGTCACGTGACCGCGGCCATCGCCGAGACCGACAGCAGCGGATCGTTCACCGGGACCTGGGTTCCCGTGCCCACCGTGGGATCCCGCGAATCGCGATAGACGTCGTAGACCCTGAGGACGTCGGCCAGGAAAAGGCCGTCGAATTTATCGCGCTCCAGCGGCCGGGTGGCGGCACCGTCCACGCGGTGCCGCCACCCGCGCCGGGTCAGCCGAGTTCGCGGAGACCCGGGACGACCTGTTCGGAGAACGAGCGCAGGAACCGCTCCTGATCGTGGCCGGGGCCGTGGAAGACGAGGTGGTTGAAGCCCGCCTCGACGTACGGCTTGATCTGCTCGACGGCGTCGGCCGGGTCGGAGGTGACGATCCAGCGGCGGGCGACCTGCTCGATCGGCAGCGCGTCCGCGGCCTTCTCCATTTCGGCCGGGTCCTCGATACCCGCCTTCTGCTCCGGCGTCAGCGAGAGCGGTGCCCAGAACCGGGTGTTCTCCAGCGCCTGCGCCGGATCCGGGTCGTACGACAGCTTGATCTCGATCATCTTGTCGATGTCGCCGGTGCCGCGGCCGACCTGCTCCGCGCCTTCCGCCACCGCGGGCAGCAGCTTCTCGGTGTAGAGCTCCATCCCCTTGCCGCTGGTGCAGATGAAGCCGTCACCCTGCTTGCCGACGTACTTCGCCATCACCGGGCCGCCTGCCGCGATGTAGATCGGCACGCCGCCCTCGGGACGGTCGTAGACGGTGGCGTCGGTGGTCTGGAAGTACTCGCCCTCGAACGTGACGCGCTCTTCCGTCCACAGTTTGCGCATCAGCTCGATCGCCTCGCGGAGCCGCGCGAACCGCTCCTTGAACGCGGGCCACTCGATGCGGGCGACCGCGACCTCGTTGAGGGCCTCGCCGCTGCCGACCCCGAGCAGGACTCGGCCCGGGTACAGGCTGCCGAGGGTGCCGAACGCCTGCGCCACCACGGCCGGGTTGTAGCGGAAGGTCGCCGTCAGCACACTGGTGCCGAGAACGACCCGCTCGGTGCGTTCGCCGACCGCCGCCATCCACGCGAACGAGAACGGCGCGTGCCCGCCCTGGTGCCGCCATGGCTGGAAATGGTCGCTGACCATCACGCTGTCCAGCCCGACCTGCTCGGCGAGCACGGAGTACTCGACGAGGTCGCGCGGGCCGAATTGCTCGGCCGACGCCTTGTAACCGATCTTCAGTGCCATCCGGGGTCACCACCTGGGCTCTTGGGTTGTTCCGCTTTTCACCTTGGCACAGAGTCGATCAGCTCCGCCCATGCTTCGACCGCGTGAAGGGTGTCGGGAACACCACTGTGCCGAGGGAAATGCCGAGGGGAATGCGGTGCGGAACCGCCGGACCGTGGAAAGACCCCGTACCCACCCTCGCCCTCCGGGACCGGCACGTGGTGATGAACTGTGCCGTTTGCGCCGTCACCTGTGCGTCGTGCTGGGCGGAGTTGTGATCGGGGAGTCGAACCCCACGCTGCCCGCCACGTGCCAGGAGGTGGGCCGGAGTACCGCCGGCCCTCGGCTTGTGCCCGCTTCCCGGAGGGCTACCTGCTTTCCACGTTCAGTCCAGGAGATCGGTCTCCCAGTTGGTGCGCTGGATCTCGACGTCGACCACCCGGATCTCCCCCGCGACGCGGTCCGCGCGGGACCGCAGTTCCGCGACCGGAAGCGCGGAGAGATACCGGAGTTCGGAACGGAGCTGGCGGCCGTAGCCGCCCTGGTTACGACCGGCCGCGGCGTCGGCGGCCGCGGTGAGCACACCGTGCCGGAGCCGGAGGACGTCGCGGCGCGCGATCGCGTCGGTGATCGTGCCTTCCCCGAGCGGGGTCGCGGCGTTGGTCCGGTTGATCCGCTGGATCAGCGATTCCAGTTCGCCCAAAGCGGTTTCGGCCTCGACGAGCAGGGCGGACGCGTCTTCCGACGGCTCTTCGCCCTCTTGGTGCCGCGCGTTGTCGACGATCCGGGAGCGCAGTGCCTCCACCTTCTTGGTCGCGTCGGCGCGCAAGGCGAGCGCTTCGGCCAGCTTGATCCGGGACATGCCGCGAAGTATCACCAAGATCGAAGACCGCCGCATCCCGTTTTCAGCACGCGCTGGAGCCGTTCGCCTGCCAACGCGCGCGAACGATCCCCGTGCGCCCTCCGGATCGTCTCGAATCCGGAGAGCCGCACGGGTGCGAGTATGGCCGGTCAGTCGTAGGACAGCGCTTCCACCAGTTCGCCGCTGTCCGGGTTGGGCAGTGCCCTCGCCACGTCGGCCTGTGCCACGATGCCGACGAGCTTGTGGCCGTCGATCACCGGCAGCCGCCGGACCTTGTGGTTCGCCATGGTGCGCATGATCTCCTCGGCGCCGTCGTCCGCGCCGATCGTCACCGCCTCGCCCTGAGCGAGTTCCGAGGCGTGCAGCGCCCTCGGGTCCTTGCCTTCGGCGAGCACCTTCACCACGATGTCGCGGTCGGTCAGCATGCCCTTGAGCTTGCCGTCCTCACCGCAGATCGGCATCGCGCCGACCGACTCGGCGGCCATCTTCTTCGCCGCGTCGAGCACCGTGTCGGACGCGGACACACAGGTCGTGCCCGCGGTCATGATGTCTCGTGCCGTGGTCATCCCATCACTCCTTTCGTCAGGATCCGCATTCCGGATACCCGCCAGTCGCGCACCGACACCTCAAGCCGCAGACGGTTCGAGGAGGATTTTGACCGCGCCCTCCTGCTTCTTCTGGAAGATCTCGTAAGCGTGCGGCGCCTGCGCCAGCGGCAGCTTGTGCGTCGCGAAGCCCTCGACACCGAGCGGGTCGGCGGGGTCGGCGATCAGCGGCATGATGTCGTCGAGCCAGTGCCGGACGTTGGCCTGCCCCATCCGCAAGGTGATCTGCTTGTCGAAGAGCTCCATCATCGGCAGCGGGTCGACCATGCCGCCGTAGACGCCGCTCAGCGAGATCGTGCCGCCGCGCCGGACACAGTCGATGGCCGCGTACAGCACACTGAGCCGGTCGACCGCGGCCTTCTCGGTGATCTTCGCGCCGATCGGATCGGGCAGGAGACCGACGAGATTCTGCGCCAGCCGCCCGACCGGGGCCCCGTGCGCCTCCATCCCGACGGCGTCGATCACCGAATCCGCTCCCCGGCCACCGGTGGTCTCGCGGATGAGATCTCCGAGCTGCTTGTGCTCCCGCGTGTCGTAGGTGACGACGCCGGCCGCGGCGGCCTTCGCGAGCCGTTCGGGCACCAGATCGATGCCGATCACCTTGCCCGCGCCCCGGTGCTTCGCGATCCGGCAGCAGAACTGGCCGATCGGGCCGAGCCCGAAGACCACGACCGTGCCGCCTTCGGGGATGTTCGCGTAATCGACGGCCTGCCAAGCCGTGGGCACGACGTCGGAGAGGTACACGAACCGCTCGTCCGGCGGGCCGTCCGGCACCTTGATCGGGCCGTAGTGGGCCTGCGGCACCCGCAGGTATTCGGCCTGGCCGCCGGGGACCTGGCCGTAGAGCTTGGTGTAGCCGAGCAGTGCCGCGCCCTTGCCGCGGTCGGTGACCTGCGTGGTCTCGCACTGCGATTGCAGGCCGCGGTCGCACATGAAGCAATGGCCGCAGGAGATGTTGAAGGGGACCACGACCCGGTCGCCGGGTTTCAGGTTCGTCACCCCGGAGCCGACCTCTTCGACGACGCCCATCGGCTCGTGCCCGAGAATGTCGCCTTCGTCGATGAAAGCGCCGAGGACCTCGTAAAGGTGCAGGTCAGAGCCGCAGATACCGGTCGAGGTGATGCGCACGATCGCGTCGGTCGGTTCGACCAGCTTCGGATCCGGGACGGTGTCCACCCGGACATCGCGTTTCCCGTGCCAGGTGACGGCCTTCATGGTGCTCCCTTCGGCGAGTGGACCTGTTCTCCGCCGGATGCCCGTCCGCGCATCCGGCAAACCTCGCCGTTCCGTGCCACCGTGGATTCATGCGAACCCGGATGCTCGCCGTCGCCGTCGACTGCCGTGAGGCCGAAGCACTGGCCGCGTTCTGGAAGGAAGCACTCGGCTATCCCGAAACCGAACGCTGGACCGACGGTCACGGCGTGACCTATGTCGAGTTGAAGAGCCCGGACGTGCCGAGCCTGCTCTTCCAGCCGGTCCCCGAGGGCAAGTCGGGCAAGAACCGGCTGCATCTCGACCTCGCCCCCACCGAACTCGAGCAACGCGAGGAGGTCGCGAGGCTCGTGTCACTCGGTGCCAGGGTCGTCGAGGACCCCGAATCGGACGACTGGGTGGTCATGGCCGACCCGGAGGACAACGAATTCTGCGTATTGCCGCGGCGTTGAGAGCGAGGCCCCGCCGGGGTCCGTGACTCGGCCGGGTAATGGGTTGGAAGGGAGCCTTCGCCGCGTTGGATGCGGTGAAGGCTGGCCTTGATCAACGCTGACCTGTCCCCGCTCGCCACACGAGCTCGCGGGCTCAGGCGGCCTGATCGCCTGCCCGGACCGACGGCTCGGAATGCAACCCCAGCATCTCCAGCAGCATCCGGCAATCCGTCGCGTCGCGGGCGTTCCTGACGACCGCTTCGGTCGCCTTGCGCAGCACCGCGGCCCGCACGGCCGTCGGGCCGCCGTCGGCCAGTTCTTCCACCGGACGAAGTCCCTCGATCGGGTTCCCCATGACCCACCTCCACCTTCCCTTTCGTTGATACCTGATCCGGGCCGGGAAGACACCCTCTCTCCGTGCTGTTCCGGCGGCGCCCCCGCCGATTTCTCCCTAGACTGGCGCCATTCGTACGAGCGGACGGAGCGGGAACTGACCACCGAGTTGCGCGGGGAGATCGTGACGCTGACCCCGGTCACCGAAGCCCACGTCGCCGATTTGCGGCGGATCCGCGGCACGGCCGAGGTCGGGGCTCGCTGGGGTTCGGTCGACGACTCCCCCACCTGGCCGTTCGACGACCCCACGACGGCCTGCTTCACCGTCCTGGAGGAAGGCGTCGTCCGCGGTTTCGTCCAGTACGGCGAGGAGCAGGACCCGATGTACCGGCACGCGTCGGTCGACCTCTTCCTCGATCCGGCCGCGCACGGCCGCGGGCTTGGCACGGACACCGTCCGCACGATGGCCCGCCATCTGCTGCACGATCGCGGGCACCACCGGCTGGTGATCGATCCCGCCGTGGACAACGACGCCGCCATCCGCTGCTACAAGGCCGTCGGCTTCCGCGAGGTCGGGGTGATGCGCGGCTACGAACGCGACACCGACGGCGACGGCTGGCACGACGGGCTGTTGATGGATCTGCTCGCCGAAGACCTCACGTAACGCGTCAGCGCGACTCCGAGCAGCACCACCGCCATCCCGGCGAGCACCCGCGGGCCGAGGTCCTCGCCGAGCACGATCGCGCCCAGCGCGACCGAGACGACCGGCAGCAGGTAGCCGACGGTCGCCGCGGAAGTGGCGCCTTCGTCGGCGATGAGCCGGTAGTTGAGGTAGAACGTGACGCCGGTGCCGAAGATGCCGAGGACGACGACGGCGATCAACGCGGTCACGTTCAGCGGTCCGGCCGGTGCCACGTCGAACGGCAGCGCGAGTGCACTCAACCCGGTGGCGGTCAGCAGCTGGGCGGCGGAGATCGCGATCGGGCCGCCTTCGCCGACGAGTTTCCTTCCCATGTAAGCGAAAGCGATGGCGTAGCTGAGGCCGGCGCCGAGCAGGGCCAGTGTCCCCCAGCCGAGCAAGCCGCTTTTCTGCCAGGGCGCGAAGATCAGCAGGATGCCGCTGAAACCGAGGATCAGCCCGCCCACCCTGGACGCGGTGATCCGGCGTTCGGCGCCGATCCCGATGCCGATCAGCAACGACCACAACGGGGTCGTCGCGTTCATCACCCCCGCGACACCGGAGTCGACGGTCAGTTCACCGATGCTGAACAACGCGAACGGCAAGGCGTTGCAGAAGAAGGCGGCGACGAGGAGCCTGCCCCAGATCCGGCGGCCGCGCGGGAGGCGTTGCCCGGCCCAGCGGCTCAGCACGAGAAGGACGGCCGCGCCGAGGGCGCAGCGGATGACGGTGACCTGAACGGGCGGAAGCCCGGTCAGCGCGAGTTTGATCCAGAGGAACCCCGATCCCCACAACAGGGCGAGAACACCCATCCGGACCAGGGTTCCCGGCGCGCCGATGCTCACTTGATTCCTTTCGCCGGGCCGCTTCGATACCTCTCCAAAGCTGCCTCGGGCGACTCGTCAGGACAAGTGAAAAGATCTACACCGACGTTAAGCGCTCCTACATGTTCCGAAAGGTCCCGGCCGTGGGCGCCGGGAAAGGCGGCCACGGCCGGTTTCCGAGGAGATCAGTACTCGCCCGGTTGTTCGCAAGGCGGAACAGGGCCTGCTCACATTTCGCGGTCGCGCATGATCCACCTCCCTTTCGACTGGCGCACCGGTGGGGAACGGGCGCGTTCTCGCTCAGTTTGCGGGCTGTCTTCGCACCTCCGCACACCCGGTGTCCGTGTTGTGACCCAGGCAATGGGAAGGTTGTGGCACGATCTGCCGCGAAGCGGGGAGAAAGGTGCTTCTGGTGACCGAGGATTCCGGCTCCGCCAGATCCGGCGAGACCGGGAAAGCACGCGCGGAACCGAGACCGGTTTCCACGGCCGCGCTGACGTTCGGGCGCGCGCTGCGGCAGCGGCGGCAGGACGTCGGACTGGCGTTGCGCGATCTCCAGAAACTCGCCTATGTCGACAAAAGTCTGATCAGCCGGGTCGAACGCGGCCTCACCCCGCCGAGCGCGGAATTCGCCGCGGCCTGCGATCGCGCGCTGGGGGCGGGCGGGACGCTGATCGTGCTCGCCGAAGCCGCCCGCGCCGAACCGTACGTGCACCTTCCGCCGCCGCCGGGTCATTTCGTCGGCCGTGCGGAACATTTCGCCCTGCTCGACGAAAAAGTGTTCACCGAAGCGGCCAAAGTGGTCTTCGTCGCCGGGCCGCCCGGCGTCGGGAAGACAGCGCTCGTCCTGCATTGGGCGAACCGCCGCCAGGAGGAGTTCGACAGCGTCCTCTGGTCGGATCTGCGCGGTTACGCGGCGGGCTCCCCCGCGCAACCCGCCGACATCCTCGACGACCTCCTGCGCTGTCTCGGTGTCCGCCCCGACCGCATCCCCGCCGAGGAGCACATGCGGCTCGCGCTGCTGCGCGGCCTGTTGCGCGGCCAGCGCACGCTCGTCGTGCTGGACAACGCCCTCGACTCGCAGCAGGTGCGGCTGGTGCTGCCCGGCACGCCGGACACCACCGTGCTGATCACCAGCAGGCGACGGCTCTCCGGACTGGTCGTCGGCAGCGGCGCGGTCCAGGTTTCCTTGGAGCCACTGGAAGAACTCGAAGCGACGCGGCTCATGGCCGACCTCATCGGCGACGAACGCGCGGCAGGCGATCCCGAAGGCGTCGGCAGGCTCGTCCGGCTGTGCGCGGCGCTGCCGCTCGCGGTGAACATCGCCGCCGAACGGGTCGCCACGCATCCGCATCAGAGTGTCGGCGAGCTCGCCGGCGAACTCGTCGCCGAGGGGCGGCGCCTGGAACTGCTCGCCGTCGACGACGACGCGGTCGGCGTCCGGGCCGCGTTCAGCTGGTCCTACCGCGCGCTGGAGGCCGACACCGCCCGCATGTTCCGGCTGCTCGGCCTCCACCCCGGCCCGCGGTTCACCGCGGGCGCGGCGGCCGCGCTCGCCGGACTGCCCGGACACGACGCGCGCCGGCTTCTCGACAAACTCGTGCACGCCCATCTCGTCCAGCAGATCGGCGCGCAGTACTACCGCTTCCATGACCTGCTCCGCGTCTACGCCGCCGAAGAGGCCGCGGCCGGGCAATGGCGGGACGAGCGGCAGGCGGCGGTCTCCCGGCTGGCCCACTGGTATCTCCACGCGGCCAACGCGGCGAGCTGGACACTGACCCCGGCCCGTGACCACCACATCGACCTGGGCCCCGCGCCCGAAGGTGTCGAGCCGCTCCGGTTCGCCACCTTCGACGAGGCCTACATCTGGTGCGCGTCGGAGATGCCGAGCATCACCGGCGTCGCCCGGCTGGCGCTGGACCACGGGTTGTACGAGATCGGCTGGCGGCTGCCGGTGGAACTGTTCGACTACCACCTGCTCGGCAGGCCGTGGCAGACGTGGATCTCCAGCCACGAGGTCGCGATCGAGTCCGCGAAGGCGGGCGACGACCTCGGCGGGCTGGCGTGGTCGGCGATCAACCTCGCCGAGGCGCACCGGCGGCGCGGCGACCTCGACCGCGCGCACGAACTGTTCGGCCAGGCCGTCGAGATCGCCGATGAGATCGGCGAGAACCCGAGCCTCGGCTGGGCGCTGGTCGGGCTCGGAAACATCGCGCATGAGCGCGAGGACTACGCCGAAGCCGTGCGGCTGGCCGAAAAGAGCGTCGAGGTGAACGCGCGGATCGGCTACCGGCTCGGCGAAGCGACCGCGCGGGTCCACCTCGGCCGCGCGTACCGCGATCTCGGCGAACGCGACCTCGCCCTCGACCACGGCCACCGCGCCTTCGAGACGTACGCGAAGGACGCGGACCAGCACGGCATGGGTTTCGCGCTGGTGCCGCTCGCCAGGACCAGCCGCCGGTTCGGCGACCTGGACCAGGCGCTCGTGTACTGCGAGCAGGCGCTGACCGCCTACCGGAACTGCGGCGACGTCTGGGGCCAGGCCGACGCGCTCGACGAACGCGGCTGCGCGCTGGCCGCGCGGGGACGGGGAGACGAGGCCATGACCGCCTGGCGCGACGCGCTCCAGCTCGTCATGGATCTCGACGACCGGAAGGCGAGCGTGCTGCGGGGCCGCCTCGAAGGCGCGGTTTAGAGCGGGCTGAAGGGGCCCTTCACCTGTCATGAGCCGCTGACCCCGACGCGCCGCCTCTAGAGCGAGGTAAGGAGAGCCTGGCGCGTTCTTGATCGTCCATAAGGGACACAAGCCCAGATCGCGGTGTCCCTTTTGGGCAGTTTGTGAGACTTGAGCGCGGGTCGTGAGTGGCAATGATCGTTCTATTGAGAGGTAAGGCAAATGGCGTAGCTCAGCCTCCGATGAAGGTTCTTCGATGCTTCAAGGTAGACAAGGGGCATTCGGGGCATGCCCCCGAGGAGCCGGTCGCGCCTTGGGTGTCCATAAAGGACACGATCGACCGGAGAAATGTCTGGTTTATTCCTGCGTGCGCGGTTTTACACTGGGGTGGGGGGGGGGGGGGGGGGGGGGGGGGGGGGGGGGGGGGGGGCCCCCCCCCCCCCCCCGCCGACCTAAAAAAAGAACAGGCACGCGGGGGGGCGG
>NZ_JBIUAQ010000038.1:0-15055 GCF_044547565.1 Amycolatopsis sp. NPDC052450 | reverse complement strand
AACCTTCCCAGTTCATAATTTTTGGTTTATTCCCTGCGTGGGGGTTTTAACTGGGGGTTGTTGGGGGAACTGGTGGTTAAAACCCAAATGACCAACCCACGACCCTCGCGCAAAGTACTCATAACAGACACTGTCGCCTGACTGGCATCCCTTGTGGACAGTCAAGAGCGCGCTGGACCTCTGGCGATCCCGCTCCGCCACCGACTCGGCCATGCCACCCCTTGCCTTACCTCTCAATAGAACCCTCATTACCACTCACGACCCCAGCGCTAAGCCGTATACATAGACATCAATCGGACATTTCACCGACCGATTGTGTCCTTTATGGACATCCAAGGCGCGACCAGCGCCTGGAACCGGATCGCCTCACCCTGGCCTAGAGCTTCACCGGCAGGTTGTGCAGGCCGCGGGTGATCGCGCTCGGCCACCACACGAGCCGGTCTTCCGGCACGGTCAGCGTCATCGACGGCGCGCGGCCGAACAGCGTCTCCAGGGCCGCGGACGCCTGCATGCGCGCGAGTGCGGCGCCGATGCAGATATGCGGGCCGACGCCGAAGGCCACGTGCCGCACCGGCCGCTCGCCCGGGCGGAAGGCGAGCGGTTCGGGGTGGACCTCCGGATCGCGGTTGGCCGCCAGCAACGACAACAGGATCGGATCGCCCGCTTCCATCCGCTGCCCGGCGAGTTCCATCGGCTCGGTGACGAACCGCCAGCTGGTGTTCTGCAGCGGGGTGTCGCGGCGCAGGACCTCCTCGATGACGAGTGTCAGATACGAGCCGTCGGCGCGGGCGCGGGCCGCCTCCTCCGGATGTGTGATGAGGGTCAGCGCGGTGGACGCGATGAGGCTGATCGTCGTCTCGTGCCCGGCGATCAGGGAGAGGAACGCCGTCGCGGCGACCTCTTCGTCGGTCAGCTTCCCGGCGGCTTCCTGCGTGAGCAGGTCGCTGATCAGGTCCGCCCCGGGTTCGGCGCGTTTGCGGGCGACGACGTCGGCGAGCAGCGCGTCCAGATCGTCGGTCGCCTTGAGCATCGACGCCATGTCGGTGACGTCGCCGGCGGCGACCACCAGCGCCGGCGGGCGGACCTCGTCCAGCAGGGTGTCCGGGATGCCGATCAGCTCGCAGATCGACCGGATTCCCAGCGGGTACGCGAAATCCTCGACCAGATCGCCCTCGCCCCGGTCCAGGATCGGGTCCAGCAGTTCGTTCGCGAGCCGATGCGTGCGGTCGCGCATGTGCTGCAGCCGTCGCGGGCCGAACGCGCCGGCGCAGGCCTTGCGCAGCCGCGCGTGCTCCTCGCCCTCGAAGTTGTTCATATGCCCGATGAGCGACGGCCGGTGGTCGGCGGGCAGGCCGAGATTGGCCTCACGCCAGTGTTCCGCCGCGACGGACGGGCATTTGGACAACCGGGGATCGGCCATCGCGGAGACGACGTCCGCGTGCCGGGTCACTAGCCAGGTCCAGGTGTCGCCGGGGAGCGGGAGCCGGAACGCCGGGGCGTTCGCCCGGAGCCATTCGTATGCGGGCGAGGGATCCCTGTCGAATTCCGGGCCGAACATCACGGGGACCGCGGCGTCGTCGTATGCGGCATCAGGCATACGAGTCACCATGCCAGCTTGTGGCGGTATCGCGTCCGGCGAACGCAGGCATCGGCCTGTCTCACGCGATCGTCAACGCGGTCCCCCTGTCACCCCCTCATGGTGACCCAGCAAGATCGAGCGGGTGCGGTGTGTGACGGATGGAGGTGACCCTCGTCAGCGAGTTCACCGAGCACGACCGTGACCCGGTCTCGGAGCGCCCGCGCGGGTCGCTCCGGGGTTTCGCCGACACCGTCGGCCTCGCCGCCGCCCGCGTCTGGCGGCTGCGAGGTCGCGCCTGGAACACCCTGCGGCATCCGGCGGGCTGGGAACTGTGGCGTCTGCCGCCCGCGGCGGTCTTCTGGATGCTCGGCACCGAGGTCGCGGTCGCCGTCTGGGCCCTGTACAGCGGTTTCAAGGACTTCGTCACCGCCACGGACCTCGTCCGTTTCGGCGTGATCGCGGGCTGCACGATCTGGTATCTCGTCCAGACGCAGCATCCCGAGGAACAGCGCCGCGCCGACGACCGGCGTGGCGAGCACATCGACCAGACCGCCGTCTGGCTGGGCAGCGCGGCCGTCCTGCTTCCGCCCACGTTGTCGCTCGCACTGCTGCTGATGGTGCGCGTGCAGCGCTACTCCATCGCGCACAAGGCGATGACGACGTTCCTCTTCACCACCGCCGCGCACGCCGTGTCCATCCTGGGCGTGCACACGATCACCGAACTGACGGCACTGCACTCCTGGCTCGCGTCGGGCACGCTCCCCCAGCGGGCCGAGGACATCGTGATGGCCGCCGTCGCGCTGGTGGGCGCCGCGCTCTGGTACTTCGCGTCGCAGACCCTCCTGATCAGCATCGCGCGCGGCCTGGCGTGGGGCGGCTGGCGGCGGCAGAAGCTGATCGGCAGCTGGGCCGACAACGCGGACTTCGTCTACGCGCTGCAACTCGCCGCGTGCACCACGATCCTCGGCGCGGTCAACATCGCACTGGTGCCGCTGGTGATGATCGGTGTCGCGCTGCGCTCGACCCGGCTCTCGCAGGCGCTGGCGGACACGATCGCGCGCAGCCAGCGCGACCGGAAGACCGGGCTGCTGACCGAGGACTCCTTCCATGCCCCGGCCGCCCTGCGGCTGCTCGAAGACCAGACCGACCGGCGGCCGACCGCGTTCCTGATGCTCGACCTCGACCACTTCAAGCAGTGGAACGACAAGTACGGGCATTCCGGCGGCGACATCGTGCTCGGCTGCGTCAGCGCCGTGCTGCGGCAGAACACCCGCGCCACCGACGTCGTCGGGCGGTGGGGTGGCGAGGAGTTCGCGGTACTCCTGCCGGACACCACCCGCGAAGAGGCGATGCGGATCGCCGAGCGGATCCGGGAGGCCGTCGCGAAGACCGCCATCACCGGCCTGACCGAACTCGCCAGCGGGCACGCCACCAACGAACCCCGCGCGGTGGGACCGATCCTCGGCTGCACCGTGTCGATCGGCGTCGGCCTCTCGCCCGAGCACTCGACGGACTACGGCGAGCTCTTCCGTGCGGCCGACTCGGCGATGTACCAAGCGAAACGGAACGGGCGCAACCGCGTGGTCATGGCGCCTTCCGAGCACACGAGTCCCGTCCCTGAACACGCGCCGATGTCACGTATGGGACCGGCGCGGCCCCATACGTGACATTCGGGAGCACCCCGAAGACCCGCGTCAGCGGCGGGTCACGAGGCGAGTCTCGAGCAGGTCGTCGACCACGCGGGTCTCCACGCCGGTCCGCCGTTCGAACGCGGATCCGCGCAACGGCCACAGCGCGACCAGCACGATGCCCACCGCGGCGAGGGCGGCCAGCACCAGCGCGGCGACGAACTGGGCGGCGCCGTCGGTCGCCGTGCTCAGCACCGCGAAGCCGATCAGGACGATCCCGGTGGGCAGCACCGTGGCCAGCGCCACCAGCGCGGCGGGGGTGCGGCGCAGGTCCCGGCGCCGGGTGGTCAGCCAGGCGGCGAGGAGGCAGGCGAACGACGCTCCCAGCAGGCAGGCGCCCGCCGTGTCGCTGAGCCGGTGCCAGCCCAGCGCGATGGTCGACGACGCGACCCAGGCGACGGCGACCCCGCCGATCCCGATGATCACTGGGCGGAACCGTTGGGGCAGAACGAAAGCGAGGGCCATCAGAATGGCCATGGCGGCGCTGACGTGTCCGCTCGGGAAGCTGTTGTGGTCCGGGCCACGGCCGCCGTCGGGCAGCTCGGGACGGACGAGGACGTAGAGCTTGAGCAACTGCGCGGCGACGAGCGGGAACACGAGCACGCTCAGCGCGGGGACCAGGAGGCCGGGTTTGCGCCTGAACAGCGCCAGTACGACGAGCACGATCCAGGCGGCGCCGATGACGAGCACCATGTCCTGGTCGCGCAGCGGTCCCGCCCAGTCCATTGTGGACCACTGACCGGACTGCGCGCTGCGGACGACGCCGTTTTCCGCGAGCTGCCCGGCCGACGTGTGCACGAAGAGCACGTAGGTCACGACGAACGCGGCGGCCAGTCCCAGTCCGGTGGCGAACTGGAACACGGCCCTGGACAGGGTGCGCCTTGGCTCGGCGTGCCGTCCCGGCAGCGGACGGTGGGCGGGGGTCGGCTTCGCTTCGTGGGTGAGTAGGGCCATGCGTCTCACTGTCCCCACGCCGTTTAGCCGGGAGGTCCGGACAATGTCATGGTTCTGCTACAAGATCGAGCCGAGTCGCACACGCGCGGCGACATCCGAATAATGGCGGCGTGGCAAGTGTCCTTTTGATCGAAGACGACGCGTCCGTCCGGGAGGGGCTGGAACTCGCGCTGCGCCGGCAGGCGCATACCGTCCACACCGCCGAGAGCGGTGAGCTCGGGCTGGAGAAACTGCGGGTGTTCCAGCCCGACATCGTCGTGCTGGACCTGATGCTCCCCGGGATCGACGGCTTCGAGACCTGCCGCCGTATCCGCTCGGCCGGCGAGGTGCCGATCATCATGCTCACCGCCCGCAGCGACGACTTCGACATCGTGGCCGGCCTGGAGGCGGGCGCCGACGACTACGTGACCAAGCCGATCGAACCCCGCGTGCTCGACGCCCGGATCCGGGCCGTGCTGCGGCGCGCGGTGAGCGAGAAACCCGCGAACGAGGACGAACCCGGCGGGGAACGGCACGGCCGTCTGGTCATCGACCGGGCCGGGCTGGTGGTCACGAAGAACGGCGAGCCGGTCTCGCTGACCCCGACCGAGCTGAAACTGCTGCTGGAGCTCTCGCGCACGCCGGGGCAGGTCTACAGCCGCCAGCAGATCCTCTCCGCCGTCTGGGATCACGACTATCTCGGCGACTCCCGGCTGGTCGACGCCTGTGTCCAGCGGCTGCGCGCGAAGATCGAAGACGTGCCCGCGAAACCCGAACACGTCCAGACCGTCCGTGGCTTCGGGTACCGATTCGGCCGTTCATGAGGCTGCTCTCCGGGCTGCGGCCCCGGCTCATCCTGGCCTTCGCGGTGATGACGATCATCGGGGCGGCGGCCACGGCGGGGGTCAGTTACGTCTCGGCGAGGAACGCGATCCTCAAATCCGTCCAGGACGCGGCGATGGACCAGCTGAAGGACCGAGTCAGCTCCTACAGCCGCCCGCTGTCCACGCCGCCGACGCAGGAGCAGCTCAACGACTTCGCGGGCAGCCTGCGGTTGAACGCGGTCGCGGTCTACCGGAATCTGCGGTCGGTCAACGGCCCGGATCTGACCACCTTCTCTCCCGAGCTGCGGCAGAGCATCGCGAACAACACCCGGATCCAGTTCCAGCGGGTGGACCGCGACGCCGGCCCGGAACCCATCCCCGAACTCCTGATCGGCCTGCCGGTGCTGGTGCGGCAGCCGGACGGGTTGATGGGGCCCAGCGGCGTCGAGGTGTACTCGCTCACCTCGCTCGTCCAGCAGCAAAAGGCCATCGAAGAACTCGCGAGATCCGCCTGGCAGACGGCCGCGCTCGTGCTGCCACTGGCCGCCGCGCTCGCCCTCCTCGCGGCGAGACAGGTGTTGCGGCCGGTCCGGGCGCTCAACACCGCCGCCGCCCAGCTCGGCGAAGGCAGGCTCGACGTCCGGCTGCCCGCCAAGGGATCCGACGAGCTGGCCGAACTGGTCACCACCTTCAACAACACCGCCGCCGAACTGGAACGCACGGTCGGCGAGCTGAGAGCCATGGAGGCAGACGCGCGCCGGTTCGTCGCCGACGTCTCGCACGAACTCCGCACACCGCTCGCCGCGATGAACGCGGTCACCGATGTCCTGGACGAAGACGCGGAGACGCTGCCACCGGACACCGCCGTCGCGGCGCGGCTGGTCTCGGGCGAGACCCGCAGGCTGACCCGGCTCGTCCAGGATCTGGTCGAGATCTCCCGGTTCGACGCGGGCCGCGCCGAACTCGTGCTCGACGAATGGGATCTCGCGACGGCGATCCGGGACAGCCTCGACGCGCGCGGCTGGCGCGACGGCGAAGACCTGGTCACCGACCTGCCGGAAGGCGTCCTCGCCCGCGTCGACCGGCGGCGGCTCGACCTGATCGTGGCCAACCTCGTCGGCAACGCGTTCCGGCACGGCGCGCCCCCGGTCGAGGTCCGCCTGCGCGCCGGCGACGACGGCGTCACCCTGGCGGTCGAAGATCACGGGCCGGGGATCGATCCCGAGGTCCTGCCGCATGTGTTCGACCGGTTCACCAAGGCCGACACCGCCCGCGCCCGCTCCGAGGGCAGCGGGCTGGGACTGGCGATCGCGCTGGAGAACGCCCGCCTGCACGGCGGTGACCTCACCGCCGCCGACACCGGGCACGGCGCCCGGTTCGTCCTGCGCCTGCCGCACCGGACCGAAGGAGGGACGCGATGAGGAGGATCCGGGTGCTGCCCGCTCTCGCGGCCGCGGCACTGGTGGCGGCCTGCGGCGTCCAGCCGACCGGCGTCGTCCCGGCCGGGCCGGGGCCGTCGATCCGCGCCACCACGGGGCCGAACGTCGTCAACGGCCTGACGCTGTACTTCGTCTCCGACGGCCGGGTCATCCCGGTGACGCGGCCCACCGAAGGCTTCATCTCACCCGAAGGCGCGCTCACGTTGCTGCTGAAGGGACCGACGGAGCGGGAAGCCGCGCAGGGGCTCACCACCTTCGTCCCGGCGGAGGTGGGGCGAGTCGAGGTGTACTCCGGCGATCCGACCGCCATCGTGCTGCCGTTCAGTATGCGAAAACTGTCGAATCAGGCCATCAACCAGCTGGTCTGCACCACGATCGCGGCGTCGGCGGCGACCACGCGGGCTCCGAGCTCCCCGGGAGTCAACGTGACCTCGCCGGACGGGGACATGTACTTCCAATCCTGCAAAGCGGACTGAATTCGTCACTCACGGTGGTCACATAAAAGCACTTCTTGTGTCTGTACGGCTGTGAGCCTCTTTTGGTTCAACGATCAAGGTAACTGTGGGCGAACACACTCGGGCGTGACATTGCCGTGTCCTTTTCGTAATGTTGCCCGGAGCTCGCGGCCCCCGACGCGAGTTCCCGTCCCCGAAGTGGTGAGTGATCAGAGAAATGGCCGGCAGACATCGCAAGAACAAGGCTCCGCAGTGGAAGCTCCCCGCGGGTATCGCGGCAGCGGTCGCCACGGCGCTCCCGGCGTCGATGTGGCTGACCACCGCAGGTACCCCTGACGTCGAAGCGGCAAGTGCCGCGCTCGCGCTGCAGGCTCCCCCGGTCTCCAGCGTGACTCCCCCGCCGCCGACCAGCAGCACCCCGCCCTCCAGCACGACCACCCCGCCTCCGTCGACCTCCTCGGCTCCCCCGAAGCCGACGACGTCGACCAAGGCCCCCGCGCCGGTCAAGAAGACCGTGCCCGCCGCGACGGCGTGTTCGACCGACCTCGCCGGCGTGAAGCCGCACGTGGCCCAGGTCGGAAACCACGTCAAGGCGAAGTTCGGCGTCAAGAACGTCGGCGGCGTCGCCGGCCGGGCGAACGCCAGCGACCACCCCTCCGGCCTCGCGCTGGACTTCATGGTGGACACCGCCACCGGCAACGCCATCGCCGAATACCTCCTGGCCAACCAGAAGGACTTCGGCGTCACCTACGTCATCTGGCGCCAGCGCTACAACGACGGCAGCGGCTGGGACACCATGGAGGACCGCGGCGGCGCGACCGCCAACCACATGGACCACGTGCACGTCTCCTTCGCCAAGGGCGCGAAGGTCAACGTCAGCTGCTAGCGCCGCGGAGCGGACCGCTCGCCGGGCTGGATCACCGGTCGCCCCACGACCTCTTCCACGCCTTTGACGGCGAGCCGGTCCGCTCGCTCGTTCTCCGGATGCCCGGAGTGGCCCTTGACCCAGTGCCATTCGACGTCGTGCTTCGAAGCGGCTTCGTCGAGACGGCGCCACAGATCGGCGTTCTTGACCGGCGTCTTGGCCGAGGTCATCCAGCCGTTGTTCTTCCAGTTCCGCACCCAGCTGGTGATGCCGTTCCGGACGTAGGTGCTGTCGGTGTAGATGTCGACCGCGACCCGGCGCTTCAGGCTTTCCAGCGCCTCGATGGGCGCGGTCAGTTCCATCCGGTTGTTCGTGGTCGGCCCGGGATCGCCGCCGTAGATCTCCTTCTCGACCGTGCCGTACCGCAGCACCGCGCCCCAGCCGCCGGGCCCGGGATTCCCGCTGCACGCACCATCGGTGTAGATCTCGACTTCCGCCACCGGGACACCCTAGCGACGGGGTTCAGTCCGGCAGGAGCGGCACCCACGGCTCCTCGACCTGCCCGAGATGCACCGCGCGCGTGATGGACTTCGAGCCGAACCGGTCCCGGACGGTGTCGAGCGTCGCGTCGAGCTCGTCCCTCGGCTTCGCCCCGAACGGCAAGGCCAGCTGGATGGCGTCGTCCTTCGACAGGTTCGTCAGCGCGAGCCCGATCAGCGTGAGCCCGCGTTCGTCGATCAGCGGTCTCGCCGCGGCGAGCAGCCCACGGGCCGCCGCGACGACCGCGCCGGTCTGTTCCGTCGCCTCCAGCAAGGTGTGCGAACGCGTCGCCTTGGTGAAATCGCCGAACCGCATCCGCAGCACGACGGTGCGGCAAACCCGATGCGCCGAACGCAGACGGCGGGACAGGCGATCGGCCAGCGTCAGCAGTGTCGCGTCGAGCTCCTCGGGCGAACGCGGCCTGCCGCCGAGCGCGCGCTGCGCCCCGATCGAGCGGCGACGGCGGCCGGTCTGCACGCGCCGGGGGTCGTCGTTGTGGGACAGGGCGTGCAGATGGGTGCCGACGCCGCGGCCGAGCATCCGGACGAGTTCCTTCTCCCCGAACCCCTCCATCTGCCCGACCGTCGTCACGCCGCGCTCGCGGAGCTTCTGCGCCGTCACCTTGCCCACGCCCCACAACCGCTCGACCGGAAGCGGGTGCAGGAACTCCAGCTCCTTGTCGTGCGGCACGACGAGGAGACCGTCGGGTTTCGCGACACCGCTGGCCACCTTCGCGAGGAACTTCGTCCTCGCCACGCCGACGGTGATCGGGAGGCCGACCTGCTCCAGGACGTCCTTCCGCAGCTTCGCGGCGATCCGGCTCGGCGTTCCCGCGATCTTCAGCAGCCCGCCGACGTCGAGAAAGGCCTCGTCGATCGAGATGCCTTCCACCAGCGGCGTCGTGTTGCCGAAGACCTCGAAGACCGCCTTGCTCGCCTCGGAATACGCGCGCATCCGAGGCGGGACCACGATCGCGTCCGGGCACAACCGCCGCGCCTGGCCGCCGCCCATCGCGGTGCGGACGCCGTACGCCTTGGCCTCGTAACTGGCCGCCAGGACGACGCCCCCGCCCACGATGACCGGACGTCCGCGCAGGCTCGGGTCGTCACGCTGCTCGACCGACGCGTAGAACGAATCCAGGTCGGCGTGCAGGATGGGACCCTCGGGCGTCATAGAACATATGTTCGCATCGAACGGCCCAGGGGCCAAGCCGCCCGATCAGTCGAACGGCGGCCCGGAGTGCGCGACGGGTCCGCGACGGGCTCGGAGGAGATCCGTCACCGATCGCCCGCCCGCGAAACACCAGATCGCGATCACCGGATCGCAGATCGCGCAGCCGAACGAGGAATGCTCGGCGAACGGGATGATCGGGGCACCCTTGAGGTGGTGCACGACGTCCCAGCCGGTGTGCAGCAGCCAGGCGATGCCGATGAACGTCCAGGACTCGAGGCCGCGGTAAGCCACGTAGGTCACGACGGCGGCGAACGCGAACTCCCAGATGCCAAGACCGCCTCCGCTCAGATAGGCGGCGCCGGCGCCCGCCACCATGACCGCGTTGAAGCGGCGGCGGTGCGGCTCGTGGATCAGCGACATCAGCACGACGTAGAGGAGGCCGACGAGAATCGGCGCGATGATCATCATGGTTCGACGCTAGAAGCGGACGAAGCCCGGTCCCAGTGGCGTGAACGACGCCTCCAACGGGATCTCGCCACCGGGCGAGTAGGTTGCGGTCATGTACACCGTCGCCGTCCTCGCACTGGACAAGCTGATCCCGTTCGACCTCTCGACGCCGATCGAGGTCTTCACCAGGACGCGGCTCACCGACGGGAGCGCGGGCTATCGGGTCATCGTCTGCGCCGAGCAGCCGGACGTCGACGCGGGGCACTTCACTCTGCGCGCTCCGTGGGGACTGGAGGCGCTACGCGAAGCCGACACGATCATCGTCCCCGGCACCGCCGACCCCACCGGACCGTTGCCGGAAACCGTCCACGACGCGCTCACCTCGGCCGCCGCGAGAGGTACGCGGATCGCCTCGATCTGCTCTGGGACCTTCATCCTCGCCGCCGCGGGTCTGCTCGACGGGCTTCGCGCCACCACCCACTGGGTCGCCGCCGAGGCACTGGCCGCCGCGTACCCGGAGGTCGACGTCGACCCGGACGTGCTCTACGTCGACAACGGGCAGATCCTGACGTCGGCGGGCGCCGCCGCGGGCCTGGACCTGTGCCTGCACCTGATCCGCCGGGACCACGGCTCCGCGATCGCGGCCGACGCCGCCCGACTTTCCGTGATGGCGCTGGAACGCGAAGGCGGCCAGGCACAGTTCATCGCGTTGCGGCATCCTCCCGCTCCCCGCGGCGCGGCGCTGGAACCCACTTTGCTGTGGATGCAGGAAAATCTCGCGCGCGAGCTGACGCTGGCCGACATCGCGGCACGCGCCGGGATGAGCACGCGCACGCTCATCCGGCACTTCCGTGACCAGACGGGGACGACACCGTTGCAGTGGCTGCACCGGACGCGTGTCCGGCAGGCGCAGCATCTGCTGGAGACCACCCAGTACGCCGTCGAACGGATCGGCGCCGAAGTCGGTTTCGGTTCGCCCACCTCGTTCCGCGACCGGTTCAAGCGCACGACCGGCGTCAGCCCGGTCACCTATAGACGCGCTTTCCGTTAAGCGGCAAGGGCCAGTGCGGTGTCCGAGGCGCGCACGCGGGCCTGTTCGGCGAACCGCCTCCGGGCGGCGACGACTCTGAGCCATCGTTCCGAACGCTCGGCGTCCAGTTCGGAGGTCGCGCGGGCCAGCACCTCGGCGGCGCGCGCGGCGGAATCGATCTCCGCGGCGGCGCCGAGGTAGTCGCCCACCTCGATCAGCTTGTAGGCGTGGCGCATCTCGGTCTGCGCGGTCGAGTAGATGGCGTAGGCGGCCAGGTTGTTCGCCAGCGGGCCCAGTGAATGCGACATCGGATTCTCCGTTCCTTCTCTTACCCACACGTCGAACGGGCCCCCGGTGGTTTGACACGGCCGGCGGATTTTTCTCGAGGGTTGCGCGAAGTGGCCGCCTCACGACAGCCTGAAACGCATGCCAGCCCGGGCGGCGTCGTTCCGCAGCGTCTTCGCGGTCGCCGGATTCCGCCGGATCTGGCTCGCGCATCTGCTCTCGGTCGCCGGTGACCAGCTGGCCAGGGTCGCCCTCACGGTGCTGGTGTTCGACCGGACCTCCTCGGCGGGCTGGGCTTCGGCCGCGTACGCGCTGACGTTCGTGCCCGATCTCCTCGGTGGCGCGCTGGGCGGCATCGCGGACCGGTTCTCGCGACGCACCGTGATGGTGGTGACCGACGTCGGCCGCGCGGTCCTGATCGCGCTGATGGCGGTGCCCGGGCTGCCGTTGCCCGCCGCGGCCGCGCTGTTGTTCGTCGTGCAGCTCATGGCCGGGCCGTTTCACGCGGCCCGTCAGGCGATGCTGCCGGATCTGCTCGATCCGGACCGGCTGGTCGTCGGCCAGGCCGTCATCTCCTCCACCTACCAGGCCGGGCTCGTGGTGGGCTTCGGCGCGGGCGCCGCCGTCGTCACGGGCCTCGGCGTACCCGGCGCGCTGCTGATCGACGCGGGCACGTTCGCACTTTCCGCGCTCATGCTCCGCTTCGGGCTCGAACGGTTCCCACCATCGGCACCGAGCCATCACGAGCGCCCGTCCCTGATCGCGGGCTGCCGGCTGGTGGCGCGCGACCGCAAGCTGCGCTGGCTGCTGCTCATCGCCTGCTGCTGCGGTTTCTACGTCGTGCCCGAAGGCCTCGCCGTCCCGGTCGCCGCCGAACTGGGCGGCGCGGACGCGCTGCCGTGGCTGCTGGCCGCGAACCCGGTCGGCTCGGTGCTCGGCGGGATCCTGCTGAGCCGGATCCCGCGGGAACGGCAGGTCAAGGTGCTGGGCGCGCTGACGGTGGCGAGCAGCCTGGTGCTGATCCCGACCGGCTGGGCGCCGGGCCTGGTCACGATCGTCGTGCTGTGGACGCTCTCGGGGGTGTTCTCCGCACACGACATGATCACTCAGACGCAGTACAGCCTCGCCGCGCCGGCCGCCCATCGCGGTCAGGTGATCGGGGTCGCGATAGCGGCGTTGCGGGCGGCTCAGGCGGCCGGGATCGCGGCGGCCGGGCTGCTGGCCCAGGTCGTCGCGCCGACCACAGTGGTCACCGTCGCGGCGGGCGCGGGCGTGGTGGTCGCCTGCGTCGCCGGGGCGGGCTGGTCACGGGCGGTGTCGTCCCGCCGCGGCCCGGAGGAATCCGAAGATCCCGCGGGTCCGGCCGGCGGGACGACACCCGTTGGCGAGCACGGTTCCTGACACATCACGTCCAGTTGTTGTCACGACGGGTCGTCCAGTTGTTGTCACGCACTACGTTCACCTCCCTTCGTGAAGCCGCACGCTCTTGTGGGCCGGATCACTCAGGTCCAGTTGTTGTCCCGCATGTCGTTCACCTCCCGCGAAATAGCGATCTATCCGGCAAAACACTCACCAGTTGTTGTCCTGCATCGGTGCACCTCCCTCGTTTTGGTTGGGCTGTCCGGGCGAATTCGCGGCCGCGTGTCTTATCGTCGGAGACAACGCGGTCGTCGCCGTCCCGGTTCGATTACGGTGTAGATCACCGACGGAAGAGGGTGCGTGGACGGACGACTCGGCGGCGCGCGGCGGCGGCTCAAGGCCTGGCACCTGTGGAGCCTGCCGCGACCTGTGCGTTCCTACGTCCTGGTCGTGAATCTCATCGCAGTCCTCTCGACCGCCGCCACGGCCCGGCTGGTCCCGGTGACCGGCACCGACCTGGCCCGATTCGGCGTCCTGACGCTGTGCGCGGCCATCGCGATCGAGGGCACCCGGCAGATCGAACGCCAACGGGAGTACGACAGGGCCCCGTCAGTCGCCTACGTCGACACCAAGGCGGTCTGGAGCGTCGCCGCCGTCATCGCGCTGCCTCCGGTGCTCGCCGCCGCGATGGTCGTGGTGACCTACACCATCGCATGGCTGCGGATCTGGCCACACCAACGGCCGGTACTCCCCCATCGGTGGATCTTTTCCGCCGCGACGGTGCTCTGCGGCACGCAGGCCGCCGTCGTCGTCCTCAGCCTCGGCATGCGCCACTACCCCGGTTCGCCCGACTCCGGGCTGCTCGCCGGACTGGGCGATCTCGCCGTCATCATCGTGGCCGCGGCCCTGCGCTGGGCGATCAACACCGTGCTGGTGATGATCGCGATCGCGCTCTCGTCGCCGCCCAAGTCGATCGGCGAACTGTTCTCCGGCTTCGGCGACCAGATCCTCGAGGCGGGCGCGCTCGGCCTCGGCCTCGTGACGGCCGTCGTCCTCGTGCAGGCCAACCCGCTGGTCCTCGTCGGGGTCGTCATCGCGCTGGTCGCGCTGCACCGCGGGCTGCTGCTGACGCAGTACCGGCGCGACGCGCACACCGACGCCACCACCGGCCTCGTCACGAAACGCCGCTGGCGTCAGCTGGCCGAAGAGCACCTCGGCCGGACGCGCGCCGGCCGCAAACTCGGCGTGCTGTTCCTCGACCTCGACAACTTCAAGACGATCAACGACACCTACGGGCACCCCAACGGCGACCTCGTCCTCCGCGCGGTCGGCGACGCGCTGCGCGCTGAAATCCGCGAGCAGGACGTCTGCGGGCGGTGGGGCGGCGAGGAGTTCGCGATCGTCATCCCGGACATCCACGGCGAGGAGACGCTGCGCCAGGTGGCCGAACGGATCCGGCACCAGGTGGCGGTGGTCTCGGTCGCGCTCCCCGATCGCGAGACCGTGCTCACGGATCTGACGGTGTCGATCGGCGGGGCGCTGTACCCGGCGGCCAACATCACCAGCGTCGACGACCTTCTCGTCGCCACGGACACCGCGCTGTACCGGGCGAAACAAGGTGGCCGCAACCGCGTCGAACTCGCCCCTCCCACGCAGTAGGCTCCGCCTCGGCCGAGGAGGCGCGACGGAGCGATCCGGACGGTCTCGTCGTCGCGATACAGGTCCTGGTGCTGCTTTCGGGCCGGTACGGCTTTCACCGGGACGAGATGTACTTCCTCGCCGCCGGTAAAGCAGCTCGCTTGGGGTTATGTCGACCGGCCGTCGCTGACACCGTTTCTCGCGAGGATCTCCACAGACGCGGGTCTGGTCACGGATCCCCGTCGAGCAGCGCTCGGCCGCAGTGGTGAGTGTCCTATGTGGACTGTGGCCGCCTCCCGCTGAGGCTGCCGGGGAGTGGAGAATGACGAGCAAGGGGTGCATTTTTCTTGGAGCGTCTCGGCCTTGTCCCGCGCTGTGGGGCGAATTGCGGCACCACTATTGAGCCGGTCTGTGTCGTTGCCGGGAAACGGCAATATCCGCCGTGCCTGGGTCGAATGTCAGGAGATCTCCTTGTGTGCGGGACTTCCCGACTCTGATCTCTCACCGTGGGGCGTGTTGCAGCGCTGCTGCCGAGCCAGTTGTGTCGTTGCCGGAAATCGGCAATGCCTGTGGCGTCTGTGAGGTCCGGAAATTGTCGGTGGTCGGTTGTAGGTTCTGGGTGTGGATACTTCCCACGCCGTTGTGGCGCTGCTCAAGGACATGACCGAGTCGGATGTGTTGAAGGAGGTCAACGGTTCGCTGAACTCGTTGGGGGATAGGGATGTTGTGGATGTGGCGGTGGCGGCGTCGGAGGGGATCGCGCGGTTGGAGGCGGTCCGGTTCCGGGCTATCGCACGGTT